>NZ_JBEZWX010000021.1:0-124341 GCF_040637635.1 Streptomyces sp. NPDC028635 | reverse complement strand
GGCCGAGCGTACGCTCACCGCGCTCGGCCGCCGCGACGACGGCGCACTGCGCGCCCGCCTGCTGGCCACCGTCGCCATCGAGAGCCGCAGCGCCGATCTGTCCGCCACCGAACGCGGGCGAGCCCGACAGGCGGCGCGCGAGGCCGAGGCGCTGGCCCGGGACCTGGGCGATCCCGCCCTGCTGGTGTTCGCCCTCAACGGCGTGTTCCTCCAGTCCTTCACCCGGCCCGGACTCGCGGCGGCCCGGGATGTGACCGGGTCCGAGATCCTCGACCTGGCCACCCGGCACGAGCTGCCGAACTTCGCCGTGCTCGGCCACCTCATCCGCCTGCAGTCCGCCTCCGCTCTCGGCGACCTCGACGCCGCGACCGCACACGCCGAGGCCGCCGAACAGATCGCCGTGAGCACCGAAGCCTCTCTCGTCCCCGTCCTCACCGCCTGGTTCCGGGCCCGGGCCACAGCCGCCCGCAGTACCGAACCGGGCGGGCCGACCGCCGCCACGGCCGCCGCGCACTACCGCGCCGCCGAGGACGCTCTCGCCGCGACCGGGGGCATGCCGGGGCTGCACCGGGGCCTGTTCGCCCTCGCCCTCCTGGGCCTTCGGCTCCTGCACGGCCGTCCCGCGCCCACCGATCCCGCCCTCGACTGGGGCCCCTACCGCCCCTGGACGCACCCCCTGGTGCTGCTCGCCCAGAACCGGATCGAGGAGGCCCGAACCGCCCTGGCCATGGCACCCGAACCACCTCCTGATCACCTGCAGGAGGCACTCTGGTGCCTGACCGCCCACGCCGCCGCCCGCCTCGGCGAGCGCCCGGTCGCCGCCCGCGCCGCAACGGCTCTGCGCGACGCCCGCACCGAGCATGCGGGCGGGGCGAGCGGGATGCTGACACTGGGGCCGGTGGCGCGGTACCTGGCGGAGGCGGAGGCCTGCGCCGGCCCGGGGTAACCGGCCTGCCCGGGCACCGCCCCCGAGCGGATCGTCGGCCAGGCTCACGGCCGCCACGATCCGGGCCCGGGGAGACTTCCTGGGCCTGCGGCTTCTGCACCCCTGCCCGCTTCCTGGGGCCTGCGGCTTCTGCACCTCTGCCCGCAGGGTCTCTTCCGGCCGGGCAAGGCCCACCACGCCTGGGCAATCGAGGTCTGGCCCGTGGTGAACAGAACCCGCCGTCCCATGTTCGCCACGGCCGCCACATCCCGCCGAGAGATGCCTCCTGTGGGCCGCTTGGTGCGGCCCGGCTGCCGGCCGTGGCACTACGCTGCCAAGGGATCAACGCCCGCAGCCGTCGCGGTCAGGTGTGCCCTCAGGGCAGGCCGCTCACGAGGCCGACCGACATTGTCGGGTCCGGCCGTGCTGTGGGCCCAGGAGGAGGTCGGGTGGTGTGCCGGTCGTTAGGGTGGGCATGCGAGGCGAGGGGAGGCAGCGGTGAGAGCGACGCGCACGTTGGCGACACTCGACGAGGTCGGCGGTGGTGATCATGTCTGTCAGGTGCTGGATCCTGCGGACGACGTGATGGACCGCAGCCGAGCCTTCGTGGCGGACGGGGCCCTCTTCGGCGACAAGGTCGTGATCGTCTCCCCGCTCGCGCAGACCACGAGTGATTTCGTGTCCCTGGTGCTCGACCCCGGCCGCCTGCAGGACTCTCTTCTCGCCGCTGTACGGCGAGAGGCGGCCAGTGCCAAGCGTGAGGGCTACCGCGCGCTGCGCGTGCTCCACCACGTGACGTCCGACCGCTCCGCCGCGGGGCCGGAGCGGCTGCTGCGCAGCGAGCTGGACCTGGAGGAGTTCGCGGCCGACAGCGGTGCTCTGGTGGTGTGCGCCTATCAGGGCGGCGGCTGGGACGCTTCTGCACTGGAAGAAGTCAGGTGCGTACACCCCCACCACCTGGGCAGCCGTCCGGCGTCACCCTCATTCCAGGTGTACCGGACGGGAAAGGACGGCTGGACGGTGAACGGGGTCATCGATGCCGACGGCGCCCCGGCCTTCGGCGCCATTCTGCGCACGTTGCTCCGGCAGACGGCAACCGTGCGGCTGCTGTGCCACGCCCTGGACTTCCTCGACGCCGCCGGGATGAGCGCCGTCGCTGACGCGGCCGGGTTCCTGCCGGGCCGCAAAGTCGTGCTCGAGGGGACGAATGAGACCGTACGCCTGGCCTGGGAACTGTCCGGCCTCGCAGATCCTTCCGTTCCGGTGGTGATGGCGCCATGACCTCCTCCGAGCCCCGTATCGCGCCCGCACCCCCGGGCGACGGGTACCGGCACGAGCTGTACCCGTACCGCGGCAGTGAAGAGTTCCTCGAAGGCACCGTCGGCTTCATCCGCGAGGCCCTCGACGGCGGTGAAGCCGTCGTGGTCGCCGTCCCTGAGAACAAGGCGAACCTGCTGCGCGCCGAGATTCACGACGACGGGGCGGTGCGCTACGTCGACACCACCACGGTGGCCCGCCGCCCGGGCCGGCTCATCGGAGCCTGGCAGGAGTGGATCAACGAACACGCGGCCCAGGGGCGCCCGGTGCGCGGGATCGGCGAGTCACCCTGGGAGGAGGCTCGCTCCCGGGCGGAGCGGGAAGAGCTGCGCTACCACGAGTGGCTGCTCAACAGGGCGTTCGCCGACGGCCCGGCCTGGTGGCTGCTGTGTCCGTACGACATCGCGAGCGAAAAGGCCCAGCTGGAGCGGATGGCCCGGTGCCACCCCGCCATCCGCACGGCCGGACGCAGCGAGCCGAACACCGCCTACGACCCGCAGGCTCCGTTCGACTTCAGCCCGCTGAACCACCCTTGCGACCCCTACGAGGAGTTCGTGTACACCAGCGGTGACCTGCCCGCGCTGCGGGAGAAGATCGCCACCTGCGCGGAACCCCTCGGGCTGAGCGGGCGCCGGCTGCGCGAGCTGCACCTGGCCGCCACGGAGGTGGCCGCCAACAGCATCCGCCACGGAGGTGGCCAGGGCGTCCTGCGGACCTGGAGCGAAGACCATCGCCTGGTGTGCGAGTTCCGTGACGCCGGCTACATCGCGGATCCTCTCGTGGGCCGTTCCCGGCCGACCCGCACACAGGTCGGCGGACGCGGCCTGTGGCTCGTGCACCAGCTCTGCGACCTCGTCGAGATCCGCTCCACACCTGGCGAGGGAACCACGATCCGCCTGCACACCGAGCTGCCCGGCTGAGCCGAACACACGGCTTCGTCCGTGACGAGGTCCGCTGTCAGGGCGCGGTCATCGGCTGAGGGTGCCCGGCTACTCGCTTCTCACCCCGCTCCGGGTCCTGTCCGTCGACGGGTATGCGGCATCGCCCTGCATCGGGTCGGGGTTGACGGCCGGGCGGGCCCTGGTCGACCGTGGGCGGGCCGACTTGAGGAGGGGCTGTGGCGCTGTGGAAGCGACGTCGGGACAGGGAGCGGGCGGCGCGTGGTGGGGGCGAGCGGATACTCGGCCTTCTGGGCGGTGAGATCGCCGAGGCCGAGGCCGCCGGGGCGAGCGGACGCCCGGACGTCGCGGTCCTCCTGTTCGGTCAGCTCGTGCGGACCGCCGAGGGTTCCCTGGGCCGCGACGACTCCACGACACTCGCATTACGGCACCAACTGGCGCACTGGACAGGCGAGTCGGGGGACCCGGAAGGCGCCGTCAGGATGTTCGAACGGCTTCTCGCCGACCGGGTGGCCGCCCAAGGAGCCGACCACGCGGACACCGCGCTGGCCCGGCACCAGCTCGCTCACTGGCACGGGCGGGCCGGACGGCACGAGGAAGCGGCGCGCCGCTACCAGGAGCAGTACCGCGCGGCAGAGGCCTCCGGGCAGGTCGAGACCTCCCTGGAACTGCTGTGCAACGTGGGCCACTGGCAGCAGGAGGGCGGCGACACTGCTTCCGCACTGCGCACGTACACCCTGATGCTGCAGACGGCGGAGGACACGCTCGGCCGGGACCATCTGCTGGCCTCCATCGCGAGGCAGCGCTACGCCGCGCTCGCCGGCGAACTGCCCTTCGGGTACGAGCGCGGCCACGAGGGCGTAGAGGACCTGCTGACCGCCGCGCGGGAGGTCGAGCGGTCCGGTGACCCGGGGCGGGCGATGCGGATGTACGGGCATGTCGCGGAGCGCAGTGCGCAGTTGTACGGGGCGTCGAGCGAACAGACGTACAACGCGCGCAAGTTGCAGGCACTGGCCGCCGTCCGGGCCCAGGAGTGGGCGGCGGCGGCCGAGGCCTTCCGGCACGTGCTCACCTGCATGGAGTCCCGGGGAGAAGGGCCCGGTACCGCGGAATACGAGCAACTCGCCGAGCAGCGGCAGAATCTGCTGCGGGCCGCCCAGGAGACGTTCCTGCGCATCGGGCGCGGCGTGGGCACGCGGATGGCCTCCGAGGTGGAGGCCGCGCCGGACACCGCCTTCGGAGTGCTGTCCCGCCCGGATGACGGCACGTACGCCACCCATCTGACCGCGATCCGTCACCGCTCCGGCGGGCCGGGCCCGCACGAGGTGACCGAGGAGGAGTGGGCCGAGGCGTTCCGGCAGCTGTCGGAGCGGGGGCAGCGTCCCGTCGCCCTCTACTTCGCACGTGCCGACCGGCGCCCCGCACCCGACGACATCGCGCTGTGCGAGCGGCTGCGGCTGCTCGGCGTGTACGTCTCCCGCGAAAGCGCCGACACCGTCCACGTGCAGGCGTACGCCGTTCGCGATGGCGGTGAACTCATCGAGGCCTCGGTCGTCGTCGAGGAGGAGCAGGACGGGGCGGAGCCGGGTGGGGGCACGTCGCTGTCCGGTGCCGGACGGGCGCAGGGCCGGCGTCTCGCGTTCCGTCCGGGGGCTGCGGCGATCGGGGACTGGTTCGAGCTGAAGCGGGCGCGGCCGTCCCGCGCGGCGGACGATCCGGCGGTCTTCGGGCCGTACGAGGTGCTGGAGGCCGTCGGGCAGGGCGGCTTCGGGCGGGTGTACCTGTGCCAGGACCCGGACGGGATCCTCGTCGCCGTCAAGACGCTGCACGCCAAGCACGCCGCCGTGACGCAGATCCGGCAGGGCTTCGCGCACGAGGTGCAGGCCGCGTTGCGGGTCAGCGGACGGTTCACCGTGCCGGTGATCGCCGCCGACACCGACGCCGTCACGCCGTGGCTCGCGGTGCCGTACGTGGCGGCGCCGTCGCTGCAGGAACTCGCCGAGCGGTGCGGGCCGTTGGACGAGGAGACGGTCCGGGTGCTGGGCGCGGGCATCGCCTCGGCCCTGACGGCGATCCACGCGCAGGGCATCGTCCACCTCGACCTCAAGCCCGGCAACGTCCTGCTGACGGAGGACGGTCCGCGCGTCATCGACTTCGGCATCGCCCAGATCACCCACCTGACCGAACCGCGCCAGGGCTTCATCGGGACGTACGCCTATGCCTCACCCGAACAGCTCGAAGGGGACGCGGTGTTCACCCCGGCCAGTGACGTGTTCTCGCTCGGCACGCTGCTGGCCCGGCTCGCACTGGGGCGCTCGCCCTGGCCGGGCGACGACATGGTGAGCGTCGTGCGGCGCATCCGGTTCGGCACGCCCGACCTCGACGGGATGCCCGGCGGGCTGGAGGCGGTGGTGCGCGCATGCTTCGCACGCCGGCCCGCCGACCGGCCCACCCCGGCCGAGGTGGCGGCCGCGCTGGCACCGGACGTCGCGGCGGAGCGCACCGGCCCGCCGCGTCTTGCGCAGGACGCGCGGGACCTCATCGAGGAGTACGCCACCCTGCCGCCCACCCGCCGCCTCGCCACGCTCCCCTACACCGACGCCCACGGCACACCGGACACCACCGTCGCCGCCGAGGCCGGGGAAAGCTGGACGCCGACCGAGGCGACCACCGTGCGCCGGGACGCCCCGGCCACCGACACCACGGGGACATCGATCGGGTAGCCACGTCTGGCCGTAGGCACTCCTTTATGGACAACCAGCCCTACGGGAGGACCTCGAACGGGAGCGGCCACCCCAACGAGCTGAGCCGGCGCGGATACGGGCCACCGCGGCCGACGACGGACCACTCCCTGTTGCTGCCTGAAGTCGTGATGGCCTGGCCCGAGAATGGAGTTGAGGGGTGATCATCGGGCTGGTAGCTTCCTCTCGACCGTGAAGCCGCCCGAGGAGGTGAGACCCATGAACGCTGTATCCCTGTGGGTGCTCCCCCTCGCGTCACGGTTGGGCGATTGACGTAGGTGTCGCCAGGAGCGCCTCGACAGCAAGGCACTCCTGAAGGGCAACACCCCATGACTTCTCTGCAGTTCACCTCCACGTCGTCGTCGAGCGGCGTACTCGAGCGCGACTTCACCGTCGGTGGTGTCCCCGGCGTCCTCTGGTCGCCGGCCTCCCCCGCAGCCGACCGCGCGCCCCTGGTCCTGATGGCCCACGGCGGCGGCAACCACAAGAAGCACTCGGCGATGTCCGGCCGCGCACGGCTCCTTGTGGCCGGCTGCGGTTTCCACGTCGCCGTCCTCGACGCGCCCGGTCACGGCGACCGGCCTCGCACAGCGCACGACGAGGCGGAGATCGCCGCCCTGTTCGCGGCACGGGCGGCGGGCGAGCCGGAAGGCCCGATCGTCGTGCGCTACAACGACCACCTGGCGGAGCTGGCCGTGCCCGAGTACCGGGCGCTGCTGAACGCCCTCCAGGACCTCCCGGAGATCGGCACCGAGGGGCCGGTGGGCTTCTGGGGCATCAACATGGGCACCGCGATCGGCATCCCGTTCGTGGCGGTAGAGCCCAGAATCTCGGCCGCGGTCTTCGGCCAGCACTGGCCCGATGTCCTGGCCGAGAAGGCGAAGCAGATCACCATCCCGACCGAGTTCGACCTGCAGTGGGACGACGAGCACATCTCGCGCGAGGAGGGTCTCGCGCTGTTCGACGCCTTCGCCTCGAAGGAGAAGTCGTTGCACGTGAACTCGGGCAGGCACAAGGAGCTGCCCAGGTACGAGGCAGACAGCGCGGTCCGGTTCTTCGCCCGGCACCTCGGCGGAGCAGTCACCGTGTCGGCCTGACCTGAACGGTTGCGGCGTCCGGCTCGGCAACCGGGCGCCGCAACGCGGCACGTGCTGAGGCTGCGTCTCCGGATGATGGCTCCAGAGGCGTTCCTAACGCCAGGGGTCGAGGGCGTGCTTGCCCCGGGTGTGGCCCGCTGCGAGTTGCTCCAGCACCTTGGCTCCCTCGGCCAGGGGGTGAATCCGGGGGGTACCGGGCGGGTACACACCCTGGGCGATGAGGGCCTCGATCTCGGCGAGCAAGGCCTGGTAGAGGGACGGGGCTGCGACCGCCAGGGCACCGATGTGCAGCCCCTTGACCTGGACCTGGTGGGTGAACACCAGGTCATGCGTGGTCAAGGTCGCGTCGCCGGATGCCGCGCCGTACACGATGACGCGTCCGGTGAAGGGCTTGGTGACCGACAGGCTGGTCCTGAACGTGGCCCGTCCCACCGATTCCAGGACCAGATCGACCCCGCCGGTCAGGCGGATGATCTCCTGCGGCAGGTCGGGGCGCAGGCTGTCGAGAACCGCGTCGGCACCGAGTGCTCTGACGGTGTCGTGCTTCGCGGGTGACGCCGTGGCGATCACCCGCGCACCGTAGTGGCGGGCGAGCCGGACGGCTGCCTGCCCCACTCCCCCGGCCGCTGCGTGGACGAGCACCACGTCGCCCGCCTTGATCTCGCCCAGGGTCTTCAGTGCTGCCAAGGCAGTGGCCCAGTTCAGCACCAGACCGAGAGCTTCGGCATCGCTCCAGCCGGACGGCACGGGCAGTACGCCCGCGGCCGGCATCGTCATGTACTGCGCGAAGGCGCCCGGACCGGTTCCGACGACATGGGTGCCGAGCTGGAGGGGGCTGCCGACGTCCGGGCCGACGCCCACGATCTCGCCGGCCGCCTCGAAACCCGCCACATACGGCGCCTGCGGGCCCCCTCCGTAGGTTCCATAAGTCTGCATCACATCGGCGAAGTTGACCCCGGCGGCCCCGACGCGGATCAGATACTCGCCGGGTCCCGGGGTGGGCCGGCGATGATCGGTCGCGAGGGTCAGATCCTTCGGTCCCCTGTGCGATCGCTGGACCAGTGCTCGTATCGTCTGCTCGGCGCTGTGCTGCTCGTCGATCTCCATGCACCGAACGTAGAAAGCTGACACTTGCGTCAAGGTCAAGTGACGGTCAGAGATCAGTGCGGCGGGCTTCGCGGAGGTAAGTGTCGAGTGCTGCCTGCTGATCGCTGAGAACGGCGATGCGGGCGGCGAGCCGATCGCGATAGCTCTGTACCTCGTGCAGAAACTCCGCGCACACAGCATCGGTTCCGGTAGGGGATCCGCCGGTGAGGCTGGGCAGGACATCCCTGATCAACCGCACGGGCAGCCCGGACTCCAGCAGCGAGCGGATGACGAGAACCCGGTCGATCGTGGACTGGCAGTAGTCGCGGAACCCGTTGCCGAAACGGCCGGGGACGATCAAGCCCTCGTCCTCGTAGTGCCGCAACGATCTCGCACTCACACCGCTGACTCTGGATGCTTCGCCGATCCTCATACCTGCTGCCAACGTCCAGCGGCACCGTCGTCTTCCGGCACTCGCCTGGCCGAGTCGATGGTGTGGAGGCGGTGACGGGTACGGGACGTCGGCTGCGGGTGGGGGTGCGGGTGGGGCGTGATTACGGCACGAGGACGATCTTGCCGCTGACCGTTCCGGACTCGGCCAGGCGCAGGGCTTCATCGATGCGGGCCAGAGGCAGTTGGGCGGCGATGACAGGGGTGATGTCACCGCGGTGCAGGGCGGCGAAGACCTCGGTGAGGTCGGCGCGCAGGCGGGCCCTGAAGCGGTCGCGGCTCAGGGCGCGGCCGGCCCACACGTTGAAGAAGTAGGCTCGGCGGCGGTTGGGCAGGGCGTTCCACAGCCACACGCGGCCCAGAAGTCTGAGGACGGGCCACTGCTTGGAGCCGGTGTCGTCGCGAGTGGAGGCACTGCCGTAGGAGACGAGCGTGCCGCCGGGGGCGAGGAGGCGCCAGGAGTCGATGACGCTGCGGCCGCCGACGTGGTCGAAGACGGCGTCGACGCCGCCGGGGGCGAGTTCGCGGACGCGGGCGGGGATGTCCTCGGTGCGGTAGTCGATCGGTGTCACTCCCGCTTCGCGCAGGGCGGCATGGTGGCGCGCGGATGCGGTGCCGATCACGTGGACGCCCGTGGTGTGGGCGAGTTGCACCAGCACCGAGCCGACTCCCCCGTTCGCGCCATGCACCAGGACGGTCTGCCCGGCGCGCACGCGGGCCTTGCGGTGCAGCATCTGCCAGGCCGTGATGCCGTTGATCACCACGGTCTCCGCCTGCGCCGCGCCGATTCCGTCGGGGACCGGTACCAGGTCGGCGGCGTCGACGAGCACATGAGTGGCCCATCCGCCGACCTTGAGCAGTGCGGCCACCCGGGTTCCGGTGAGGCCGGGTGCGACGCCGTCACCGGTCGCCATGACGGTGCCGACCAGGTCGTAGCCGGGGACGAACGGGAAGGGCGGCTGGTCGTAGTACCGGCCGCGGCGCATCTGCTGCTCGGCGAAGGAGACACCGGTCGCCTCCATCCGGACGACGACCTGACCCGGGCCGGCGGTCGGCACGACCCCCTGCCGCACCACGAGCCCGTCCGGCTCGACCTTGCCCGGCAGCACGACTTCCACCATCGCTGCAGCACTCATGACGTTCCTCCCTCGACTCCCACCAGCTCAGTTAGCCGGTGGTTCGTTCGTTAGAAGTTATAACCAAGCTCGGGAGTGACAGTCAAGAGCGTTCGTAATAGGGTCTAACTCGCGGGTCAGCCAGCCGCCCGTCCGGCCTCCGCGAGCCGGCGCACCACACAGGAGAGAGGACGAACATGTCCACCGTCGGCAGGGAGACCCCCCGCGAGCGCTACCGCGCCCAGGTCCGGGCCGAGATCAAAGAGCGCGCCTGGGAGCAGATCGCCGCCGCCGGGGCACCGGGACTCTCCCTGAACGCCATCGCCAAGCAGATGGGCATGAGCGGTCCCGCGCTCTACCGGTACTTCGCCGGCCGGGACGAGCTGATCACCGAGCTGATCCGGGACGCCTACCGCAGCCTCGCGGACACCGTGCGCTCCGAAGCCGCCTCAGGCGCCGATCTCGCCGGACTCGGGCGTGCGCTGCGGGCCTGGGCACTGCAGGACGCCCAGCGCTACTTCCTCATCTACGGCACACCCGTCCCCGGCTATCGGGCACCCGACGACATCACCGCCATCGCATCCGAGATCATGGAAGCCCTCCTGGACGCCGCCGCCCACCCGGCCGGCGACGCCGCGCCCGGCACGGACGACGGCCACCCCGACGCCCGCCTGGAGACTCATCTCGCCCGGCACCGTGACTGGGCAGCCGGCCACCCCGCGCAGCCGGCCGCCCTGCGCCGCGCCCTGCACTTCTGGACCCGGCTGCACGGGATCCTCTCCCTGGAACTGGCAGGCCACTTCACCGGCATGGGCCTCGACCCGGCCGAGCTGTACGACAACGAACTCCGCCACCTGACCCCATAGCGCCCCATGCGCAGCCGCGTTGCGGGATCGCCCGACCGGCGTCCAGGTAGCGCTGCGTCATCGGGGCCTGCTGGTACTCGTGGACGGCGGCGCTCCAGTCGTCGTTCAGCGCCGCGTGCCTATCAGGTGACGGATGCTCAGTGAGCGCTGAGCCCGACGGTCAGTCGTTGCCTTCGACGATGCGGAAGTCGCGCTCGGCGCCATCGGGGAGGGCCAGCAGCGCCTTCTGGTATGCCTCGCTCTCGTATGCCGCGACGGCCTGTTCAAAGCTGTCGAACTCGATCAGAACGACGCGTTGCGCGATCCCGGCCTCATGAGCGACGACTCGACCGCCACGGGACGGGCTGCGGGACAGGACACGCCCGCCCCCAGCCTGGACAGCCGGGCCGGCCAGCTTGTCGTAGGCGGTCAGCCCCTCAGGGTCGGACATGGCGGGGTAGACACTGACCCAGTAGCCCTTGGCCATGAAACCTCCTGTCGTGGGCCGAACACGTCCCACTTCGAATCGACACTCAGGACCGACGGATTCCAGAGACGGTTACTGCGGTCAGGGGAATCGCCATAGGCGCAGGTTAGGGCTCGATATGCGGTCGAGGGAAAGACCGGTGCGGGATAGGCTCAGAACGGATCGTTATCAATCGGCAGGGAGGGCACGTGGCGCCGGACACGGTGAGCCTGCGGTACTTCCTGGTGCTGGCGGAGGAGTTGAACTTCACCCGCGCGGCCGCACGGATCGGTATCGCACAGCCCGCGCTCAGCGCCCGGATGCGCCGATTGGAGGCGGAACTCGGTACGGCCCTGCTGGTCCGCACCACACGCAGCGTCGAATTGACCACGGCCGGTGCGGCTTTGGCGGAGTCCGCGCCGCCCGCGCTGGCGGCGCTGGACCGGGCGTGGGACACCGCCAGGAGCGCGGCGGCCGGTGACCTGGGCACGGCCCGCATCGGATACAGCCTCAGCGCGGGGGCAGAGACGGTGCCGGCGCTGGTGGACAGGTTGATGCGCGGCAACACCGGACTCGAGGTCGGCGCGGTCCCGATGGCGACACCGGAGATCTCCCCCGCGGTCGCCGACGGCCGCATCGACGCCGGGATCACCCGCGGTGAACAGCCGGGCCGTGGCGTGCGCCGGTTACTGCTGCGGCGTATGCGCGTCGGGGTCCAGCTGGCGCAGCACCATCCGCTGGCCGAGCAGCCGGAGATCGAGATCGCCGACGCGGCCGCCTATCCGCTGCGGCTCCCGGACCGTGCGGCCAACCCCGTGGTCCACGATCAGCTGTCCGCACTGTTCCGAGACACCCGGCCACAGCCCCGATTGCACACGCCGGCAGTCTCTTTCGACATGTCGCAGCGCGACCTGCACGACGGGGTCACGCTCGCCCCGGCCGGAGAAGCCGCGGCCACGGCACAACCGGCCGGTCTCACCTGGCGACCGCTGCGGGGCGCGCCCAGCCTGACGATCCATCTGGTCCTCCCGCGAGAGCAGTCGCCACTGCACCGCCGCATCCGTGCCGTCGCCAAGGCCCTGGCGCACGAATTGCACTGGCTGCCTGAATGACGCGAGATGTCAAGCGAGCCGGGCTCCTGCGACGGCAACCACACGCTGCGGCGCTCTTGACTCGATCATGATCTGGTCTTCGTGAGACGGTCCGTGACTGGGCTCAGGCCACCGGACCTGCCGACGCCGATGATTCCCGGCCCGTGCGGGAGTCTGTCCTTCGACAGCACCCTTCCGGAAGGCGGCCTCATGACCACCCTGCACGATTTGCTCGAAGCCCACGTCAGTGCCGGTGCATTGCCGGGAGCGGTTGGCCTCGTGGCCCGGGGGGACCAGGTCGAGGTGGCGGCCGTCGGCGCGCAGGACGTCGGCGACGGCGCCCCAATGGCGAGGGACTCCATCTTCCGGGTCGCCTCCATCACCAAGTCCGTCACCGCCGCCGCCGTGCTGATCCTCGTGGAGGACGGCAGGATCGCACTGGACGACCCGATCGGGACGTGGCTGCCGGAGCTGGGGAAACCGATGGTCGTACGGACGCCGGCAAGCCCGGTGGACGACGTGGTGCCCGCCGACCGGCCCATCACCGTATTCGACGTGCTGGCCTCCCAGGCCGGGTACGGATTCCCCTCCGACTTCACCCTGCCGGGCGTGCAGGAGTTGTTCACGGTGCAAAAGGACGGCCGGGTGCCGAGCAACTTCCCGCCGGCCGACGAGTGGATGGCGGCGCTCGGCCGCATCCCGCTGCTCTACCAACCGGGCGCTGCCTGGCTGTACGACACCTGCTCCGTCTTGCAGGGAGTACTGATTTCGCGCGTCACGGGACAGTCACTGCCGGAGTTCCTGGATGAGCGGATCTTCGGGCCGCTGGGCATGGTGGACACCGGTTTCGAGGTGCCCGCCGCCAAGCGGGGCCGGTTCACCAGCTTCTACCGGCCAGGCGACGACGGCAGCCTGGACCTCGCCGACGGCCCGGACGGCGAGTGGAGCAGCCTGCCCGCCCTACCGCTCGGCAACGGCGGGCTGGCCTCGACCGCCGACGACTGGCTGGCCTTCTGCCGGATGTTGCTGGCCGGCGGGGTGACTGCCGACGGCCGCCGGGTTCTGTCTGCCGACTCCGTGCGCATGATGACCACCGACCATACGAATCCGACGCAGCGCGACATCGGCCGACTGTTCCTGGAGGGCCAGGGCTGGGGTTTCGGCGGCTCGGTCGACATCGACCGGATCAACCCCTGGAATACGCCCGGTCGCTACGGCTGGGTCGGCGGCACGGGCACAGCGGCACACATCGTCCCGGCCACGGGTGCGGTCACCATCCTGCTGACTCAGGTGGCAGCGATGGGCCCCGTGCCGGCACCGGTGATCAGGGAGTTCTGGCGGTACGCGGCGGACGCCTGACACAGGGCAGGAAGGATCATGATCGCGTCATGCGCTCTTACCGAGCTGTGATGGCGATGGCGACCAGCGGCCGTTGTCGCCGCATGATCCGGTCGAGGAGGCGCACGGAGGCGGGCCGCTGCGGGGGTGGTGGGTGCGCCAGGGGGCGGGGACGGTGCCGCTCATGCGCACAGCGCGGGTGGCGCGCATGGCCTGCGCCCCGGGCCGAGCACGGCCGGGGCGCAGGTCAGGACGGTGGGCGTCGGCGACGGCCTTGGCCGCGGCGGCGGGCACAGGGGGCGTTCAGGGACATCCGTGTCCTCGACGTAGTCGCCCTCCGGGCTCGGCCAGGGCACGCTGCGAGCGGCGCGCTACTTGCTGACGGCGAAACGCATCAGGGAGTGCTCGTCACCCTGCTTGATCTTCCCCGTCACATTGATCACCTCGAGCTTCCAGCTGCCGCCGACCCGTATCGCCTTGGCCACGGCGCATCCGTTGTCCTGGGTGAGCAGGCTGGGCCAGATGTCGGCGACCTGCTGCGAGCTCCCCCCGGTCGCGTCGTAGACCTTGAAGCTGATGTTGCGCGCCTTCTGGAAGGAGCTGCCCTTCTTGAACGCGGCTGCCACGAACACGATCGACGTGATGTGCGGCGGAACCCCCGCGAACTCGACGGTCACCACCTCGTCGTCACCGTCACCGTGCCCGGTCTGGTTGTCGCCGCTGTGCACCAGCGAACGGTTGCCCATGGGATCGAGCGAGTCGAGCCCCGCCAGGCGTACCGGGTCCGCGCCCTGCATGGCGATGGCGATCAGATCCAGGTCGGTGCCCTGCTTGCGGCGCAGCTTGCCGAGCACACCGCCGCTGCTGCCGGCGGTGGGGTCCCAGGACACGCCGATGGAGAGGTGGGTGACTCCGTCGAGGTCTGCTGGGCCGTCTTCCTTGGTGAGCGTGATCATGACTGGTTCGTCCTCAGTGGTGTGGTGAGTTGCTGGGCCATGATGGGGTGCGCTCGGCGGCTCACGCCGCCGACCGCTGTGGAGGTCCGTACTTCCGGCGCTTCTTGGCGCCCATCTCCGCATCCGAGCGGCGCCGCATGCCCGCGTAGAACAGCGTCACGGTGGTCACGGCGAACAGGCCGCCGGTCGCGGACAGGCTGAGGGTGTCGAGGCTGCGGTCGTCCGTGGCTTCGATCCAGGGCTTGAGGCCGCCGAGCGGGTCCGTGAACAAGACGACGTGCTGCTTGCGCCGGTACTGGCCATCGCAGTTCTGGAGGTCCTCCAGGTCCTGCACCGTGCCCGAGGTGTCGACGACTCGGCAGGTCCACAGCTCGGTGCCCTTGCGGTTCACGTGCTTGGCGGTGTCGACCACCAGGGCATCGACCTTGTCACCGAACTGCTTGACGTACGTCTCGTGCAGGGTGGGACCCGCGAAGAGTCCGAGTGCCATGGTTGTGGCGGTCGCGAGGAGCGCGGCGCCCGCTCGGTTCCACACGCCGCCGGCCACGATGGCGGCCGTGGCGGCTGCGGCGAGTACGAGGACGACGCCCAGCCAGCCCCACAGGTAGACACCGATGAGTGCACTCAGCATCGTAGCCAGCGGAAGGAGGACGGCCCACGCCACGGATCCCAGCACGCGGCGGTGCGGCGGACGGGTGGCTTCTCCTTGACCAGGTGCGGCCGCCCCACTCGCCGGGGCCGTCTCGGTCATCCCCACGCGGTATCCCTCGCTCACATCAGTCGGACAGTCCGGCAGAAACCCTACGCGGCGGCCGGGCGGGCCGGGCCGGGCCCCTGCCAGATGACGAAGCGGCGTCACTCACCGGTTCCATGCGATGTGGCGTGGCGTAGGAGGTGCTCACGACAGCGACGCTGATCGACGATCCGCCGCTGAACTGGAACTGCACATCCGGCAACAGCGATTGGCCGGCACCAGGGCCATGTCGATGAGGCCGTCGCCCTGCTCGGCCGGAGCAGCGAGCACCACCTCGTTCAACGGCCGCGACAAGTTCGCGGACTTACTGGCCGGGCATGGCCGAATCGGCGAGCTGCGTGCCTGCGCCGCGACCGAGGGCCTGGGCCGGGGCCGCGCCACACAACGGCTCGCAGAACTGCCGTAGGAACGCGCTGACTTTGAGGGCGTGCCTCTGCCGGGACCCTCGCCCGCCGCGACGCCTTCACCCCGGAGGGCAGCGGCGAGCAACCACCCTCTCCGTAGGTCTTCGGCGTGCCCGACGTGCAGGGGCAAGCCCGCACCGGCGTGGGTCGCGAAGCACCAGCCGAACTGCACGACAAAGGACGGGAAGTCGCCCTCCACGACCACTGAACCTTTTCTGTCCTGACTGCGGCGTCGGGGTTCCAGGTCGGCGCGCCTGCCGTTCAGAAGGCGGAGTGGGCGAACCAGTGGGTCAGCAGGTCCTCGTCCCCCTCGTGAGTCAGGGTCTGCGCACGGTGAGGCAGGCGGCCGTAGACGAGCAGGAGCAGGTCGGCCGCGGTTCCCCGGACGGTCGCGTCGGCGGTGTCGGCGGCTGCGCCGGGGGCGTCCAGGCCGAAGCCGTCGGGGCGCAGGCGTACGAGCCAGGCGTCGTCGCCGTCGGTCGTGCGGAAGCGGATGGTCCTGTCGGGGCCGCGCAGTTCGGCCACGTTGGGGGCGAAGGGCGTGGCGAACGGCAGGTTGACGAGGAACTCGTCGATCCCGTCGACGGCGAGCGAGCGGTCGATCGCGGGCCGGAGCCCGAGGGCGAGCTCGGCGTCGGCCCGGTGCAGCAGCGTCTCGAAGAGCATGCGGCGGGCCCAGAAGCGTGCGTGCTGGTCGACGCCCCACGCCCACATCGGCAGGTCCGGGTCCGTGGCGGCGAAGGCCTCGGCGGCCACGGTCGCGCTCTCGGCGAGCCAGTCGGGGTATCCGTCCTCCCGTTCCGGAAGCCGCAGGTCCACTTCGCGCGTGCGCGGCGGCTCCTGGACGCGCGACCGCAGCAGGACCGAGAACCAGCGCTGCACGCTGCCGGTGTGCTTGACGAGGTCGGCCAGTGTCCAGCCGGGGCAGCTCGGCACAGCGGTGGTCAGGTCGGCGTCGCTGAGGGTGGCGACGAACCGTGCGGTCTCCTCCGCGACCGCCGCGCGGTGGTCGACCCGCGGGGCGGGGGAAGCGGGGTGGGTGTCTTCGGACATGGTCATCGTGCGCTGCCTTTCCGGGAGGGTGCGGGGTCAGGGGGCCGGCTGGTCGGCGACGGCCCGGGAACGGGTTTCGGCGGCCTTTGTCAGGACGGGCGTACGAGGAGCGTGTGCCGCCTTGATGCCGACGAGCGATACGGCGACCACCAGGCCGAAGGCCACGCCCGCGAGCGCGAAGCCGATCGTGAACTGGCTCTCCTGCGGCAGTGCGGGCATGCCGTGCGGCAGCGCGATGGTCTTCGACGCCAGCAGCGTGGTGATCACCGCGCTGGCGACGGCGCTGCCGACCGAGCGGGAGATGGAGTTGATGCCGTTGGCGATGCCGGACTGGTGGGCGGGAACGCTCGCCACGATGAGGGCGGGCATGGCGGCGTAACCGAAGCTGATGGCGAGTCCGATGACCATGCCCGCGCCGATCACCGAGGCGGACGTGTCGTGCGCCAGGGTCAGCCACGTGAAGCCGGCCACGCCGAAGCAGGCCCCGGCGGTCAGGGTGACGCGCGCCCCGAGCCGGCGCACCAGCACACCGCCGAACTGTGAGCCGACGAGCGAGACGAGAGTGGTCGGAAGCAGGTACACGACGGACGCTCCGAGCACGGAGGCGCCGAAGCCGTAGCCTGCGATGGCCTCGGGCACCTGGACGAGGTAGGAGACGCCGATGAACTGGGCGAACATCGCGAAACCCAGCAACAGACCCGCCAGGTTGGTGAACAGCACGGGCCGGTGGGTGAACATCTTCATGTCCACCATGGGTTCCTTGACCCGGCTCTCGGTCATCACCCACACCGCTGCCATGACGGCCGCCCCGACGAAGGCGCCGAGGGTACGGCCGGACGTCCATCCCCACTCGTGTCCCTGTGAGACGGGCAGGAGCAGCAGTACCAGCAGCGCTCCCAAGGTGACCGCGCCCAGCCAGTCGGTCCGCCCTCCGGTCGCCGCCCGGGAAGCGGGCACGGCGAACCACACGCCTGCCAGCGCCACGACGGCGAGCGCCACCGCGAGCCAGAAGACGCGGTGGTAGTCGGGGTCGGTGCCCCGTGTCAGGAGTCCCGCGCCGACCAGGGCGAGCCCGCTGCCGAAGGCGAGGGTGCCACTGACCAGGGCCATGGCACCGGGCAGCTTCGCGGGCTCGATCTCCTCGCGCAGGACGGAGAGGGCGAGCGGGAAGATCGCGGTCGCCGCGCCCTGCATGACACGACCGACGATGAGCCAGGTCAGGGAGGTGGTCGTGGCGGCGAGCACCGAGCCGGCGACCATCACGACCAGAACCCCGACGAGGGTGCTCTTCTTGCCGTGCTGGTCGCCGAAGCGGCCGAGCAGCGGGGTGAAGACGGCGGCCGACAGGAGCGTGGCGGTGGTCACCCAGCTGACGTTCGCCGTGGTGGCCTGCAGATCGTTCTGGATGATGCCGAGGATCGGGACGACCAGCGTCTGCATCATCGAGACGACCATCGCGGCGAGCCCCAGGGTGAGGATCAGCACGCTGTCCGGTGCGCGCCTCGGGCCCGCCGTGCGCGGTGCTTGTGACACGGAATCTCTTCCTTGGTGAGACCTCGGCCCCGGCGAACGCAGAGCACGCCGAAGTCGGAGGACGATGAAACTTGAGAACATGGAAGCTTGAGGACTTCAAGCAATTGCGGATGACCGTAGCCAGCAATATTTGAGATCGTCAAGTTTCGCGGCGTAGGGTGACGCACATGACAGCACTCCCCCGCGTCGACTCCGCCCGGCTCATGGAGCTGCTCTCGGTGTCACTGGCCGCCTATTACGGCGACTTCACCATGGCCGCCGCCGACGAGAACCTCACGGCCAGCCAGGGCAAGACGCTCAACGTGCTGCGCCGGGGGCCGGCCTCGATGAGCACCCTGGCCACCACGCTGACCTGTGACGCCTCCAACATGACCGGCATCGTCGACCGGCTGGAGAAGCGCGGCCTGGTGCGCCGGGAGCCGAGCGCCTCCGACCGGAGGGTCAAGAACGTCGTCCTCACGGAGGAAGGCGAGCGGGTCATCGACGTGATCCGCGGCAACATGCATCGCACGCTCGCCGGTCTGGACAGACTGGACGAACAGGAGCAGGGCGCCTTGGGAGCCCTGCTGGAGCGCGTCTTCACCGGGCAGCCCGCTCCCGCCGCCCGGCCCTGAGGCCGCCACGGGCCCGCCCCGAGAACGCCCTGCCCCGATAAGGCCGGCCCCCGAAAGGCCGCGGCCGGCAACTGATCAGCGGGGCCGGTGTCAGGATGCGCGGCGTGCGCTCGCCTCGACGGGCTCCTTAAGTGGCGGGTTTTCCGGACCGCCGGCCAAGTTCGGCACTCACTCCCCGGCCCGCGCCTTTCGATCCTGCTTCGGAAGCCCCGCTGCTCCGGCTTTGCCCGGCCGTGCGACAGGTGCAAGCTGGAGGGGAGGCCGCCTCACGATCCTGGGAGCGGGCTCGGGTGACACGCGGTCTCGCACTCCGAGTGGGCTCCTGCGAGCCCGGCGGGAGGTGAGCGGGATGACAGAGCAGGTCACCACCGGTACGCGCTGGCGCCTTGCCGGTGACTGGTTCGACGTGTGCAACTGCGCGATACCGTGCCCCTGCACCTTTGCGCAGCCCCCGACCTACGGCACATGCGAAGGTGTACTGGTGTGGCACATCCGCGAGGGCACGTTCGGTGACGTGCGGCTCGACGGTCTCAACGTCCTGATGCTCGGCTCCTTCGTCGGCAACATCTGGGCCGGCGAGCACACCGACGCGTATGCCGCAGTCTTCCTCGACGAGCGCGCGGACGACCAGCAGCGCGGTGCGCTCGGCGCCATCTTCGGTGGCGAGGCCGGCGGATGGCCGGCGCAATTCGGCGGGATGCTCCAGCCCGAGATGCGGGGTATGGATTTCGCTCCCATCCACGTGGAGATCGACGAGGACCTCGCCACCTGGCGGGCCGAGATTCCTGGCCGCGTCACAGCCACCGTCGAGGCTTTGGCCGGTCCGACGACTCCGGACGGCGCACGCGTCCAGGTCCACAACGCCCCGGGCGCCGAGGTCGGGCCCGGCCAGGTCGCCACCTGGGGGCGAGCCACCACCGACCGCGCCGAGGCATTCGGGTTCTCCTGGGAGCGCTCGGGGAAGTCGAGCAAGCACTTCCCCTTCGACTGGAGCGGACCCGAATAGACCCTCGGTGGAATCGGCCGAGCCCCGCGGCCCCAAGGGCGCAACGCCGGCGGAGCCGGTCGATCGGCAGACGGTCCATCGCCGGGGCGCGCTGCGTCACATGCCGCCCATCGACGGCATCGCGCCCCGCAGGCCCGGCAGCAGCCAGTCCTGGAACGGGGTCACCACGGCCAGGACGACAAAGGCGACACCCACGGCCCGGGCGAGCAGCGGACCGCGGGACCACAGCTTCTCCACGAAGATCACCACGGCCAGGCCGGCCATCGCCGCCACGTTCATCACGCCGAGCGGGACGAGGACGACCATCAGTCCCGCACAGCAGCCGGCGCAGTAGGCGCCGTGATGGACACCCACCCGGAGGTCGCGGGCCGGCTGCGGAAACCCGGCGTAGCGCACCAGGTGGCCCATGGGGTCGCGGCAGTGCCGCAGGCAGACGTGCTTGAGGGGGCCGAGCTGGTACAGGCCCGCGAGCAGGAAGGACACGGCTCCGATCCAGCGTCCGGCGGTCGGATGGTCGTCCACCAGGCCGCCGGTGAGGGCGAGCACCGCGTACGCGAGCAGCCCGAACGCGGTCCACACGAGGAGGTATCCGCCGATGAACTCCGTGGTGCGCGCGGTCCGCGCCCAGCCCGAGGACTGCCGGCCGATGCCACGCGCCCAGGTGATGGCCACGGGAGCCATGGACGGCAGCATCATGGCCGCCATCATCGTCACCCACAGCAGCAGGAACAGCGGTAGCGCCATCCCCATGGTGCCGGGCTCGACGCCCATCTGCCGGGCCTGCCCGATGGTCAGCACCCAGGCGGGCACCGCGATCAGCACGACCAGGAACCACGCGGCCGCCAGTTCCCTGGTCGGAAGCAGACCTCCGCCCGCTCGGGTCGGTGCGGGCGACCGGGCGGGTGCGAGGGCGGAACTGCGGCTGCGACGCATCGGTGTCGGGCTCCTGTGGCTTCTTCCAGAACAGCACGCATCCCCGTCCCGTGCGAGCGCGCAGGGCCTCGGTGCGCCGCTGGAGCGGTCGCCCCGGGCGGCAGGCGCTGCAGCGACGACCCTGGTTACGTCGAGCTGCGCAGGGTCCAGGGCGGTGACGCGGGCCACCTCATGATCCTCAGCTTCCCCGGCGAAGCGGCGGCCTCGCTCGAACTGGTCCACCGTCCCGTCGCCGGACGCGTCGACGTGGGCACCGGTTTCGACCACCTCGCGATCCAGGTGGACACACTGACCGCCACCCTGGACCGGCTGACCGACGCCGGTCTGGAGCCGGGACCCGTCCAGTACCCCGGCGGACCTCGCGGCCCGAAGACGTCGTGGCTCACCGACCCGGACGGCTACCGGATCGAGTTGGTGGAGTGGCCGCCCGGACACCCCGACGGCATCACCGCCGCGGACTTCTCCTGATCGGTTGGGTGAGCGGCAGTCGGGACCGTCCTGGTCAACGAGTTACGGCGCTGAGGCGGACACTTGGCACGCCGTCAGATGGTCGGGGTGTCCGTGCTGGCCCAGGTAGCCCTCTCCGACTGTGGCGACGGCGCCTGGGGGGAGGGTGGTGCACGGGCCGGCCGCTCCGTCTTGGTACGCGACGGAGATGCTGACGGCGTCCGCGCAGTTGTTGGCGGCACTCGTGTACCGCCAACTCTCATACATCGTCACGCAGGCCGGGGCAGGCGCCGGCGGCTCGTCCTCGGCGACGGCAGGTGCGGCCGGAGCGAGCGGGAGGATCAATGCCGTGAAGCCTGTCATCGCCGCAACTGCCGGTTTCGTCCAAGGTTGCATCGTCAACTCCTTAAGAATAGTGAGACGCGAACGCCCGTTGTGGAGACCTACATGTTCAAGAAATGAAGCTTGCAGTCATGGAGGGGCGGCGCAAAGGGCAGTCGCTCGCTTTGGGACAGCCCAGTGCTTTCATGCTGGGAGGGGCGTCACCAGCGCACATGGGTTCGGAACGGCCTGATTCGTAAGGTGACCCTTCAACCATTTCAGCGGCAAGGGGACCGTTGAGGCCGTCTGGCCAGGTTGCCGACGCCCAGCGCATCACCGGTGAGCCGGGACCTGCAAGGCGTCCACCCGCGGCAGGAGCCGCAAGATGGCCGGTACGACGTGCTGGAAGCCGGCAGGCCGTGGCCGCCGGGTCGGGTCAGGCCGGGTCGCTGCGGTTGCTTACCGTGTCCCGTGCAGCTGAGGGGGGTCAGTGTCCGACGGCATCCGGTGACGGGTAGATACTGAGCACGCGATCCACGCCGGTGAGACGCAGCATCTGCTGCACAGGGGGACTTGGTGCGATCAGTGCGAGGCGGGCATCCGTGTTCCGGGTGGCGCGGTAGGCGCTGATCAGGCTGGTCAGGCCGGTGGAGTCGAGGAAGGTGACGGCGGACAGGTCGACAAGCACCAGATGCTCGGCGTCCAGCAGGGGTTCCAAGGCCTCGCTGAGACAGTGGGCGGTGTGCAGGTCGAGGTGACCCGTGACGGTCACCAGGGTCCGGTCTCCGGCCAGACGCTGGACGCCCACCGTGACAGGTAGGTCCCCGTGCTCGTCGTGAGGTGTCGGTGGGACGCTGCTCACGCACGCCTCCTTCCCGCGAGGGCACGGCTCAGGGGGTCAGTTCTTCCTGGCGGCCACCGCGCCATTCGGCGATCAAGACCGTGGCGTCGTCGTTGAGTTGCCCGTCGTGATGCTCCATGACGGCCGCCATCAGCCGTCGCAAGGTTTCATGGAGTGCGTGCCGGCCGGCGTGCTCACGGCGGATGAAATCGACGAACCGGTCGCGCCCGAACTCCCGGCCCCGGCCGTCCCGGGCCTCGACGACCCCGTCGGTGTACAGCAGGAGACGGTCATCGGGCTGCAACTGCTCCTTGCACGTGGCCACCGGCAGCGCGAGGTCGGTGCCCATGGGCCCGGCGGGCGGGCAGCCCAGTTCGGTCGTCCAGCGATTGTCGCGGATGAGGACCGGGAGGTGATGGCCACGGTTGACCCAGGTCAAGCGGCCGCTCTCGGTGTCGAGTTCGGCCAGGATCGCCGTGACGTAGCGGCTTGTGCTGAACTGCCTCAGCAGCACGCGTTCCACCTGCTCGCTGGTCTGAGCCAGGGACGCGCCCTGGCGGCGGGCGTTGCGGCAGGCCGCCACCGCCACGTTCGCGGTGATGCCCGCAGTCGTGTCGTGCCCCATGGCGTCGAAGATGCCCAGGTGCACGGTGGTGCCGTTGACGGCGTAGTCGAAGGCGTCACCGCCGAGCTGGTAGGCCGGTTCCATCACGGCGGCCACGGTGACGTCCCGCCCGGCGTAGGCGGTGGGCGGGGTGAGGTTCCACTGCATCTCAGCGGCGACATTCATCGCCTCGGTGCGCACCGACTGTGCGTAGGAGTCACTGAAGGACCGCTTGCTGAGCAGGAGCAGAGCCGTCATCGACGCCAGATCACGCAAGATGTCCCGGGCCGTGCCCTCGTTGGTGCCGCTGTCGGTGTCGGCGCGCAGGACCCCGAGCCGCTCCACTCCGTCGGTGACAGCCACCCACCAGCGCCGCAGTCCTCCCGGCGCGCCGGCGGGCCCCGGCTCGGGCAGCACGTCCACCCGTTGGAAGGCCTGGCCCGGCAGGCTGCCCCGGACGGTGAACATCTGCTCACCGCTCGCTGTCTCGCTCCCGCGGCGGGCAAGCCGGCGCAGCACCGTCTCACGGACGTCCACGACGAACAGGGCCGTGTCGTACAGTCCGGCTTCGGCGGCGTGCTCGGCGATCAGGTCCGGGAGCTGGTCGAGTGTGACGGTGTGGCTGGCCTGCATCATCCGAACCAGCACCAGGGCTGCCGCAGCTCTGTCAAGCATGGCAGGTGCCCCCGCGGCACTGGCCGTCCCCGGTGGGCAGAACACCGGGCCGGGACGGTCGTGCGGGGTGACGACGGGTCGTCGGCATCGCGGTTCCTCCTGGGCAGAACCGGACGAAGTGCTTGTCGGGCTCCTCCCCCCTCAAGCACCACGGGGGCGGTCGCGGAGTCGCGTTCCGCGTCCACACCGGGTACCCGACCCGCGCGTCCGGAACAGCCCGTTGTCGGTCACCGGCAGCCCGTGCGTCACGCCGGGTCGCCCGAGACTCGGGTCAAGGTCTCCGGGGGCGAAGGAACTCCGCCGTCGCCTTCGGCTCCCGCTCGCGTGCTTCTGCGCTTGTTGGCTTGGAAGCGGGCCTTCTTCTGCCGGTTCCCGCAGGTGTTCATGTCACACCACTTGCGGGTGCGGCTTTGACTGGTGTCGAAGAAGGCGGCTCGGCAGGTCGGGGATGCGCACAAGGCGAGTTTTCCGTCTCGCTCGCCCGCGATGATGCTGATCGCGTCGGCGGCGATCACACCGAGAGCGTCCTCCACGCAGGAAGGCGAGCTGAGCCGCCACTGCCGCTTGCCCTCGGGTGTCAGGATGGCCGCGGCCCGGCCCCGAGCGCTGCAGTCGTTGATGACTTGGACAGCGGGCGCGGGGAGACCGTCCTGGACCGCGGCCGCTGTCGCGGCGGCGTGAATCGCCTCCCTCAGTTCCCGGGCGAGGTCGAGCTGAGCAGGGGTGCAGGAGTCCACGGCGAGGCCGTTCACCGCCAGCCAGTCGACGAGCCGCTGCGGCGTGGGGATGCGCTCGACGGCGTCGCCGTGACGCTCCGACAGAGTTCCCGTGAAGCTGGTCGCCAGCACGCTACCGAGGCGGAAGTCGGGGAACGCAGCAGCCATGGAACCAGCTTAGCCGGTTGCCTGCCGGCATGACATCCTGCTAGAACCGGCTTAGCCGGTTCGCAGTCGTTCGCGGCCGGTTCCGCGATGGCCAGGAGGTCTCATGCCCCGTCCAGCCGACGACGTACGAGCGTTTGCAGCCCACGCGCCCGACGCCGACCTCGACGACCTGCGCGCCCGACTGGCCGCGGCGCGGCTACCGGAGGCCGAGACGGTCCGTCCCTCCGCGCCCGGTCCTGGCCGGTGGGGCCAGGGCGTTCCGCTCGACTTCCTCGTCGATGTCGTGCACTACTGGCGCACCGAGTACGACTGGCGGGCGTTCGAAGCACGCCTTGATCGGATGGGCCAATTCCGAACGACCATCGACGGTCTGGGGATCCACTTCCTGCACCGCCGATCTCCGCGGGCGGACGCCACTCCCCTGGTCCTGACGCACGGGTGGCCGGGCAGCATCGCCGAGTTCATCGATGTGGTGGACGATCTGGCGGACCCGGAAGACGCGGACGCGCCGGCGTTCCACGTCGTGGTGCCGTCGCTGCCGGGCTTCGGCTACAGCGACAAGCCGGTCACCACCGGGTGGGGAACCGAGAAGATCGCGGCCGCGTGGGTGGAACTGATGGTCAGGCTCGGCTACAGCCGGTTCGCAGCGCACGGCGGCGACTGGGGAGGCAATGTCACCACGGTCCTCGGCGGCAGGTTCCCGGAGCACGTTCTCGGCATCCACACCACGTTCGCGCAGGGGCCGCCCGCGTCGTCGACGGACGGGCTGACGGCGGTCGAGCGCAGGTGGGCCGAGGAAACCCACGACTTCTGGCACCATCGCGCGGCGTACGCGAAGCAGCAGGCCACCCGACCGCAGACCATCGGCTACTCGCTCGTCGACTCACCGGTCGGGCTGCTCGCCTGGATCCTGGACAAGTTCGCCGAGTGGTCGGACACCGAGGACAGCCCGTTCGAGACGATGTCCCGAGACCGTGTTCTCGACGACGTCACTCTGTACTGGCTGACACGGAGCGGTGCGTCGGCGGCCCGCATCTACTACGAGAGCCACAACTCCCTCGATCCCGAACTCCGGGTCGACGTCCCCTCGGCGATCACCATGTATCCCGGCGACATCGAGAAATGCCCGCGCCCCTGGGCGCAGGAGCGGTACCGGCAGATCGTCCGCTGGAGGGCACCCGAGACCGGAGGTCACTTCCCGTCGCTGGAGGTTCCCCAGTACTTCGTCAAGGATCTGCGCGAGGGCCTCGCGGCGGTGCTCGCCGCCAACCGGTAGATCAGGAAGGGGAAGGGCGGCCCGTGATCGGCGTCCCTGTCCGTGTCGGGGCCGCGCTGTCCTCCGGCGTCGCCTCCGTGGCGGGGTCGAGGCCGCAGGTGCCGCTCCGCGCGGCGCCGTCCTGGCCCTTGAGGTGCACGGTGACCGCGCCGTCGGTGTTCCTGGTGTAGGCGATCGTGCAGATCAGCTGGCGCAGGGCCGTCCGGTTCAGTCCGCCCAGTGCGAGGGGAAGGCCGACCGTGACCGCCCCGTCGGGCGAGGCGTTCACCGTGACGGCCTTGCCTCGGCCGGCGGGTGGAAGCGAGGTGCGCAGGCCCACGGCCCGGTCCTGTGCGCTGGGGCCCTCGAGGAGGGCGACGACCACCTTCTCCGTGGTCACGGGTTGCTTCGGCTGGTTGCTGCCCTGGCCCGTGCCCGACCGTTGGTACTCGTCACCGAACCGGGCCGGGGGCTCCGTCGAGCGGATCACGGGGCTCAGGCTTCCGTCCGGGGAGGTGAAGAAGATCAGCATGCGGGTGTCCGGCGCGAGGAAGGCCTGAACGGTCGCGGGGCTGCCCGCCCCGATGGCCTCGGTCTGCCGGATGCCGCAGCCGGCGAGCAGCGCCAGGCCCGCGGCGACGGCGGCGGCCGGCGCGCGGCGGCGCCTCCGCGTACGGATCATCCGTCGGCCTCCTGCGTGCGCTGCGGTATGTCGACGGTGAAGACGGCGCCGCCCGCGGGAAGGTTCCCGGCGTGGATCGTTCCGCCGTGCAGGCGCACGTTCTCCAGGGTGATGGCCAGTCCCAGGCCACTGCCCGCCGAGCGGGTACGGGCCGCGTCGGCCTTGTAGAAGCGGTCGAAGATGTGCGGAAGCACCTCGGGGCGGATCCCGGGGCCGCTGTCGAGGACCTCGATGATCAGTGCCGCGGGGCCCGAGGAGCGTGCCTCGGTACGCAGACGCACCGTGACGGGTGCGCGGCCGTGGCGCAGGGCGTTGCCGACCAGGTTGGCGATCACGACGTCGAAGCGGCGTGGGTCGAGGCGGGCCCGGATGCCGTCGGCCAGCTCGGTGCGGACCCGGTCGTCGGTCCAGTGCCGGTTGTGCAGCGTCTTGCGGATGGCTTCGGCGACGTCGATGTCGTCGGCGTGCAGTTCGGCCGCGCGTGCGTCGAAGCGGGAGATCTCCATGAGGTCCTCGACGAGTACGGCGAGCTTGCCCGTCTCGGCGCTGACGAGCCGGACCGCCCGGGCGGTGTCGGGATCGAGCCGGCCGGCGTCCTCGTCGAGGACCTCGGTGACGGCCAGCATGCCGGCGAGGGGGGTGCGCAGTTCGTGGGAGACGTCGGAGGCGAACCGGCGGGCGCGCGCCTCGGCTTCGCGCAGTTCGTGTACGGAGCGTTCGAGCTGGGCCGCGGACTGGTTGAAGGTGCGGGCGAGGTCCGCCAGTTCGTCGCTGCCGCGCACCGGGATCCGGGTGTCGAGACGTCCGCTGCCCATGCCCTGGGCGGCCTTGCGCAGTTCGCGCACCGGGCGCAGCACGCTGCGCGCGGCGATCAGGCCGGGGATGAGCGCGACGGCCAGTCCGGGCAGGGCCCCGTCCCGTGCCGCGGTGAGGAGCGCGTCCACGTTGGTCTGTTCGTCGCTCATCCGCATGACGGCGTAGAGGACGATGCCGCTGGGCAGCACGCCTCTGGGACCGGTCTTGAAGACGGTGGGCATGGCGATGGTCAGGTAGGGGACGCCGTCCTTGACGACCCGCTGGAAGCTGCCCTGGGGGTGGCCTCGCGCTGCGCGGCGCAGTTCGGGGGTGATGACGGTGGAGACGGGGTTCTCGCCGGAGGAGGCGCGCAGGGTGCCGTATTCGGCGAACACCACCCAGGGGCGTGGTTTGCCCTTGCGGGCGATTTCGCGCAGGAGTTCCTCCAGGCCCTCCTTCTGCACGGGCAGTGTCCAGCCGGTCTGCTGGACCTCGTCGCGGAAGGAGGAGACGGCGGTGTCCTGGGCGGTCTTCAGCAGCGCGTTGCGGGCCTCGCGGTAGGTCAGGGCCGCGGTGGTGCCCGCGCTCACCGCGGCGACCAGCAGGAAGGCCAGCACCAGGCGGGTACGCAGGCCGAACGCCCTGGTCCGCACGCGGGCGTCGGCGGTGGCTGCGAGCGTGATGCTGTCGGCCGTTCGCGACCGGTCCGCGGGCCGGCCACGGCGCGGGTGTCGTGGGGCCGGGCCGGTGCTCACAGGGGTCCGAAGCGGTAGCCGAAGCCCCGCAGGGTCTGGACGTAGCGGGGGCTGCCCGCCTCGTCCTCGATCTTGGTGCGCAGGCGGGCGACGCACGCGTCGACCAGTCGCGCGTCGGCGTGGTAGCTGTGCTCCCACACGTGTTCCAGCAGCTGCTGTCTGCTGAACACCTGCTCGGGTGCGGCGGACAGGTGCAGCAGGAGTTTCAGTTCGGACGGGGCGAGCGGGAGACGCCGGCCGCCCTTGGCCACGGTCAGCGCGGTCCGGTCGATCGCGAGGTCGCCGTGGACCTCGATGACCGGCCGGCCGGGTCCGGTGGTGTCGATGCGGCGCAGCACGGCGCGGATCCGGGCCTCGATGACCTCGGGGCGGGCGGGTTTGACGATGTAGTCGTCGGCTCCGGCCTCCAGGCCGATGACGATGTCGAAGTCGTCCCCGCGGGCGGTGAGCATGATGATGGGCAGCTGGCTGTCCTCGCGGACCCGCCGGCAGACCTGTACGCCGTTCATTCCGGGCAGCATCAGATCGAGCAGGAGCAGGTCGGGACGGAACTCGGCCAGCGCGGCCAGTCCGGCCTCGCCCGTGGCGGCCGTACGGATCTCGTGGCCACGGCGGCGCAGGCCGAGTTCGACTCCTTCGCGTACGGACGGGTCGTCCTCGATGAGGAGTACGCGGGGCATCGGTGGTTCTCCCTCGGGGTGATCAGGTGCGGGACATGCGCCGGCGTGCGGCGGACATCAGGGTGTGCAGTTCGGTCAGCCGCAGCGGGCGGGTGAGCAGGGCGAAGGTGAGCAGTACGACGGCGGTTCCGGCGGCCGTGGCGGCCACGGTCCCGGCCGGGGCGGCGCCCACCGCCGCCATGTGGCCGAGCGCGGTGGCGGGCAGTGCGGCGGTGATCAGCCGTGCGTGGGCCGCGGCGGCGGACGAGCGCAGCGGGCGGGTCACGCCGAGGCGCCGGCTCAGTACCAGGGCGGTGAGTGCCCAGCCGGCGGCCAGGGCGAGCGAGTACGCCGCGGCCATGCCCGTCACGGTCCAGCGGGCCGGCAGGAGCTGGGCGGCCGCCGTGGACAGGCCCGCGTTCAGGGCGACGATCACCAGGTTGAGCAGGAACGGGGTGCGGGTGTCGGAGAGGGCGTAGAAGGTGCGGGACAGTACGTACTGGCCGGAGAAGGCGACGAGGCCGGGCGCCAGCGCCATCAGGATCACGGCCATGGCGGCGGTGTCGCCGGCACTGGTTCTGCCGTGGCCGAAGACGACGGCCATGAGCGGCTGGGCGACGGCGAGCAGCAGGCAGGCGGCGGGTACGACGGCGGACGCGGAGGCGCGCAGGGCGCGGGAGACGTCGTGCCGTACGGCGCCGTGGTCGCCGTCGGCGGCGGCCGCGCTCATGCGGGGCATCAGGGCGGTCACCAGGGACACGGTGATGATGCCGTGCGGCACGGCCCACAGGGCATAGGCGTTGGTGTACGCGCTGTATCCGGGGCCGCCGTCGAGGCCGGCGGTCGTGGCGAGGCGGGTGGTGACCCAGTAGGCGGCCTGGTTGGCCAGGACGAGGAGCACCAGCCAGCCGGCCGACCGTAGCGGCCGGGTCAGTCCGCTGCCACGCCAGTCGAAGCGGGGCCGCCAGCGGAAGCGGGCCGAGCGCAGCGCGGGGACGAGCGCGAGGGCCTGGACGGCGATTCCGGCGGTCGTGCCCCATCCGAGGACGGCTGTCCCGCTCGCGCCGAGGGTGTCCCCGCCGCCGGTGGCGAGGGCGAGATACAGGCCGAAGACGGCGATGACGACGAGGTTGTTCAGCACCGGCGCCCACATCATCACGCCGAACCGGCCGCGTGCGTTGAGCACTTGTCCGAGCAGCGTGAACACGCCGAGGAAGAAGATCTGGGGCAGGCAGTAGCGGGCGAAGGCGATCGTCATGGCCGCCTGCCCGCCGGTGTAGTCGGTGTAGGCGCCGACGATGGCGGGGGCCGCCCACACCGCGGTCGCGGTGATCGTCAGCAGGGCCAGGACGCAGACCGTGACGAGGCGGTCGGTGTACGCGGCGCCCTGGTCCTCGTGCTCCTTGGCGGCCTTGACCAGTTCGGGTACGAAGACGGCGTTGAGCGCTCCGCCGAGGAGCAGCATGTAGACGATGGTGGGCAGCGCGTTGCCTACGGCGTAACCGTCGGCGGTCGGTCCGATGGTGCCCAGCGCTGCGGCCACCACGGCGGACCGGACGAATCCGGTGGCCCGGGAGACGATGGAGCCACACGCCATGACGGCGCTGCTGCGCGCCGTCGAGGCCGTCTGCCCGGGGTGCACGGACGACGTGTGCGGGCCGGGCGCGGCGCCCTCGGGGCTCGCCGCGCGGGCGGCGCTGTCCGCTCCGACCGGTGTCGCGGGCCTCACCGGCGGCTCAAGTAGGCCTGGAAGGCGCGGTAAAGCGTCTGGTTGGCGGTGCCGGCCAAAGGTCTCTCCCATTCCCCCAACGTCTCGACGACCTGTCCGCCGGTGCCGAGCTTCCACCTCAGCAGTCCGTACGCGCGTTCGTCGGGATCGAGAGTGGAGGGTACCCCGCGCATGTCGTAGACGTCAGCGCCGAGGGCGTGGGCGTCGCGCAGCATCCGCCACTGCAGGGCGTGGGAGGGGCGTACCTCGCGTCGGTGGTCGGCGGAGGCACCGGTCTGGTACCAGACGCGGCGGCCCACGCGGATCATGGTGTGGGCGGCGAGGATCTCGCCGTGGTGACGGGCGAGGTACAGCTTCATGCGTCCCGGTTCCTCGGCGTTCAGGGCCGCGTACTGGCGCTGGTAGTAGGCGAGCGAGCGGCCCAGCCGGAACCCGTCGCGCTTCTCGGTGACGCACAGCAGCCGGTAGAAGTCGGGAAGTTCGACCGCGCTGCCCACCACCACCTCGACGCCTTCCTTCCTCGCGCGCCGTACGTTGCGCCGCCATTCCTGATTGAAGCCGGACCACAGGTCGTCGGTGGTGCGTCCGGCGAGCGGCACATGGAAGACATGGCGCGGCTGGGCGTCCCCGTCCTCCCCCGTCCCCTCGCCGCCGCAGCGGCGCCAGCCACGGGCGCGCAGCCGCTCGGCCACGGCGGTGCCCAGGGCGTCGACCTCGCTGGCGAGCACGTCGCCGAGCCGGCGGCCGGGCCCGGCGCACGACTTGAGCGCCGTGGCGTCCCAGCGCCGGTAGGCGGGCGCAGGACCCATGCGCACCGCGAAGACACCCGCGCGCCGCAGGTGTTCCAGCAGCGGAGTGAGCCAGGCGTCGATGTCCGGGTCCGTCCAGTCGGCGACGGGTCCTTCGGGCAGGTAGGCGAAGAATTTGCGGGTGCCGGGGAACTGACGCAGCAGGACCAGGGTCACCCCGGTGAGCTCACCCGCCGCGGGGTCCGGTCCCCAGCCCAGGAGTTGCGCCTTCCAGCCGTCCTTCACGCCGGCCCAGGACGGGCATTGCAGGAATCCCGCGCCGAGCGCCGTGCCGGCTGGGGAGGCGAGGAAGGCGCGATAGGCCTCCGCGGTGACAGGGGCCAAGGTGACGGCCGCGTCGCGCCCTCGGGGGACGCGGCCGGGTGGCACGAGCAGGGACACGGGCTGAGCCTCTCCTTCTCCCCGGAACGATCGCGGGGACGGCGAGGATGCTCACAGCGGCGCATGACCGTTCCGAGCGGCGAATGTGACGGGACCATGACCGTTCCTCACCAGTGGCCGTCACATCGCCCTGCAGCGGCTGACCTGCGCTTTTCGCGCTCTACAGTCACGACATCCGCCGACTCGTCTGTTGTTCCGCTCGTCCCGGAGGTCCTTGTGCACCGCTCGCGTTCGCTCTCTCCCACCCAGGTTCGGGTCGCTGTCGCGGCGGCCCTGCTGGCGCCGCTCACCGCCTGCTCGTCGCATGCGTCTCCCACCGCCGGGGACACCGCGGCGGCCAGGAGCGTCGACGATCGTCCTGTCACCGTCACCGTGACCCCCACGGGAGGACGGACCGCCCCCGGCAAGCCGGTGACGGTCGTCGCGAAGGGCGGCACACTCACCTCCGTGACCGTGACCGACGCCGCCGGGCACCGGCTCGCCGGCAAGGCGTCCGCCGACGGCACGTCGTGGGTTTCCAACCGGGGTGCCGCTCCCGGTACGGCGTACACGGTCGCGGTGGCGACCCGCAGCGGGCGTGGCACCGCCGCCGTCTCGCGGGCCTCCTTCACCACGGCGCCCGCGACCCGGGTCAACAAGGTCGACTGGCGGCCGGGCACCGGAACCACGGTCGGTGTCGCCCAGCCGGTGTCCCTCGTCTTCGACCACCCCGTCACCGACCGTGCCGCGGTCGAGAAGCGGCTGTCCCTCACGACCTCGGACGGCACCGAGGGCTCCTGGGGCTGGATGCGGGACTGGTCGGGCAGGGACCGCGTCGACTGGCGCCCCAAGAGCTACTGGAAGCCGGGAACGAAGGTCACGCTGAAGGCCGAGCTGAACGGCACCGACTCGGGCGGTGCCGGCGGGTGGTTCGTCCGCGACTACACGACCACCTTCACCGTCGGCGCGCGCCAGGTCGTGAAGGTCGACCTCGACAGCCATCACCTCACCCTCGAACGCGACGGCAAGGCCGTGCGGCGCATCCCCGTCTCCGGCGGAACCCCCGGTGGCGACAAGCGCTCCTGGCGCGGGACCGCGGTGCTCATGGCCAAGGAGGGCACGGTCAACATGAACTCCGAGACGGTGGGCCTCGGGAAGGCCTACGACAAGATGGTCGCCTATTCGATGCGGCTGACCTGGTCGGGCATGTACGCGCACGCCGCCCCGTGGAACGCCCGGTACTTCGGCAACACCAACCACAGTTCGGGCTGCATAGGCATGAGTGACGCCGACGCGGCCTGGCTCTACGGGCAGCTGCGGCCCGGCGACCCGTTCGAGATCACCGGCGAGGAGACCAAGGGCGTGGTCGAGCCGGGCAACGGCTTCGGGGACTGGAACGTGCCGTGGGCCCAGTGGCAGCAGAAGAGCGCCCTGCGCTGACGGGCGGCCGCTGCCGTACCGCGTGACGGGCGGGCCGGCCTCCCCTACCCGGTGAAGCCGGTCCGCCCGTCACGCGGAGCTCCAGCGCGCCGGCCCCGCGGCCGTCCCGGGGGTAACGGGCTCGATGCCGGTCAGGGTGGGGACGACCTTCTCAAACGGCCAGCAGGCACCTCAGCGTCCCCGGGACCGTTCGCGCGGTCCAGGTGAGGCGGCGGTGGGGAGGGGGCATGGGCGGTTCCTTCCGGTGAGGGTCGTGGCGCGCGGTCCCGTCGCGGGGGCGGCGGCGGGTGCTGCTGGTGCTCCCTGCGTGGGGGGTGAGGCCGGCGGCTCAGTGCGTCACGGGCTTGCCGCGGCCCCAGGCCCAGGCGAGCCGGTCGGCCCCGGAGCGGTTCGTCGTGGCGAGCCAGGGCCGCTCGGGGTCCCCGACGAGCTGTTGCAGCGTGTACGTGTCGCCGGTGCGCAGGCCGGGCCAGTAGACGGAGCCCATGCCGAGCTCGCGGAAGGTGTCGGTGACGGCCTGCACATAGGTGACGAAGTTGTCGGAAGGGGTGGCCTTGTCGTAGTCCAGGCCGGTCGTCATGGGGGCGCCGAACTCGTCGGCGACGGTCCGGCCGGCGCAGTCGCCGATGCGTTCCTTGAGGTCGGCGACCCACTGGTCGTAGGTGGCGTAACTCTTCCAGAACCCGTAGTGGTGCAGGGACAGGTGCGTGCCGCGCAGCCGCGGGTCGGCGCACACGGTGGTGACGTGGTCGTTGTAGCCCGCTCCGCTGACGAAGACACGCTCGCGGGGGACGTCGGGGTAGGCCGCCAGCCAGTTCGCGGCGATGTCGGCCCATTGCGTGTCGGTGTAGCCGTGGGGTTCGTTCATCGGCTCGAAGTGGACGCGCGCGTTGTCGCCGTAGGCGTGGACGACGGTGTCCCACATGGTGCGGTAGGCCCGGGTGTCGTCGATCAGCCCGTCCTTGCGGGCGCCGGTGCCCTCCCAGTAGGAGACGATGACCTTGAAGCCCTGCCGGGTGGCGGCGTCGATGACGCCTCGGTACGCCTTCCAGTAGGGGCCGTTGACGGTGTACGGGTTGATCGGCAGCCGTACGGTGTCGGCCCCCAGGTTGGCGCGGAACGCCGTGATCACGCGGGTGGCCTTGGCGTAGGTGTGGGCGTAGTCGTCCGACGCCGACAGGCCGGAGAGGACGACGGGGTCGTCGGCGAAGTTGTCCCGGGGGTCGGCCCAGTTGACGCCCCGGAACTCGGCGGTGTTGTGCTGCGGGGCCGCGGCGGCGGGGGCGCCGGTCACGGTCGCGCCGACGGTGGCGGCCAGGGTGGCGGCCGTCATCAGGGGCGTCCACCGGCCCGTGGTACGGCGTCGGAGCTTGGGCAGGCGCATGTCGATGCCTTTCGGTCGGTGTCGAGGCGCCCTCCCCGCACATCGCGGGGCGGGGCGGGCCCGGCCGCCGCGCGGCGCACGGACGGCCGGGCCTGTCGTGGCAGACGTGCTAGCTGCCGGCGGCTGTCACGTCCGCGATCCGCCACCGCTGGTTGGAGCCGGAGTTGGGCGGCCAGGTGGTGACCGCGGCGCCCTCGCCGGTCGCCTGTCCCCCGACTTCCAGCAGCCGTCCGCCGGCGGCGTTGACCAGCGTCCAGGAGCCGTCGCCGGTGGTGGAGGCGATCCATTCGGCCGCAGCGTCGCGCCGGCCGGTGTCGGGTTCGGCGACCGGGACGTCGTCGCGGACCGCGAGGCGCTTGCCGTCCACGGCGCTGGTGAGGACGTACCGGGTGTCGCTCGCGCTGCCGGGGTGCACCTGGCTCAGCCGCCACCGCTGGGCGGTGGAGCCGCTGGGCGTGCCGATGACGAGGCCGGTGCCGTTGCCCGCCACGGTGACCGCCTTGCCGCTCTGCACGCCGGTCAGGGTGTAGGTGTGGCCCTTGCGCAGCAGCGGGGCGTCCTGCGCGACGCCGGAGACGCCCTGGACGACGAAGGACGTCACGGACTGGGCGGGCACGGTGACGGTGGCCCGGCCGTCCTCGACCTTCACGGCCTCCCGTACGGCGAGTCCGCCGTCGGCGCTGGTGACGACGGGGGTGACGGTGGCACCGCGGCTGATGCTGCGGAACTTCGTCAGGTCGAGGGTGACGCTGCGCGCGCCGGTGGTGCTGTTGACGTGCACCAGCGAGGCGCCCCTGCCGTCCTTGGTGACGGCGGCCGCGCTGGAGGTGTCGTCCACCTTGATCAGCCGGTCACCGGGTTGGATGAAGTGGGTGAAGTTGCGTGCCGTGTCGAACTTGGTGTTGGTGCGGATCGGGCAGGTGGCGAGGGTGTCCGCGGAGGTGCAGCTGAACGGGATCTGGATCTCGCCCCAGTTGCCGCCCTTGGCGGACTCGCCGCCGGGCTTCATGTTGTCGTAGTCCTCGACGGGCTGCCAGAACACCCAGGCGCGTGGCTCCAGTTCGCGCAGGTCGTCGACGATGTGCTGGGCGAGACCGAGTCCGGGGCGCATGTCCGTGAAGCTCTGCCCGTCGCCCCAGTCGCCCTCGACCTCGCTCATCCACAGGGTCTTGTCCGCCGCCTTGGCGAGGTCGCGGACGGTGGTGCGCTGCCCGGTGCCGTAGGTGTGGACGTTCATCCGGCCGACGAGGGCGCGGTCCTGGGCGGTGTAGGCGCTCCAGTTCTGCGCGAAGGTCGAGGGGTTGGTCTCGTCCATCGCGGAGATCCGCGCGTGGGTCTTCGCCGAGCGCAGCGCCGGTGCCAGCGCCTGCAGCACCTTGCGCTGCATGGCGGGGCTCATGTGGGCGCCCTCCTGGCGGCCCCCGACGGGTCGGCCGTCCGTTCCGAGGCGGGTGCCCCAGTAGGGGGTGTTGGGCTCGTTGAACGGGTCGACGGTCTTCACCTTGATGCCGTGCGCCTTCTCCAGCCGCTCGGTGGCGCCGGCCAGGTAGGCGGCGTAGTCGTCGACCGACTCGTTCTTGAGCTGGTCGGCGGTGGCGTCGAAGCCGCCGGAGACATAACCGGATTCCGTCATGAACCAGGGCGGGGAGTTGCTGAAGGTCTCCCAGTGGGTGATGTCGTTCTTGATGCGGTCGACCCACCAGCGCTGTGTGGCGTCGGCGTCGGCGTTCCAGTCGGCCGGGTCGTCGGCGCTCCACCAGCCGGTGTCCGCGCGGGTGGTGCCGTCGGGGGCCTTCCACCAGCCCTGGACGGCGCCTCCGGGCCGCAGGTAGTCCTTGACGTCGGGGGCGTTGCCGCCGCCGATGTTGTAGCGGGCGATGTTCAGGCCGAGGCCGTCGTCGCCGAAGAGGAGGGTGGCGAGCCTGTCCCGTATCTCCGGCGGGTAGCCGCCGGTGACGTTCGCGAACCAGGCGAGGCTGGTGCCCCAGCCCTCGAAGGGCTGCTGCTGGTAGGAGGGGTCGAGCCGGACGGTGACGGAGGGGATGTCCGCGGCCTGTGCGGGGCCCGGGGCCGGAACCAGGGCGGCCCCGGTGGCCAGGGCGGTGAGTCCGGCGGCGGTGAGCAGCCGTCTGCTGCTGGTGCGAAGTGCCATCGGTGTGCTCCCAACTGAAGGGCGGTCGCGCTGACGTGGCCCTCCCGCCCGTACCGGCGCAGGAGGGAACGGCCCTTGAGGAAGGCGTGTGCTGCCGTCCTCACGGGGCTGGGCGCGGAGGGGTTCAGGCGAGCGGCTGGCGCAGTACGGCGACGGCCCGGGGGGCGAGCGTGAGGGTGCCGTCGTCGGCCAGGGTGCCGAGCAGGGCGTCACCGGCGAGGCCGGGCACGGTGACGGAGGTGTCGGTGCGGTTGACGAGGAAGCGGTAGCGGGCGTCGGGGCCGCGGCGCACGGTCGTCTCGACGCGTCCGCGTGCCGCGGGAGGCAGGTCGCTGTGCACGCCGGCCGGGTCCAGCAGGCGCGGAAGGAGCGCGGTGAGGCCGTCGGCACCGAGCCGGGTGGAGACGTAGGCGGCCGAGCCGCTGCCCGTCGGGCGCCGGGTGACGGCGGGGCGTCCCGCGTACGCGCCGGAGCGGTAGTGGGCCAGGACCTCGGTGCCGGGGGCGGTGACGGTGATCCGGTCGGTCCACAGCGTGCCGGTCGCGGGACCGTCGAGGGCGACGCTCTGACCGGCGAGGAGGGGACCGAACTCCTCGATGCGGATGCCGAGCAGGTCGCGCAGCGCGCCGGGGTAGCCGCCGAGCCACACGTGGTCGTTCTCGTCGACGATGCCCGAGAAGTAGGTGGTGACGAGGTGGCCTCCCTGCTCGGTGTAGCGGGTGAGGGCCTTGGCGAGGTCGGCCGGGACCACGTGCAGCACCGGGGCGATCAGCACCTGGTGGCGGTGCAGGTCGCCGCGCGGGGTGACGAGGTCGGCGCGGATACCGAGGGCGAGGAGGGCGGAGTACCAGTCGAGTGCCTCCTGCCGGTAGTCGAGCAGGGAGGTGGGGTGGGAGTCCTGCTCGCTCGCCCACCACGACTCCCAGTCGTAGAGGATGCCGACGGGGGCGGGTTCGCGCTCGCTGCCGGCGACCGGGGCGAGCGCCTTGAGGGTGGCGCCGAGTTCGCGGACGGCGCGGAACAGGTCGCTGTCCTCGCCGGCGTGCGGCACCATCGCGGAGTGGTACTTCTCGGCGCCGGCCGCGGACTGGCGCCACTGGAAGAAGCACACCGCGTCGGCCCCGTGCGCGACGTGCAGCAGCGAGTCGCGGGCCAGTTCGCCGGGCTGCTTGGCCAGGTTGACGGGCTGCCAGTTGACGGCGCTGGTGGAGTGCTCCATCAGGAACCACGGCCGGCCGCCGCTGATGCCGCTGGTGAGGTTGGCGGAGAAGGACAGCTCGTCGCGGTCCTGGGGTCCCGGGTGGACGTAGTGGTCGTTGGAGACGAAGTCGATCTCGGCGGCCCAGTCCGGGTAGTTCATGCCCCTGGTGCCGCCCATCACCATGAAGTTGGTGGTGACGGGGACCTCGGGGGTGATCTCCCGCAGGATCTCCCGTTCGGCGCGCAGATGGTCCTTGAGCGCGTCGGAGGAGAAGCGCTTGAAGTCGAGCTGCTGGGTGGGGTTGGGGTGGGAGGCGGCCAGGCGCGGCGGGAGGATCTGCTCCCAGTCGGTGTAGCGCTGCGACCAGAAGGCGGTGGCCCAGGCGTGGTTGAGGGCGTCCAGGGTGCCGTAGCGGGCGCGCAGCCAGTCGCGGAAGGCACGGGCGGCGTCGTCGGAGTAGTCGTGGACGTTGTGGCAGCCCAGCTCGTTGTTGACGTGCCAGGCGGCCAGCGCCGGGTGGCCGGCGTACCGGGTGGCGAGCTCCCGCACCAGGCGCAGTGCGTGGCGGCGGAAGACGGGTGACGTGGGGCGCCAGTGCTGGCGCGCTCCCGGCCACAGGGTCTCGCCGGTGGCCGTCACCGGGAGGACTTCGGGGTGCGCGGTGGTGAGCCAGGGCGGCGGAGAGGCGGTGGCCGTGGCCAGGTCGACGCCGATGCCGCCCTCGTGCAGGAGGTCCATCACCTCGTCGAGCCAGCCGAAGTCCCAGGTGTCCGCCGCCGGTTGGAGGCGGGCCCAGGAGAAGATCCCCACGGACACGAGGTTGACGCCGGCCTCGCGCATGAGGCGTACGTCGTCCCGCCAGACGGAGCGGGGCCACTGTTCGGGGTTGTAGTCGGCGCCGTAGAGGAGGCGGGGGGTGCGGTCACCGTCCGTCCCGCGTGTCCGGGACAGGAGGGTGGAGATCATGGTGGTCCTTCCGGGAGGGGGCCGCGGGCGGCCCGGGAGGCCGGGCACGCCGCGCCGGCGGTCACTTCTCGACGGTGAAGCCCTGCTCGCTGCCGTACTTGACGGAGGCGTCCTGCCAGGTCTTCAGGCCGTCGGCCAGCTTGGTGTGCGACACGTAGGCCTTGCCGACGGTGTCGTTGAAGATCGAGTTGGCGTACACCTGGTACGGCAGGTACGACCAGTCGTCGGCGACGTTCGCGGCGGACTCGGCGAAGATCTTGTTGGCCTGCTGCCCGCCGAAGTACGGGAAGGCGGTGTTCTGGAAGGCCGGGGAGTTGAGCTGTGCGACGGTCGCCGGGAAGGCTCCGCCCTTCACGCGGGTGTCGACGCCCTTGCCGGCGTCGGCGTACTCGACGAACGCGTAGGCGAGCGCCTCGTTCTTGCCGAGCTCGGGCAGGGTGAGGGCGCTGCCGCCGTTCTCCGCACTGGCGTGGGCGCCCGCGGTCCACTGCGGCAGGGGGGCGACGCGCCAGTCACCGGCGGCGTTCTTGACTCCGGAGGCGAGGTTGGCGGGCATCCAGGCGCCGATGGCCAGGGTCGCGATGGTGCCGTCGCCGAGGCCCTTGTACCACTCGTCGGACCAGCTGGTGACGGGCGCGAGGAGTTTGTCGTCGAGGAGCTGCTGCCAGGTGCCGGTGTACTTCTCGGCTCCCGCGTCCGCGAAGTCGATCCTCACCTTGGTGCCGTCGACCTTGTAGGGACGCGAACCCGCCTGCCACAGCATGCTGGTGGTGAAGCCCGCGTCGCCGGTGTCGTTGGTGATGTACGCCTTGGGGTCCGCCTTGTGCAGGGCGCGCGCCGCCGCCACGTACTCGTCCCAGGTCGTGGGCACCTTGATGCGGTACTTGTCGAAGACCTTCTTGTTGTAGAACAGCGCCATCGGGCCGGAGTCCATCGGCAGGCCGTAGATGCCCTGGCCGCCGGCCTTCACCCCGTTCCAGGGGCCCGGGGAGAAGGAGGCGGCGAGCTTGTCGGCGCCGAAGCCCTTGAGGTCGGTGAGCTGTTCGGTGAGTGCGTACTGGCCCATGGCGTAGTACTCGACCTGGGCGACGTCGGGGACGCCCTTCTTGGCGGACATGGCGTTCTGCAAGGCCTTGTACTGGTCGTTGCCGGTGCCCGCGTTGACCAGGTGGACCTTGACGCCGGGGTGCTCCTTCTCGAAGCCGGCGGCGACCTGCTTGAGGGTGGGCTCCCACGCCCAGACCGTGAGCGTGCCGCCCTTCTTCAGCGCGGCCTGGACATCGGCCTCGGAGACGGACTTCTTCGCGTCCGAACCGCCGTCGCCGGAGCCACCGCACGCGGTGGCGCCGAGAGCGAGGGCGCACAGGAGGCCGATGCCGCGCAGCAGGCGGCGGGAGTGCTTGTGCATGGAGGTACGTCCACTTCTTGCCGGAACACCGACGGGTGAGGGTTGGAGAAGGGGGTCTGCCGTGAGGAGCGGGGGGCGCGCCGGGTGTCGGCTCGCTGCCGGGAGCGGCGGGGCGGGCCGCCGGGGCGGGCCCGGCTCATTCCTTGACGCTGCCCGCGGCGAGCCCCGACTGCCAGTACTTCTGCAGCATCAGGAACGCGGCGATCAGCGGGACGATGGTGATCAGTGAGCCGGTGATGACGAGGTGGAACACGGGTTGTCCGCCGGCGGTGGCGGCCTGCGCGTTCCAGCTGTTGAGGCCGAGGGTCAGCGGGTACCAGTCCGGATCCTTGATCATGATCAGCGGAAGGAAGTAGTTGTTCCAGGTGGCGACCATGGTGAACAGCGAGACCGTGACGATGCCCGGTGCCAGCAGCGGCAGGGCCACCTGGAAGAAGATGCGAATCTCGCTCGCGCCGTCCATGCGGGCCGCCTCCAGCAGCTCCGTCGGGATGGCCTCACCGGCGAACACCCACATCAGGTACAGGCCGAACGGCGAGATCAGCGAGGGGATGATCACCGCCCACGGGGTGTCGGTGAGTCCCATGGTGCTGAACATCAGGAAGGTCGGCACCGCCAGCGCGGTCCCCGGCACAGCGACGGCGCCGATGACGACGGCGAAGACGGCGCGGCGTCCGGGGAAGGCGAACTTGGCGAGCGCGTACCCGCCGAGCACCGCGAGGAAGGTGGCGCCTCCCGCGCCCACCACGACGTAGAGCACGGTGTTGAGCAGCCAGCGGGTGAAGACGCCGTCGTCGTAGGTGAACGTCTGCGTGATGTTGTCCCACAGGGCGAAGTCGCCGTCGAACCACAGGCCGGACGAACGGGACAGCCCCTCCTGGGTCTTGGTCGCGCTGATGACCAGCCAGAGCAGCGGGACCAGGCTGTACAGCAGCACCAGGGCGGTGAGCACGGTCAGCAGGACGCTGCGCCGGGGCCGCCCGGCGGCCTGGCGGCGCCCGGCCGGGCGGAGGCGGGGTACGGCTGCGGCCGGGCGCGGCCGCCGGGTCGCGGAGCCGGACGAGGCGGCGGTGGTCGTGACGGTCATCGCTGTCTCACGCTCCCTTGCGCATGCCGCGCAGCTGCACGACGTAGGCGATGACCATGGTGATCACGCCCATGACGATGGCGACCGTCGCGGAGTAGTTCTGCTGCTGGCCCGAGAACGACAGCGAGTACGTGTAGAAGTTCGGGGTGTAGTCCGTGGTGATCGCGTTGGGGGCGAGCTTCTGCAGCACGCTCGGCTCGTTGAAGAGCTGGAAGCTGCCGATGATGGAGAAGATCGTCGCGATCACGAGGGCTCCGCGGATCGCGGGCAGCTTGATGGCGGTGATGACACGTATCTGCCCGGCCCCGTCGATCTCGGCCGCCTCGTAGAGGGAGTGCGGGACGACCCGCAGCGCCGAGTAGAAGATCAGCATGTTGTAGCCGACGAACTCCCAGGTCACGATGTTGCCGATGGAGGCGAGGACCAGGTCCGGGGAGAGCGGATCGGGCAGGGTCAGGCCGAAGGCGTCGTCGATGTCGCCGACGAGGCCGAAGCGGGTGCCGTACATGAAGCCCCACATGAGCGTGGCGACCACGGCCGGTACCGCGTAGGGCAGGAAGATCGAGACCCGGAAGAAGTTCTTGCCGTAGAGGCGTCCGCTGTCGAGGGCGAGCGCTACGAGCAGGGCGATGCCTAGCATGACCGGGACCTGGACGCACAGGAAGAGGGAGACCCGGCCGAGCGCGGCCCAGAAGTTCTTGTCCTGCAGCGCCGCGGTGTAGTTGTCGAGGCCGACGAACGTGGTGCCGCCGATGAGCTGGTCGCGGAAGAGGCTGAGGTAGAGCGAGTAGGCGATCGGCGCGAGGAACACGAGGGCGAAGACGACCACGAACGGGGCGATGAAGCCCCAGCCCGCCCAGGAGCGGCGGTCCCGGCCGGCCGGGGGTGGCGCCGGCCGCGGCGCGGCAGCCGCCGGCGGTTGCAGCGTTGTCATGTCGTTCCTCGCGCTTTCGGAATGTGGAACAAACGGTGGTGAATCGGCCCGGGTCCGGGGCGCGGGCCCGCGTGGACTACGTGGACATCGCGTCGCGGGGTGACCCCGCGCTGTTATGTTTACGTAAACATGCGACGGCGGAATGTCTACCGTGCCGGGTGATGGCGGTCAATAGTCCCGTCGCGAGCAGAAGCGGGGCGCCCCTCCCCCGCCGCCGAATCAGGTGGCCGCCGACGCCGCCAACTCCTGGGCTGCGGTGGGATGTACGCACGAGGGGTCTCACGCCAGGCTTGCCCCGTGAGACGGCTGGAATGTTATGTTTACGTAAACACCCCTGATGCCTGCGAGACTGCGGCGTCAGTGGCGGTCGAGTGGTCCGCCACGGTGAACCGTCACTCGAACCACGACGGGAAGGCGGCTGACGACCAGTGGACATGGCTACGACAGGTTCGGCGCGCTCGGCACGGTCGGCACGGTCGGCACGGTCGGAGAACTCGGACGGCTCCGAGGCCGCGGGAGCCTCCGGCGGCGCGGACGGGGCGGCTGCGGTGGGGGGCGCGGCCAGGGCCGCCGCGGCGGGAGGCGCGGACGGCACGGCCGAGGCCACGGGCGCCGACGGCACCGCTGCGACCGGGGGCCGCAGGCGCGCGCGCCGCGGCCAGCGGACCGCCTCCATGGCGGATGTCGCCCGTCTCGCGGGCGTCTCCTCCCAGACGGTCTCCCGGGTGTCCAACGGCTATGCCGGTGTCAACGAGGAGACCCGCCGCGCGGTGCTCGACGCGATGAAGGAACTCGGATATCGCCCCAACAGCGCGGCGCGCGCGCTCAAGCGGGGCGAGTTCCGCACCATCGGCGTCATCACGTTCACGCTCGCCACCACCGGCAATGTGCGCACGCTCGAGGCGATCGCCACTTCCGCGGCGCGGGAAGGGTACGCGGTCACGCTGCTGCCGGTCGCCGTGCCCACTCAGGACGAGGTGCGCGGGGCGTTCTCCCGGCTGGAGGAACTCGCCGTCGACGCGGTGATCGTCATCATGGAGGTCCACCTGCTGGACGCTGCGACGATCACCCTGCCCCCGTACGTGCAGGTGGTGGTCGTCGACTCCGACGCCGGTGACCGCTACACCGTGGTCGACACCGACCAGGCCGGCGGCACCCGCGCGGCGGTGCGGCACCTCCTCGGCCTCGGGCACGAAACCGTCTGGCACCTCGCGGGTCCCGAGGGCTCCTTCGCCGCACAGCGCCGCACCGACGCCTGGCGCGCGGTCCTCACCGAGGCCGGACGTGTCCCGCCGCCGGTGATCCAGGGCGACTGGTCGACGGAGTCCGGCTACCGCGCGGGACTCGAACTCGCACAGCGGGACGACTGCACGGCGGTCTTCGTGGCCAACGACCAGATGGCCCTCGGCCTGCAGCGCGCCCTGCACGAACACGGCCGCCGTGTCCCGGACGACGTGAGCGTCGTCGGTTTCGACGACATCCCCGAGGCCGCGCACTTCCTGCCGCCGCTGACGACCGTCCACCAGGACTTCGCGGAGGTGGGACGGCTCTGCGTCGAGGCCGCTCTGCGCAAGGTGCGCGGCGAGGGGGCGGACCGCGGCACCACGCTCGTGCCGACCCGGCTGGTGGTGCGCGACAGCACGGCACCGGCGCCGCCGCGAGAGGGTGGGCCCGGGAGCGGGAGCGGGAAGTAGCCGTTCACGGTTCCCTCGCCGGTGCAGGCGCAGGCCATGGGCAAGTCGGCGGCGCCGGAATCGATCCGTGGCCCGGTTCCCGCACCGAGGTGAGGGCGCGTGGAGCAGGCACTTCGGGCCGGCCCGCCCACGTCCCTCTGCACCCCCGGCCCGCGCCTCAGTCACTTCGGCAGATCGGCGGCGAGGAAGGGAGCAAGGAGCGCGAGCAGCGCGTCGGGGCGGTCGAGGGGGATGATGTGCCCGCAGTCCTCGAGGTGATGTCCGGTCAAGTCATCTGCGAAGGGCCGGAGTTGGCGCTCGAGTCCGGTGCCGACGGGGTGGGAGCCTATGGCCATCGTGGGCATCGTGAGCCGAGCGGTGGCTACGGCGTCCTGGATCTGCTGCGCGCTGGTGGGCAGGGCGCGGTAGTAGGAGAACGCGCAGCGCAGTGCCTCACTGCCGGTGTAGGCATGGACGAAGGCCGCACGGGCGTCGCCGGGCACTCCTCGCCCGAGTGTGCCGGAGTCGAGGAACCAGTCGATGTACGCGGCCTCGTTGCCGGCGAGCACGGTCTCGGCGAGGCCGGGGACGGCGTGGAAACCGAACCACCACGGAGTACCGCCCGCGACGACGTGCTCTGCTCCGGGCAGGCGGCCGAGCAGTGCCTCCATCACGATCAGGCGCCGGACGCGGCCGGGTCGGCGCAGCGCGAGCAGGACGGCGGGTGCGGCACCCGCGTCGATGCCGGCCACTGCGGCCGAGGGCTCGCCGAGTGCGTCGAGCAGCCCTTCGACGTCGGCGGCGAGGGTGCCGGCGTCGTACCCCTCGGTGGCATGCGAACTGGCGCCGAAGCCTCGCAGGTCGGGGGCGATGACCCGGTACTGCCCGGCCAGCCGGCTCATGATGCCGCTCCAGAGCTGCCAGGTGTGCGGGAAACCGTGCAACAGGAGAACCGCGGGTCCGTTACCGGCGACGGCGACGTTGAGTTGTACGCCGTTCGTCGTGATGCGGCGCAGGTGGTGGGCGGTGGTGACGGGCATGGCCGCTCCTCCGGCTGGTTACCATAGGTGACCGCCTAACGATAGGTAACTGTGTCACTGCTTCCCAGACGGCACTTTCAGGAAAGGTGGTGAGCCACAGGTGACCACCCGAGGAGCCGGGGCGGCCGGCCGCGGGGTACGGGGCGATCTGTTCGATCCCCATTGCCCGACACGGCAGTTGCTGGACCGCATCGGTACGAAGTGGACGTCCATGGCGGTCAGGACGCTCGCCGATGCCGCGCCGGACGAGGTGCGCTTCGCTGAGCTGAGACGCCGGATGCCCGGCGTCTCGCAGAAGATGCTGTCCGTGACGCTGCGCAGCCTGACAAGCGACGGGCTGGTGTCGCGCCGGGTCGAACCGACCGTTCCACCGCGCGTCTTCTACCGGCTCACCGAACTCGGGCTGTCCCTGGAAGCCGTGCTTGCGGGGCTGCGGACCTGGGCGGAGGACCACATGGCCGAGATCGAACGCGCCAACGAAGACGCCGACCAGGAGACCGGTCAGGGGTAGCCGGCCGAGGCGTGGACAGGTTTCCGTCACCCGGCCCTGTCTTCGTTCTCGTGGGATGCGGTCAGCCGGTGGGGGTGTCCAGCGCAGGCTTGCGCTGGACCTGAGTCAGGTCGATGTCCTCACTCTCGGGTGCGCCGAACGCTTCGACCACGGCCATGGCCTGGGTGGCGGTGATGTCCAGGGCGAGTTGGCTGCCCAAGGAGCGCAGATCGAGGCGAGCGCGGAGGCTGCCGGACCGGTCGGGCATGCGGTGGATGCGTGCGGCCGGGTACCCCAACGTCGTGAGCTTGTCGCCGAGTTGGGCGTACTCGTGCGGGCCGGCATCTTTGAACGCGTCGGTGATCCGCTTGGCGTGGGCCTGGCCGGTGCAGGTCTCCAGGGGGCTCAAGGGCACCTCCTGCACTCGTATGGCCTGGGTGGAGTCGGGGGTGGGCCGGGCCTTGTCGCCTGTGTCGACGGGGATGTCGCCTTCGGCATCGGGTGTGCCGGGCGGGGTGGCACCCGCCGGGTACCGGGGACTCGGGGTACCGCGCCCCGGGACGCCTTCTGGGCGGGGTACATCGCTGCTGCCCGGGGTGGCGGTGCTGGGGGCGTCGGGAGCGCACTGCTGGGCGATGCGCGAGTTCAGTTCCATGAACCTCAACTCGGCGTCATCGTCGGTGGGGCCGGCCGATACGGCGCTTCCGGCCGGGGCGCTGTCAGCGGATCCGGGGGCACCACAGGCGGTGAGAGCGAGGCAGGCCATGGCCAGGGCGGCTGCGGATCGGGGCAGGGTGAAGGTGCGCATGGGGTGGAGTGTGCGGCATGCCGTCGGGGCGTACATGAGTACCTGTACCTAGATCGCAGACCGAGCAACTCTCCATGCAGGTGGAGGAGTTGACTCCTCTTCTGCGTCCTGCACAAGAGCCGGGGGCGCCGTGCCCGTCGAGCGGCCACGAGGGCAGCGGTCGACAAGCGCGTGCCGGCGTCCTCCCGGCGGGCGCCGCCAGGTGAACGCCGCACGCGCCCCGTGGCGTCAGGCGGGCTGAGCTGCGGGCGTTGCCGGAGTGGTCGCGGCCGTGCGCGTCTCGCGCAGGAACAGCAGGCCGGTGACCACCATCAGGGTCGCGGTCAGGGCGTGGACGCCGAGCGCAGTGGCCACGGAGCCGTGGTGGGCCAGTACGGTGGCCATGTCGCCGTACGCCGCGAGGGCTTCCACCAGCAGCACCCAGCCCAGCGCCCGGCGCTGGCCCGTCACCAGCAGGACGCCCAGGACCAGGGCCAGCACGACGTCGCGGATTCCCTTGACGATCAGGAAGCCGCCGCCGTCGCCGGCGGGCCAGCTCGGCAGGCCGAAGCCCGGCGCCGTCGTCTCCGGGGTCAGGATGAACTCCGACCCGAACCAGAGGATGAAGAGGATGAAGGCGGCGGCCAGGACGGTGTTGATCTTCTTCAGCGACACTGTTCTTCTCCCTACGAGTCTTCGACGGCTTGCGTGAGCTTCGTGGAGCTTGCTGACGGTCGAGGCGCCGTCGGTGTCAGACGAGGGCGGCTACCAGCAGGGCGAAGGCGCCGATGATGACGGCGACGCGGACGTAGTGGAAGCGGTCCCAGCGGTTCATCTGCTCCTTCCAGTCCGCGGGCCGGTTCTCGGGGGTCCACGTCTTGCCCCGGTTGTTGATCGGGACGAGCAGCAGGAGCGACATGATCACGCTGAGGACGAGCAGCGCACCGGCGGTGACGACGAGGCCGATGCCGTGGTGGTGCCGTCCCAGGACGGCCCAGACGGCGACGAGTACGAGCGAGCTGATGTACCAGACCGGCATCACGGCGCCGAGCATCCGACCCCCGTGGGCGCGGCCGAGCTGCCCGCTGTCCTCGGGAAGAGCGTCAAGGATCGGATTGATGACGAAGGCGACGGAGAACTCCACCCCCACCATCACGCCGACGCTCACAGTGGTGACGAGTTCGAGTGCGTTGAGCATGATGTCCCCCTGACATCTAGCATTGCTAGGCGATGAAGCGACGCTAGCACTGCTGTCGCTCGATTGTCTAGCAATGCTAGAATCCGCTCATGTCGGTACAGGAACGCAAGCAGCGCGAACGGGCCAGCCGCGAGCGCCTCATCGTGGCGACGGCCCGCGAACTCGCCGAGCAGCAGGGCTGGGACGCGGTCACCACGCGCCGCCTCGCCGAGCGCATCGAATACAGCCAGCCCGTCCTCTACAGCCACTTCCGCGGCAAGCGCGAGATCATCGGCGCCGTCGCCCTCGAGGGCGCCGCCGAGCTGGCGGTGGCGGTGCGGGCCGCGGCGTCCGCCGCGCACGGCCCACGTGAGCGGGTCGCCGCCCTCGCCCGCGCCTACCTCGACTTCGCCGAGCGCAACCCGGCGGTCTACGACGCCCTGTTCCAGCTCGACGGCGGCTTGGCGTACGCGCAGGAGGACACCCCGGAACCACTGAAGGACGCCTTCGCCGCGCTGATGGAGAGCCTGGGCGAGGTCGCCGGGGACGGCGTCGACCCGGGGCTGTTCACCGAGCTGTTCTGGGCGTCCCTGCACGGTCTCGCGACCCTGACCCGGGCGGGACGGCTGCCGCCGGAGGACACCGAGCGGAGGGTGGAACTGCTGGTGGACCGGCTCGCTGTGCTCTGACACGGCTTCCCGGCGGGCACGCGGCCGGTCCCCCTCGGACCTCCCCGCCGCCCGCCCACCGGAACGCTTCGGGTCAGGACGTCATGCTCCACCCGCCGGAGCCGGCCCGGCCCACCACCGACATCGGGGCAGCATCCGCGCGATCACCGGTCGGCGGCCGAGGCCGGCGACGCCGCGGGAGCCCTGCGCCCTGGCCTCAGTGGGTCGCGCTGCCCGCGACCCACTCGCTCCACGGCATGTTCCAGTCGCTGAGGCCGTTGTCCGGGGCCGGCATCGTCTTGTCCTGGGAGTTCTTGACGATCACGACGTCACCGATCATCGAGTGGTCGAAGAACCAGGCGGCGGGCTGCTCGGCGTCGCCGCCGCCCCTGACGTCCTTCAGGCCCACACAACCGTGGCTGGTGTTGACCTTGCCGAAGACCGAGTCGGCGCCCCAGAAGTTGCCGTGGATGAACGTGCCCGAGTCGGTCAGGCGCATGGCGTGCGGTACGGCCGCGATGTTGTACGCGGGCTTGCCGTCCTTCTCCGTGAGGTTGACGCTCGCGCCATCCATACGGATGTGCCGGAACTTCTCGGAGATGACCATCTGACCGTTGTACGTCGGGTGCTCGTTGCTGCCGGACGAGATCGGAACGGTCCTGATCGTCCTGCCGTCCCGTACGACGGTCATCAGCTTCGTCCTGGCGTCGACCGTGCTGATCTGGCTCCGGCCGATCTTGAACGTGACCGTCTTCCGGGCGCCGTGCAGGTCGAGCTTGACGGTGACGGTGGAGCCGGGCTTCCAGTAGTTCTCGGGGCGGAAGTCCAGGCGGCTGTCGTTGAGCCAGTGGCCGACGGCCCGCTGGCCGCTGCTGGAGTCGATCTGGATCTTCGACTCCATGGCGGCCTTGTCCCTGATCGCCGCGTCGAAGTTGATCGTCACCGGCATACCCACGCCGACGGTCGAGCCGTCCTGCGGGGAGAGGTGGCCGATGAAGTCGTTGGCCGGGGAGACCGTGGTGATCGTCGCGTTCTCGGTGGCGGAGCGGCCCTGCGCATCCTCGGCCTCTGCGGCGATCTGATACGTGGTGGCCCGCTCCAGCCGGCCGTCCGGCTGCCAGGACGTGCCGTCCGCGGACAGCCTGCCCGGGATCTCGTCTCCGGTCGCGACGGCGGTCATGGTCACCTGGGTGAGCTTTCCGTTACCGACGGTGACCTTGACGGGGCTGCTGAGCGCGACGTCGTGGGCGCCCTGCCCGGGAGTGATCTTGATCCGGGCGCCGGAGGGCTCCTGGGCGGCCATCTGCTTCACCTTCGAGTGCGGCTTCGCGGGGCTGCCGGGGCCATCGCCGCCGGTGGCGGCATTGCTGGTGCCGCTGAGGGCGGCAACCGCGACCACGCCGCCGATGACGCCGGCCGCAGCCGTCAGCCTGGTCCGTCGTTTACGTGCGGTAATCAAACGCTTTCCCTGCCGTTGGTGCCACGAGCTTTCGGACTGGTTGCCTCGGAAGCACAACCACCCCTTCCCTCACTTATACGCATTCGTCCGACTTAATGGGGCACTTTGTGGCGAAGGCCACCCGATGTACGACCGGCGGCCAGGGCTGCGCCCGCACCCGGACGAGACCCGGTCACCGGCTCTCACCCTCTGGCGCCGGGCGCGTTCCGGGCGGCGAAGTCACCGGCACCGACGCCCTCCCCCGTACGGGCAGGACCCGGCGAACTGCGTACACGGTGTTCCATGCAACTCGGGCCCCACACACGAGAGTTGCGCAATCGTCCCGGTGTCTCGACATCGAGCCGTGCAGGGGATGTCATGTCCTTGGCATTCCACCCCTCACGCAACGAGAAGGCCCACGTGAAATCAACGCGCCCGGCCCGGTGGCCCAGATGGCTGCTGGTGCTCTCGACCTTGATGGCCGTCCTCGGATCACTCACCCTCGGTTCCGCGCCCCGCGCACAGGCGGCCTGGCCCGACCCGGATCCGGGAAACCCCGTCTGCGGCCCCAGTTGGGTGGTGATCTCCGCCTACGGCACCGAGGAGGACACCACCCACACAGGCCCCGGCATGCAATGGGGATCCAGCGGAGTCAACAGCTGGTTCATCACCGGCCTGCTCAACGCCCTGCACGGCAAGGGCGTTCAGGACTCCACCATCGCGGTCCGCAATCTGAAGTATCCCGCCGCGTTCCTCACCCCCTGGCTGCCGGACTACTGGACCGGGCTCGGCATCGGACGTGACCGGCTCGCGAGCGAGGTCAACTTCTACGCCGGCTGCCCCAACCATCCGCACCTCATCCTGCTCGGTTACTCGATGGGCGCCCATGTCGTGAAGTCCGCGCTCCAGGTGCCGTCCGTACAGGCGCACGCCGACACGATCGGCGCGGTCGTGACCGTCGCCGATCCCAGCCGTGACAACGGCCAGATCGGCATGGCCCAGTCCGGAGCGATGCTCACCGTCAACCCGGACTTCAGCACCGGATCGGCGGCGGCCGGCGACGGCGGCCTGCTCGGCCGTATCGCCGTGCCCGGAGTGTTCGCCGGGTTCCTGTCCGACGGCCGGTACTTCGACGTGTGCCGCACCGACGACCATGTGTGCAACCGTCCGGGCGCGCCCAGCACCGATGACCTCGCCGGGCAGTTCGCGTACAGCCTGCCCGCGCACACCCAGTACGGAGCCGGTGACCGCGGCGCGACCGCCAACCGTGTCACCGCCAGGGCTGTCGCCGCCGCGCTCGACTCCACCGGAGGCGATCCCAACCCGGGCACCGCCTGTGCGCCGCACACCGACGCCGACCCCATGGGCGTGGCCGCCGTCACCGCCGCGTGCGAGGTCATCGCCGCCGGCACCTGGTACACCTGGGGCGGCGGGCACAGCGTGTCGCCGCCCCAGGCCACCTACGGCACGGTCGACCGCTCCGATCCGGTGCGCAGCGCCAACGACCCCTACCGCAAGGGTTTCGACTGCTCCGGCTTCGTCCGCTACGTCTACTACCGGGCGGCGCACTACGACATCATCGGTGACCGCACGGCCGACTCCGCCTACCGTGCGCCCTGGACGGTCCGCTTCGGCGCGGCGCAGGGGACGGGAGTGCTGCGGGCCGGGGACATCGTCTACTTCGGTACCTCGGCGCATATCCACCACACCGCGCTGTACCTCGGCAAGGGGATGATCGCGGAGGCTCCGCAGTCCGACGAGAAGATCCGCGTCTCCCCCATCTCCGCGCACTCGGACTACATGGGGGCGGTGCGTCCCTCCGGATACGGCAGCGGAGGTGGCGGAGGTGTCGGCGGGGCCAACTCCACCTGGGGCACCGACGTCCGCATCCACACCTCCCCTTCCGTCTCCTCCCAGGTCGTCACCACTCTGGCCGGACCGACTCCGGTCCGTATCGACTGCCAGAAGCATGCCTCGTCGGTGACCGCCGAGGGCTACACCAATGACGCCTGGTCGCATCTGCCCGACCTGGGCGGCTGGGTCTCCAACATCTACGTCAAGGGCCAGGCCTGGCTGGCGGGCATTCCGGCGTGCGACGGCTCGTCATCGGCCGGTGGCAGCCACTCGACCTGGGGAACGAACGTCAACATCCGTTCTATACCGTCCGTCTCGGCGCGCCTCGTCACGACCCTGGCCACACCGACCGACGTCGGCATCTCCTGCCAGAAGCACGCGGAGTCGGTCACCGCGGCGGGCTACACCAACGACGCCTGGAGTTACCTGCCGAACTACAACGGCTGGGTGTCCAACATCTTCCTGAAGGGCGACGCCTGGCTCACGGACGTCCCGACCTGTGGTGGCGGAAGCGACGCGGCTGTCGGCGGTGACCATATGACATGGGGCACCGACGTCTTTCTGCATACGGCTCCGTCCAGCGGCAGCGAGCGCGCCGACCTGCTCCCCGGTCCGACCGCCGTCAAGATCGACTGCCAGGTGCACGGGGAGTCGGTGACCGCCGAGGGCATCACCAACGACGCCTGGAGCCATCTCGCCGACCGAAACGCCTGGATCTCCAACATCTACGTCAAGGGCGAGGCCTGGCTGGCGGGCGTGCCGGCGTGCGCGAGCGTTCCCTCCACGGGCGGCGAGACGCACGACGCCACCCGCAGCACCTGGGGCACCAACGTCCGCGTCCACCAGAGCGCCGCCGCCGGTTCCCCTGTCGTGACCACGCTTGCGGGCCCGACCACGGTGGCGGTCGTCTGTCAGAAGCACGCGGAGTCGGTGACGGCGGACGGCTACACCAACGACGCGTGGAGTCTGCTGGGTGACCAGCAGGGCTGGATCAGCAACATCTATCTGGTCGGACCCGACTGGGACCCCTCCCTGCCCACCTGCTGACGGACAGCACCGACAGCCGACAGCGACACAGCGAACGGCCGGGTCGGCCTCGGCTGACCCGGCCCCAAGACGTTGAGCAGGCAACGAGGAAGTGGGGCTTTTGTTCGATTTGCGGATGCAGGCCATGGACTCCGGGGCTACGGTTTTTACGTGGGGGCGGCGACGACTCGGATGGCAGCGGACGCCTCCACCACTGGTTCGGCGTGGTCACTGCGGATGGCCTCAACGCCCTTCTGGAAACATCGATCATGTGGCGTCACGGCGGCGGAGGGGGCGAGGCGAGCCGTGATGATCAAAAGAGGAACCTCGTCGAGCGGCTCTGTGTATGTGTACAGGTTCTTCCGGTAGTCACGGCAACTGAGGCACTGCGCACAGCAGTTGGCAGCCGCCCTTGGACTCCGGGCGGGCTGCTTCGGCCCAGCCGGTGAGGGGTGAGCCGGCACCGCGTCTGCATGGCCGGTTGTGGCGCGAGGCCCTGTGCGGGGGCGGCGCCCGTTGTCGGGCGCCGCCCCCGTGCCTGCCTGCCCGGGTCGGTCAGTTCGCCAGCGACAGCAGGGGGAAGGCGTCGAGGCCGGGACGATGCCGGTTCAGCAGGTCGCGGGCGTGTTCGGTCAGGCGCCAGCCGTAGCCGAGAGACTCGACGGCGCAGCGGACGCTCGCGTACCGGGCGCCGGGGTGGCCGGCGCGCTGGAGGTCGAGCCAGGCGTCCAGTTCGCCCAGGAAGGTCTCGTCGTCGATGACGTCGCGTGCGCCGGTGAGGCGGGTGGCACGGCCGCGCTCGCGTTCGTACTCGCTGAATCCGCAGAGCTTCAGGCTGACGGTTTCCGCGTCGGCCAGGGTGTCGGGCCGGGTGTCCAGCAGGCCCTGGGCGACGCGGTTGTGGCCGAGGGCGTGTTCGAGTGGCAGGTCCCAGACGCGGCCGCTGCGGTCGGTGAGCGGGATCGGGCCGGCGTCCTGCCGTGTCAGGCACGGGCCGCGCAGACCGGCGGCGGCCGCGGTGACCAGGGCACTGGCCTCGGACGGGTTCCAGCGGAGAACGTCCGCGGCCCACCCGGGGATGCCGGAGTTCAGCGCGGTGCCGTTGCCGGTGAGGCGGGTCAGCAGGGTCGCTTCCGGTATCTCCCCGTCGAGGCCGGGGCCGGCGACGTGGACGGTGGTGCGGGTGCCCGCCAGGTGACAGGCCGCGAGCGCGAGCGCGTCGAGCAGGGGGCTGGCGAGGGTGGGTTCGTCTCCGTGGGCGAGGATGTCGCCGCCCACGTCGACGACGCGGATGTGGTCGACGTCGAGTGCGCGGGCGGTTCGCCCGATCTGATCGGCGAGGCCGGCGACACCGGCGTAGGGGTCGAGCAGCGCGAGCCCGGTCGGCAGGTGGCCCGCCAGTCGCGGCAGGGTGGATCCGCGTGGTGCGACGGGTTCGGTCGCGGTGGTGACGAGCGGCACCGGGAGGGTGTCGTGGTCGAGGCCGGTGAAGTCCTGCGGGGCTGCGGGGCCGGGGACCGGGTCCACGGTGAGGCGCTCCCAGCCGTAGGTGAGGACGACGGCGTCGGGGCCTCCGCCCAGGCCGGCGTGGACGAGGGCGGTGCCGACCGGGTCACCGCCACCGCCGGCCGCGATGAGCAGGTCGGTCACGAAGCGGCCTGCGCGGTGCGGATGCCCGAGATGCCGATCGGGGTGCCCATGTGCTTCCGGGCTCGCTCGTTCTGTTCGTGCAGACCCTCGTAGTACTCGCGGTCCAGCTGGACGACGGTGTCGGAGAAGAACATCCAGGACAGGATGTCGCGGTACTTGAAGCCTTCGGGAGTGAGCTGGACCCGCCGGCCGAGGCGGCGCAGAAGGCCGGTCTCCTCGGCTGCGTCCAGGATCGGCTCGAAGAGGTGGGCCTTGTCCTGGTAGCCGAAGCGGTCCAGTTCGCGGAGGTCCAGGTCGAAGGTGTCCAGGACGAGGCGCTTGCGGATGATCTCCTCGTCGTCGAGGACGAAGCCGGTGACGGGCTGCAGCGTGCGCGCGTGGGCCTTGGTGATGTAGTCGGCGACTTCGGACATGGACGGTTTGACGGAGCCCACCATGTAGTCGAGGACTCCGGTGTAGGAGCGGGCGCCGACACCGAGTCCGAGCAGCGGCACACCATGGAAGGTGAGCACCTTCTGCTTGTAGCCGCCGCGGCCGAGCTTCTTGTAGCGGACGGAACCTTCCTGGACGTAGCCATGGTCGGTGAAGACCTGGCGGGCGTAGTCGTAGCGCTCGTACAGGTTCGGCGACTGCGCGTACCGGTAGGCGCCGGTCTTGGAGAACCAGGCGTCGGGTCGCACGGTGAGGAAATACGTGCTGATCGTGGACGGGTCGAGTTTCGCGAGTTCGTCGACGGAGGTCCGCCAGGTGTCGTCGGTCTGGCCGGCGAAACCCATGATGAGGTCGGTGGACAGGTCCGGCAGGCCCTTGTCGTGGGCGATCTCGATGGCCTTGCGGATGACCTGCTCGCCCGCCTGGCCGCGCCCGGCCTCACGGATCTCCTTCGGCACCAGTGACTGGATGCCGATGTTGGCACGGGTCAGGCCGAGTTGCAGCAGGCCTTCGAGGGTGCCGGGCTCGTTGACGATCGAGTCCGGGGTGGCCTCGATGGCCACTTCCTCCACGGTCGAGCGCCAGTTGGGGTACACCTCGTCCAGCGTGCCGAACAACTGCTCGAAGTGGCGCAGCGACAGCAGACTCGGGGTTCCGCCGCCGATGTAGACGGTGCGCAGCCGGCGGGCCCGGATGATGTCGGCGTGTTCGCGCAGCTGCGTGCACAGGGCGTTCATGTACGCCGTGTAAACGTCCGCGTCCTCGCTGATGATCGTGTACAGGTTGCAGAAGCCGCACTTGTACCGACAGAACGGCACGTGCAGGTACAGGTTCAGCTCGGGTACCTGATACAGGGTCAGGTCCTGCTGCCAGGCGTCCTCGACGCTCCAGGAACCGTTCAGGGGCCGGTAGGTGGAGCGTGAGGGGTAGGAGTAGTTGTACGGCGGGATGACGCCTTGGCGGATGTAGTCGGTGATCTGTGCGGCGTAGCCGGTCACGCGGAGTTGCCCCTCTCGTGCAGGTATGACGGGTGGGTCGTCCGAGAGTCAATCCGCGTATCGCTGCGGGGACCCAGGTCCGGTACCGACGAAACCCCGGGACACTGAAAGCGCTCTTCGCTGTGCGATGGTCCGAACTTCTGCGGAAGAGTCCCGTCCGCGAAGGCGGTTCTTTACGATCAGGGCCGCGGGCGACCTACTGGAGCTTCCTACGACGGTTGTCGTGAAATCGCCGTTCTGCTCTGGTTGTTACGTTCATGGCACCGGCCCGGCGGCGGCGTGTCTACTGCGCGGCGTGAAGAGGATCCTGCTGATCGAAGCGCTCGCAAACTCCGGCCCCTATGTGCTGGACGCCGCCCGTTCACTCGGCGCGCACGTCCTCGTCGCCACTCACGAGGACGTCTACGGGAGTTACCCCGCCGCTCTGCGTGAACGGATCGACGGCACGGTGTTCACCGACCTCACCGACCCGGACCGGGCGCTGGCGGACCTGGCCGCGTTCGCCGAGGCGACGGGGATCGACGCGGTGGCCGGCTGCTGGGAGTTCTTCACCCCGCTCGTCGCCCGTCTGGCCCGGCGTCTGGACCTGCCCGGCAACGACCCCGGGCGCGCCCAGGCGTGCCGGAACAAGGCCGAGATGGCGCAGGCGTTCGCCGCGGGCCGGGTGCCGGCGCCGAGGACGGTCGTCGCGGACACGGCGGAACAGGCGCAACGTGCCCTCGCACGGGCCGGCATCGGATTCCCCGTCGTCGTCAAACCCGCCGAGCAGGGCGGTTCCTGGGGTGTCAGCGTCGTCGGGAGCCCCGGACAGCTCGACGCCGCCGTACGGCATGCCCAGTCCTGGCCGGTCGCCGCCCCGCACGGCCTGCCCATGGATCAGCGTGTCGTCGTCCAGGAGTACGTCGGCGGACCGGAGTTCAGTCTCGACACCGTGGTGTGGCGCGAGGAGTACTTCCACCTGCCTCTGGTCGAGAAACACACCACCGGTGGCTCCTACCGCGCCGAGACCGGACACACCTGCCCCGCCGCCGTACGGCCCGCCGACCTCGCGGCGGTGCGGGCAGCCGCCGAACGGGCCCTGAAAGCACTCGGCATCCGCAACGGCGTCGCCCACACCGAGGTCAAGATCTCCCCCGAGGCGGGTCCCGTCGTCATCGAGGTGGGCGCCCGCCTGCCCGGTGACCACCTGGTGGACGTCGTACGCCGGGCCTCCGGCATCGACGAGGCCCGGGCCTATCTGCAGGCCGTCCTCGACGAGAAACCGGACGTACCCGCGCCTCGCGAGGGGGCGTGCGCGATCCGGTTCCTCACCCCGCCGCGCGCGGGCACCTTCCGCGGGGTGACCATCCTCGGCCGGCACGACGGCCTGGTCGACCGGCACCTCACCACACCGCCCGGTGCCGCCGTCGGCAGCGCCCACGACAACTCGGCCCGCATCGGTCACCTGGTGTTCACGGCCCCCACCCCCGGCCAGGTCAACGCCGACGCCGCTCGCGTACTCGCCCACACCCGCGTAGAAGTGAGCTGACATGCAGCGCATCGCCTTCCTCCGGTCCGCCGACATCCGGCGGGCCGACCCCTACATCCACGGCATCGCGCCGGTCCTGGCGCAGCTCGGCGCCGAGGCTCGCCTCTTCCACACCAACCGCCAGGACTGCGGCCCCGGTCGGTTCCCTGGTACGAGCGAGCGGCTCAACCCCGCCGCGACCCCGGACGACTTCGTCGAGCGGGTGCGTGCCTGGGGCGCCGACGCCGCCGTGGCGATCTCCCTGCCCGACGAGAACGCCCTGCGTGACGCCGTGGTGAAGACCAAGCTGGAAGCCGTCGGCATCCGGACCGTCATGACCCCCCTCGCCGCCACGCGAGTCCTGTGCGACAAGTGGGAGACCAAGCGGGTCCTGCACGCGCACGGCCTCACCACCCCGCCCGGCGTCCTGGTGGACAGTGACCTGCTCAACGACCGGGCGCTGCCCGTTCCGGCGTATCCGGACGCCGTCCGCCTCGCCGCGGAGGGCCTCGGCTATCCCCTCATGGCGAAACCGCTGTGGGACTCCACCAGCATGGGCATCGAGTTCCTCCCCGATCCCACCGCTCTCGACGCCTACCTGGCCGCCCGGCCCACAGCGAACGCGGTCCTGGAGAAGTGCGTCGGCGGACGGCTCTGTTCGGTCGACATCGTCGGTGCCGCGGGCCACTACACCGTCATGCCGCTCATCTGGACCGGCACCGCGGGGGGCCCTCCCGCCTTCACCTTCGACGATCTGCGGTACGTCGAACCGTCCCGGAACGACGACTTCCGGCCCACCGCGCGGCGCCTGGTGGACCTGTGCACGGCACTCGGCGTCGAAGGGTCCGTCAACGTCGACATGATCCACGCCGACGGCGTCTACCACGTCCTGGAGATCAACCCCAGGATCGGCGGCGCCACCACGCTGTCCATCGCCGGCAGCGGACTCAACACCTTCGTCGCCCTCCTCGACATCCTGCGCGGCACGTGGCCGGCCCGCACCGACGCTCCGGCCGCGCGATTCGCGATCGAGTGCCTCACGGCCAACCCCACCCCCACGCTGCTCGCCGAACTCCGCGCCTGCGTCGACCTCGTCACCTGCCACGACCTCGTCATCGACGGACACGACCACGGTGGCATCCTCACCTTCACCGTGGACCCCGGCGACGAGCAGCGCGCGGTGAAGAACCTCGGTGAGCTGTGCGAGCGGACCGGTTTCATCGCGGCGCCCATGCTCGACAAGATCCGCCGTCTCCTGACCCCCGCGGCCCGGTGAGCGTCCCCACCGGCAGGCGATCGGCACGAGGTCGCCGCGACGGCCGACGGCGCTCCCGACCGCACGGCACCCCGGCCGGCGGCGGAGGCCCCCGCGGGCTGCGGGCCCGGGCAGGACTGCCCGTGCTCACCGGAGCGGGCCGCTTCGTGGCCGCGCACGCGGTCGACAGCCTCGGCACCGGCCTCATGTACGCCTTCACCGTCGTCTACCTCACCCACGCCACCCCTCTCTCCCTCGCGGAAGTCGGAGCGGCACTCACCGTGGGCAACCTCCTCGCCCTGCCCACTCCCGCCCTCGGCGGGCTGCTGCTGGACCGCTTCGGGGCGAAAGCGGTCGTCGCGCTCGCCAACCTCGTCTCCGCCGCCGGGTTCGCGGTGTTCCTCGTGGTCGGGTCCGCGTGGCAGATCAGCCTCGCCTACCTCGTCGTCCAGTCCGGCATCAACCTGTACTGGACGGCCGCCCGCAACCTGGTTCCCCTGGCCTGTGTGCCCGGCGAGGAACGCCTGTGGTTCGGGTTCGTCTCGTCGCTGCGCAATCTCGGCATCGGTGCCGGCGCCGCCGTTTCCGCAGTCGCCCTGGCCGTGTTCGGTCCGGACAGCCTGTACGTGCTCATCGCCGCGAACGGCGGCACGTTCGTGTGCGCGGCGCTGCTGTTCCTCACCTGGAAGCCCAAGCGAGGGGCCGACGTCCCCGGTCGGCGGGAGGATCGTGGCCGGCAGGTCCGGCGGGGAAGCTGGGGAGCCCTCCTGCGGGACGGCCGCTACCTCCTGCTCGTCGGCGCCAACCTGGCCTTCGTCCTCGCGCAGATGGTGCCGCCGGTCCTGCTCGCCGTGTACGTCACCGACACCCTGCACGCCGGCACGTGGATTCCCGGCACCCTCCTGGTCGTCAACACCGCCGCCGTCGCCGTCCTCACCCCCGCCGTCACCGGCCGCTCGGCCCGTCACCGCCCGCAGCGTGCGATCGCGGTGGGTTTCCTCGTCGCCTCCGCCTCCTTCGCCCTCTTCGCCGCGCCCCTCACCTTCGAGGGCGCGCCCGGGTGGGCCGTGGCCGCTGTTCTCATGGCGGCGATGCTGCTGTTCACCCTGTCGGAGATCCTCAGCTCTCCCGCGCTCAACGAACTCTCCGTGGCCCTGGCCCCCGCCGAGGCCAACGGGCGTCACCAAGCCGCTTTCCAGCTGTCCTGGTCCATCGGCGGCGCCGCGGCGCCCGTCGTCCTCACCGCGCTCCTGAGCCGGCAGCCCGCCCTTCCCTGGCTGCTCCTCGCCTCGCTCAGCGTGCTCGCCGTCCCCGCGGCCCGCGCCCTTGCCCCACCCGACCGGGAGGAACCCCAGCCGTGATCCTCACTCACGTACACGACATCACAGAGGTTCCCGCCGACCGGTGGGACGCCCTGGCCGCGCAGGCGGGTTTCTATCTCTCCCACCGGTGGCTCGCGGCCCAGCAACACGATCCCACCGCCGCGGTGCGCTACGCACTGGTCCACGACCAGGACCGCTTGGTCGCCGCCGCACCGCTGTACCTGGTCGACAGTGAACCCAACGCCCTCTACCGCGTGCACGAGCTGATCCCCGGCCGCACGCCGGTCAGGACCGTGCTGGCGGGAGCACGCCGCGGCTATGTCAACGCCCCCCTCCTGCACCCCGGCCTCACCCCCGGCAGGCGGCGCGAGGCACTGACACTGCTCGTCGCGGCGGCGGGAACGCTCGCCTCGGCCCATGACGCACAGCCCTGGTGGCTGTACGTCACCGACGCGGCAGCCGCCGAACTGGCCGAGGCGTGCGGCACCACGCCCACGCGGCTCGGCCAGGACGCTCACCTCACCCTGCCCGGCCGCACCTTCGACGACTACCTCGCCGGCCTGCCGTCCAAGCGGCGCGTCACCATCCGCCGCGAACGCCGTGCATTCGCCGAAGCCGGATACGAGCTGCGCACCCTGCGGCTCTCCGAGTGCGCCGACGCCGCCGGCGCACTGCTCGCCCAGTTGCAGGCGCGCCACGGCCACCCCGCCGCACCCGACGACATGGCCCGGCTGCTGCGCGCACAGGCCGACGGCATGGCCGACAGCGGAGTGGTCCGTGCCGCGTACGCGCAAGGGCGCATGGTCGGCTTCAGCCTCTTCTACCGCCACGCCGGCACCAACTGGCTGCGCGCGACGGGTTACGACTACGCACGACTGCGAGGCGCCCACGAGTACTTCAACCTCGTCTACTACCTCCCCGCCGAGGACGCCTACGCCCACGGCGGGGGCGCCCTCCATCTCGGAATGGAGTCCCTCCGCGCCAAGACGCTCCGGGGAGCGGTCGCTTCACCACTGTGGGCGATCGAGGGGGCATGAGCGGGCGGACTGTGCCGGTTCACGACCCGCACACGCGCCCGCCCTGCCTTCGCCCGCCCTGGCGTCTCGCGGGGGCCGCTGGTGAGGACGCGGCCCCGCGAGGCCGGGTTCACACGCGGTCGGCCGCGATCAGGACGTACTGGAAGGAGCCGTCCCGGTAGGACTCGATGAACGCCTTCTCGATCCCGGTGACCAGGGACGACGTTGCCCGCAGCTCCCAGTAGGGCAGGGTGTCCGGGGTGAGGTCGACGATGGTCTGCGGCACGAGCCGGTTGTCGGCCATGGCGCGCAGGTACTCGCGGCGGGAGTGGATGTTGCACTCGAAGTGGGCGTTGATCTGGGAGACCCACTTCGACGGCTGGCCGTAGCGCGGGTTCCAGCAGCCGGTGATCGTCACATACCGGCCGCCCACCTTCAGGAAGCGGGAGTGCTCGGCGAACAGGTCGTGCAGGTCGACGTACATCGTCGACTCGTTGTTCCACGAGGCCGTGATGCTGCCCTTGTCGAAGGGCGTGTCGAGCATGTTGCACACACGGGAGCGGACGTGGTCCTCGATGTGCAGTTCCCGCGCGCGCCGGTTGCCGAAGTCGGCCTGGGTGGCGGACAGCGTGACGCCCTCGACCTTGCAGCCGAAGCGGCGGTGGGCCATGACCATGGATCCGCCCCGTCCGCAGCCGGCGTCGACGAGGGTGTCGTCGGGACCGACGGGGCCGAGGTGGTCCATGAGGAACTCGGCCTGTGCCGACTCCAGCCGGTGCAGCTCCGCGATGAGCTTCTTCTCGTATTCGCTGTGTGCCGGGTCCCCGAGCGCGGCGTGGTCCACGGCGCCGATGCCGTAATGGTGGTGATAGAGCCCGTCCACGTCACCGAGGCGGAGGTTGACCGGCCGCGCCTCGTTGTTCCAGTAGCGGGCGATGTCCCCCTGATACGGCGTCGCCGGAGCCGGGATCTTCGCGGTGGCGGTGGGGGTCGTTTCAGTGGTCACAGAGATGTCCGTTCCTTACCAGAAGTCGGGCAGGCTGTAGCGGTAGGTGTTGGTGCGGTGCCAGTCGTGGTTGCCGTCGACCCAGGCGGCCACGCCCTTGAGGAAGCGCAGCACGGCCGGGACGGGGCAGGCCTGCGCGAGGTCGGCCGCGGCGGCCTCGAAGGCGTGCTGGAGTTCGTTGTGGACCTCGACGGCCTTCAGATAGGCGTCGCGCTCGGAGAGCCGCTCGCGTTCCGCGATCACCACCGGCAGGTTCAGGTGGCGGCCCGGGCCGGCGAGTTCCTTGGTGTACGAGTACAGGTCGTTGACGATGGTGGTCGCGTTGCCGGCGAGGGCGATGACCCGTTGCATGTCCGGCCGGGCATGCAGGTCGGCGGGCAGTTCGTAGCCGCCGACGGTGTCGGTGATCGTCGGGCAGGGGCGGAAGTTGTTGAACTGGCGCATCGCCAGGTACTCCCACACCTGCGGAACGTAGCCGGTCTGCGCCCAGGCGGCCTCCGCGAGATACCCCATGTGCAGCCGGGCCATGTCGTGCCGGTAACGGTCGGCCTGCGAGGGCGTGGCCGCGCGGACGAAGTAGTCCATCGCGCTGCGGTACGCCCGGCGCGGGGCGTCCGAGGTGAGGGATTCCTGCCACGCGGGCGCGTACTCCCCGGTGGTGTGGAAGTGGTCGAGCGCGGTGTGCGCGAGGAGGAGCCGCCCGCCGAGACCGACGGGTGACCCGCCGTGGTCCTCGCAGTAACAGTCGTCCACCGCGTTCTCCGCGACCATCAGGCGCGTGGCGAGCATCAGATGGTCGACCGTCGGGGCGTCGGGATGGCAGGCGACCATGTAGCGGCCCACCGAGAAGCCGTCGAACTGCCCCTCCCACTCCTCGGGATAGAGCTGGACCTCGTCCTCGGCCCAGCGCTTGATCCGGCGGCTCACCTCCTCGACGCGCACGGGGTCGGGCTCCGCGACGGGGTGGTGGTACAGGCCGGGAACGGCTCGCCCCTCGGCGGCCGGAGCCGATGACGGGGGCGCCGGGTCCGGGAGCGGGGGCTGGTACCGGTCGGCCAGGGCGAGCGAGGTCGTGCCCAGTCCCGTCGGTCCGCGCAGCAGCGCTTGGAGGGCGGGGCCGGCGGCTGTCGTGTCCGGCGTCTCGCGCACGGCGGAGGCGGCCGGCGGCGTTACCGGTGGCGGCGGCGGTGACGGCGTGGTGATCGTGACCGGTGGGTGCAGTGCTGCCAGGAAGTCGGAGGCGGTGGGCGTGGCCGACGGGTGCGGGACGACCGGCGCGGGCGCGTCCGGCACGGCTGTCGGCGGCGTCGGCCGTTGCTCGGGGCGTGCTGATCCGAGGGGCCCGGAGTCGGGCATCGGCGGCTCCTTGCTGCGGTGGGTGGGGGCTCGGTTGCGCGGTGGGGCGGCGTGTCATGCGGGGACCTGCCGGCCGGTCAGGGGTTCAGCGGGGCCTGGGGGCGATCTGCACGTTCTCCATCACGCCGAGAGCGTCGGGCAGGAGCACCGCGGCGGAGTAGTAGGTGCTGACGAGGTAGGAGATGATCGCCTGTTCGTTGATGCCCATGAACCGCACGGAGAGCCCGGGTTCGTACTCGTCCACCAGTCCCGTCTGCCGCAGGCCGATGACACCCTGGCTCTTCTCGCCGGTGCGCATCGCGAGGATGGAACTGGTCTGCTCCCTGCTGATGGGGATCTTGTTGCAGGGCAGGATGGGGACCCCGCGCCAGGCCGGGACGGACTGCCCGCCGAGGTCGACATGGTCGGGATAGAGACCGTAGGCATTGAAGCCGCGTCCGATGGCGGCGATGGTCCTGGGGTGGGCGAGGAACAGTTTGGTGCCGCGCCTGCGGCAGAGCAGGTCGTCCATGTCGTCCGGGGTCGGCAGGCCGGAGCGGGGCTGGATGCGCTGATTGTAGTCGGCGTTGTGCAGCAGCCCGAACTCACGGTTGTTGATGAGCTCGTGTTCCTGGCGTTCCCGCAGGGCCTCGACGGTGAGCCGGAGTTGCTCCTCGGTCTGGTTCATCGGACCGTTGTAGAGGTCGGCGACCCGGGTGTGGATTCTCAGGACGGTCTGGGCGACGGAGAGCTCGTACTCGCGCGGCCGCAGTTCGTAGTCGACGAAGGTGCCCGGCAGTTCGGCCTCGCCCACGTGACCGGCCGACACCGCGATCTCGGCCTCACCGTGTTTGTTCTGCCGCTGCCGCCTGCGGGAGTCGAACTCGTCGACGTGGGCCTGGAGGTGGGGCGCGGAGGCCCGGACGGCGGCGAAATCGGCGCGAGAGAGGGTCAGGAGGGTGCCGGAGGTCTCGGCGGTGACCGTGCAGTCATGGCGGGCGTCGGCGTCCGTCAGGGCGTTCGCACCGAAGTGGTCGCCGTCCGCGAGCACCGCGACGGCGGCCTCTTCGCCGTACGGGCCTGCGGAGGTCTGGCTGACCCGGCCGTGGGCGATCAGGTGCAGCCGGTCCGCGGGGGTGCCGCGCTCGGCGAGGACGTCGCCGGCCGCGAAGTCGCGCTGTGTGCAGCGGTCGGCGAGGGCCGTGAGGACGTCCGTGTCCTCGAAGCCGCGCAGCAGGGCCAGTTCACCGAGTTCCCGGGGGATCACCCGGACCGTGGCGCCCTCCTGGACGAACTCGATGCGCCCGTCGCCGAGGGTGTGGCGCAACCTCCGGTTGACCCGGTAGGCACCGCCCTCGGTCTCGACCCAGGGCAGCATCCGCAGCAACCAGCGGGAGGTGATCTCCTGCATCTGCGGAGCGGACTTGGTGGTGGTGGCGAGGTTGCGGGCGGCGGCGGTGCTCAGGGACTGCTGCGGCGCGTCGGCGGTGGTCCGGGCTTCCGGGATGCTGTCGACGGACATCGGGGGGCTTTCTCCTTGCACGACGGGGCGTCCGGCGCACACGCGTGCGTCGACCGGGAGACAGGGAGGAATGGGCGGCGAACGGGAGGATCTTGGGAACCCATCCAGAAGGTAGCCCCTGAACTGGCCGCATCCACCAGGGAGACGAGATGCTTACCTCGAAACAGTGACAATCCGTTGCAGGCGGTTTAACAGCCCGTTGTGCGTGATCGCGCCATCACCGGCCGGAAACCTTGTGGACGGTGGTGTCGTCGGGGTTCAGCCGCCGGCCGTCCGCGGACAGCACCTCCAGGGGGCGCAGGGGTTGCCCCTGCCGCCGGTCCACCAACTCCGAGTGGGGTTCGCCGGGGGTGAAGAAGTTCTGTTCGCCCCACTGCCGCAGGGCGACGATGACGGGGAAGAGCGCCTTGCCCTTGGGGGTCAGTACGTACTCGCGGTAGGCGCTGCCGTCCGAGGCGGGGACGGATTCGAGGACACCGCCGGCGACCAGGGCGCGCAGGCGCGCGGTGAGGATGTTCTTCGCCACGCCGAGGCTGCGCTGGAACTCCCCGAAGCGCCGGCTGCCGTCGAAGGCGTCCCGCACGATCAGCAGGGACCACCAGTCCCCGATCGCGTCCACCGACCGGGCGACGGGACAGTCGCTGTCGTCGAAGCGCGTCCGGCTGACCATGGCTTACCTCCCTCACGACGGTTGCAACATGCTACCAAGGTGGCTACGGTCTGCGGTGGTAGCAAGTTGAAACCATCTGCGGAGGGGTGCTGATGCCCGGCAACCAAGAGGCCGTGACACGACGGACCGCGGGCCGGGGCGGGGAGGGTTCCGCATCCGTCCTGTCCCGCGGCGTCGTCATACTGTTCGCCGTCGCCTGCGGGGCAGCCGTGGCCAACGTCTACCTGTCCCAGCCGCTCCTGGTGACCATGGGCCGCGACCTCGCCATGAGCCCCTCGCTCGTCGGCGGCGTGGTCACCCTCACCCAGGTCGGATACGGGCTGGGACTCCTCTTCCTCGTCCCGTTGGGCGACGTGGCCGACCGCAGACGGCTCGTCGTGGCCCAGTTGCTGCTCCTGGCGGTGGCACTGGCTGCGGTGGCGGCCGCCCACACGGCAGCCACCCTGCTCACGAGCATGGCCGCGGTGGGGCTTCTCGCGGTCGTCACACAGACGCTGGTGGCCTTCGCCGCCTCCCTGGCGTCCCCTCGCGAGCGCGGCCGGGTCGTCGGTCTGGTGACCAGCGGCGTGGTCGTCGGCATCCTGTTCGCGCGCACCGCCTCCGGCCTCCTGGCCGATCTCGCGGGCTGGCGCCGGGTCTACCTCGCCTCGGCGTCGCTCACCGCCCTGCTCGCCCTGGTCCTGCACCGAGTGCTGCCACGCAGCACCGCCGAGCCGGCCGGCCTGCGCTACGGACAACTCCTGGGTTCCATGATCAGCCTGTTCGCGCGAGAACGGCTGCTGCGGATACGGGCCCTGTTCGGGCTGCTGATCTTCGCCGCTTTCAGCACCCTGTGGAGCAGCGTCGCACTGCCGCTCAGCGAGGCCCCCTACTTCCTGTCCCACAGTGCGATCGGGGCGTTCGGGCTGATCGGTGTGGCCGGGGCCCTGGCCGCGACCGTGGCGGGCCGCCTGAACGACCGCGGACTCTCCCGGAGGACCACCGGCATCGCCTTGGCTCTGCTCGCCGCCTCATGGCTGCCCTTGGCCTTCCTGCGCAGCTCACTCTGGGCCCTGGCCGCCGGGGTCGTCCTTCTCGACCTCGCCGTTCAAGCGGTCCATGTCACCAACCAGACACTGATCCACGCGCTGGATCCGGACGCGGGAAGCCGGCTGATCGGCGGATACATGGTCTTCTACTCCCTCGGCAGCGCCACCGGCGCCATCGCCGCAACCTCCGTGTACACGCTGGCCGGTTGGGGCGCCGTATGCCTGTTGGGTGCCGCGTTCAGCTGCCTCGGGCTCGCGCTGTGGGTGGTTGCCCGCGATGCCGATGGGCCTGCCGGACGTGCCGTCAGACGACGGTGTGCTCGGTGAGGCGAGAGGGGGTCTGCTGACGTGGTCAAGACCGCTCCCCCGCCGGGGCACCACGGCCGGCGGGACGGCGCGCAGGGGCGGCCGGGCGAAACTCGCCCGGCCGCCGGTGGCCGCCCCGTTCGCCGGTGTTCCACGGTCGGGTGCGCGGCGGCGGCCGCTGTCACGTGGTCCGTGTCCGGTGCCCGGCCCCGGACGTGGGGGCGGTGGTCAGTGGGTGGCGGGGATCTGCTGTGTGATGCAGTGGACTCCGCCGCCGCCCCAGGCCAGTGTGGTCGCGGGGACGCCCACCACCGTCTTGGCCGGGAACAGCGACTGGATCACCGCCAGCGCTGGAGTGTCGGAGGACGGGACGTTGGCGGTGGGCACCACGACCCCGGTGGCCGTCGGGTAGTAGTTCGTGTAGCTGAAGGTGATCACCCGGTCGGTGCCCACGGTGAACTTCGGCAGGAACGGCATCTCCGTCAGCTGGAACCGGCGCCCGCGGGCATCGGTGGCCGATTGGAGGATCCGCTTGTTGCGCAGCAGACGCGGGTAGTTGGCGTCGTTGGTGTCCGACGGCAGGTTGATCAGCAGGGAGGCCGGGCCGGCGTAAGCCGCGACCAGGTCGACGTGGCCGTCGGTGATGGTGTCGCCGTACATGCCGTACGGCAGCCAGATCATCTTGCGGGCGCCGTAGGCGTCCAGCAACGCGGCCTCGATCTGCGCCTTGGTCAGGTTGGGGTTGCGGTTGGGGTTGAGCAGGCACTCCTCGGTGCCGATGATCGTGCCCTCGCCGTCCTGGAGCAGGGCACCGCCCTCGAAGACCAGGCCGACCGGGAGCCGGGGCACGCCGAGGTGGTCGCAGACCCCGACCGGGAGCAGGTCGTCCTTGTCGTGCGGGAACTTGTTGCCCCACCCGTTGAAGGCGAAGTCGAGGCCCAGCAGGTGCGCGCCGGTGGAATCGACGCCGAAGATCGGGCCGTTGTCCCGGGGCCAGCAGTCGTTGATCGGGTACTCGATGACGGTGATACCGGGGCCGACCTTGGAGCGTACGAAGTCGCCCGTTCCCGTGTTGGCCACCATGGTCACCGGCTCGAACCGGGCCACGGCGCGGGCCACGGCAGCGACCTCGTCCTGGACCGCAGGGAGCTTGTCCCCCCAGTTGTCGGCGGCGTCCCAGGGGAAGGCCATGAGACACCCGGCGTGCGGCGCCCATTCGCCGGGGACGGTGTACGTCGTGCCGTTGTAGGTGGCCGCTCCGGCCTGGCCCGCTCCGACGGCGAGGCCGGCCCCCGCCGCGGCGGCCAGGGCGGCGGATCTGTTCAGGAAGCGACGCCGGGACATGGCAGGAATGTTCATGAGGAGACCTTTCCGGTGGGATTGAGGGGGGTGGCGACTGTGGCGCGCGGGCGTTCGCGTCCGGGGTTACGACGCCGGCGCGGAGGGAGACGGGGACGACGGTGACGCGGGCGGCTCGGTCGCGGCCGGCTCGGCGGACGTTGCGTCGGCGCGGGCGATCCGGTGGTGTGGCCGGCGGACGAGGAGATAGAGCACGCCGGTGCCGAGCACCACGGCGACGCCGAGCGGCGCGGCCCAGATCTGGTACCAGGGCGCCCCGGGCGGTGCGAGCAGGGCGCGCGGCCAGCACACGTTCACCACTTCGAAGCCGGCCCAGAGCGCGGCGAGGACGTTGAGCGCGGTCCCCCAGCGGCCCAGCCGGATCGCACCGGCCGGGACCCAGGTCCCGCGCAGCCGGGCGACGAGCGCGGCGGCGGACACCAGGAAGAACGGCACGAACGTGGCCGCCGTACCGAAGGAGATCAGCGATCCGATGGCGGTGGCGTTCAGACCGAGCAGCAGCGCGGAGGCGGAGACCAGTGTGGAGGCGACCAGGCCCCCGATCGGCGCGGCCCGCCGGTTGACCTTGCGGACCTGGGCGGAGAAGGGGAACACGCCGTCCCGGGCCAGCGAGTACAGTCCCCGGGCGGCGCCGCCCTGCGAAGCCATCGCGCAGGCCAGGAAGCTGACCAGCACGATCGCCACGAACGGCTTGTCCGACCAGGAGCCGAAGGAGGTGACCACGGCCGTGGTCACCGGGTCGATGTCCTTGCCCGCCACGGCCGCCGTCGGATTCGGGTAGGAGATCGCCACGGCCACGGCGTTGAGCATGACCACCGCGCCCACCGACAGCAGCGCCCACCACATCGCCCGGGGCACCTGCCGGGCCGCGTCCTTGGTCTCCTCGGCGGTCGACACGCAGGCGTCGAAACCGATGAACGCCCACCCGGCCACGGCGACGACCGCCATGAACGCCATGGGCAGCGAGCCGCCCGACAACTGCTCGGCGCCGAAGGTGCTGGTGAACATCGAGAACGAGTGCTTGCGGAAGAACAGCAGCAGACACAGGCCGACCAGGACCGAGGCGATCGCCTCCCCCGCGATGCCGGCCGACACGAACCAGCGCAGCATGCCGATGCCGTAGGCGTTGACCAGGGAACAGGCCAGCACGATCGCCATCGCGACCGCGACCAGGGCGCCCGGAGACGGTACGGCGCCGAAGAGGGCGAAGACCCACGGCGCGGCCAGGTAGGCGACGGTGGTGTTGCCGAACATCACGGCGAACTGCCACACCCAGCCGCCCAGCCAGCCGAACCGTGGGCCGATGAGCCGCCGGCCCCACTGATAGGGCCCGCCGGCCAGCGGCCACTGGGAGGTGAGTTCGGAGTAGACGTTGACGACCAGGCATTGTCCGGCGAGGACGACCGGGAGCGCCCAGACCCAGGCGGGCCCGGCGATCATCGTCGCGATCATCGAGACGGCATAGAGGGCGACGACCGGGGACACCACCGCGAACCCCATGGAGATGTTGCCCAGGATGTTCAGGCTACGGCGGAGTTCTTGCCGGTAGCCGAGCGCTTCCAGGCGGACGGCGTCGCTGTCGTCGGGGGGCAGGGGATGGGGCATGGGCGTACCTCGCCTTGTCGCACGAGCTAAAACTAACTTTGTTAGGCGGCGAACGTAGAGGCGTGACCGGCGTTTGGGAAGACCTTCCGGGTGAGTAACCTTGCGGGGTTGCCGAGATCGTGAGGGGGCGGGTCGTGGGCCGGCCACATCAGGCGGTACTGAACCGGACCGCCATCGCGCGCGCCGCGCTGGACTTCATCGACGACCACGGTTACGAGGCGCTCACCATGCGCGCCCTCGCCGACCGGCTGGGCGTGCGCGGCGCCTCGCTCTACCACCACGTCCGCTCCAAGGACGACATCCTGGACGCCGTCGGGGAACTGCTCGACGCCGAGATCGACGTCAGCCCGCTGCGGGACCGGCCCTGGCAGGAGGGCATCACCGCCTATGCGCGCGGATACCGCCGCGTCTTCCTGCGGCACCCCAACGCGATCTCGCTCGTCGCCCGGCGCGGGGTGCGCGGCACCGACGCGCTGCGCGAGTACGACACCTTGCTGGGCACCCTGGTCCGGGCCGGCTGTGAGCCGGCGCAGGCCCTCGAGGTCGGTGCGGCCATCGACTTCCTGGTGCTGGGCTCGGCCCTGGAGACCTACACGGCCGGCTTCACCCGCCCGCCCGGGGAGTACCGGCCCGCGTATCCGGCGCTCGCCGACTCCCTCGAGGCCGCGACCCGGGTGGACCCGGATCCGGCGGCCCTGGACGACCGCGGCTTCGAACGGGGCCTCGCCCTGCTCCTGACCGGCCTGTCCCACGAACTGCCGCCCCGCTGAACGACCGGGCGGTCGCCCCGCCCCACAGGGCCGGGGGCCGGTGCCGTCGCCGCCCTGCAAGCAGGGGGCGCCGCACATGCGTGCGGCGCCCCCGGTTCAGGGCGATACGACTGGCTGCGCCTCCGCACCCGCGGTCAGATGAGCCCTGGCCCGGGTGACGGCACGCTGCCTCAGAGGACCGCGGTGGTGGTCTCCTCCTGCGTGCCGAAGGCACCGTTCTCGTCCCAGTAGAAGACGGTGACCTTCACCTTGTCGCCCTTGACGAAACCGGTGCCGGCCGCGCGAAGCGGCATCCGCACCGTGCGGCTGACGTAGTCGCAGGTGACCTTGGAGGCGTCGATGGTGCCGGTCGCGTTCCGCTTTCCGGCGGCCGACTGGGTGACCTTGGAGGCGTAACCGGTCATCTGCAGGTCCACACCGGTGTCACAGGAGTACGTGATGTCGAGCCGCAGCCCGGTCTTGTCGAGCGAGACCTTGGTGATGTCCAGCAGATTGGCCTTGGCCGTGGCCGTCGGCGCCGTGGCGACCGTACCGGCGACGGCCAGCGCGGCGACGGCGGCGGCGACGCCGGCGCCGCGCCGGACGCGGGATGCCTTCATGTGGTGTTCCTTCCCCCTGGGCAGTCACCTCGCGGCGACTGCAACAGTTGTTCGTTTTTGGTCAGGGAGAACCTTACGCGATCTTTCGAGAGCACCCTGAGTCACCGAGCCGCGTGAGGCCACCGTGGTTTCGAGGTGAACTGCCCGCGCTGCGGGGAGAGGTGAGGAAGCGTCACGCACACACCGCGGACCTCGAGAAGAGCTTCCCGGTCGAGACGGGAGGCGCCGTGCTGCGCCCGACCGGACGGGGCAACCGGGTGGCGTCGTGGGGAGTGGCGTCCGGAAGCCATCAATGCAGACAGTGAGGGTAAGCGGTAGTGACCCCGACCGCCCGCAACGAAAGCAGGTGCCCCGCCATGTCCCAAGCGCAGGACGTCGTCGAGCTCATCCTTCAGGACCACCGGCGCATGGAGGACCTGTTCCGGCTGATGCGCAGCGTCGAAGCCGACCGCGCCGCCGCGCTCCAGGAGTTCGCCGACCTGCTGATCGCCCATGCGCTGGCCGAGGAGGCCAAGGTCTATCCCGCACTGAAGAGGTACAAGAACATCGACGACGAAGAGGTCGAGCACGGCGAGCACGAGCACGACGAGGGCAACGAGGCCCTGCTGGCCCTCCTGGAAGTGGAGGAAGTCGGCTCCGACGAGTGGGACTCCAAGCTGGAGGCACTGGTGGAGGCCGTCACCCATCACGCGGACGAGGAGGAACGCACCATCCTCAACGGGGCGCGTGAGAACGTGGCCATGGAGCGGCGTGAGGAACTGGGGGCGGCGTTCCTGGAGGAGCGCGAGCGCCGGCTGAAGGCCGGCTGCGGCTCACTCGACAACGTGCGCCGCATCGTCAAGTCCTGACCCCGTCCCGGTGCCCTCGGCCCGGGCCCGCACCCAGGACAGCGGGCCCGGCCGACGCCTCGGCCCGGGCCGCGCCCGGACACCGGGCCCGGTCGAGGGCGGTCCGGACACGCCGTCGCTGCGCCGGCGCGGCGGACGCGTCGTGCTGCACCACGTGCCGAAGCGCCGCGACGGCGGTGTGCCGGCAGAGCGCGCGACTGGCGCACCCCATGGTGCGCCTTCGGGCGCGCCGCGGGAGGCTGGCTCCATGTTCACGGTGATCATCTATCCGCCGGACAACCAGGGCGGCCGACGCGTGCGCGCGGACGGCACGATCCTCGGACGCGCGTACCGGCTCCGGGACGTCGTCGCGTTCTTGCAGGAGGCCGGCATGGAGGGGATCGACGACCTCGACGTCATCCGGTCCGACGACATCGAGTGGCGCGGCGGTGGGCCAGAGGTGTGGGCCCACTGAACGCCTGAGCCGCCGGTTCAGGGAACAGCACACCGACCCGGCACACATGGGCTGCCCGAGCGCGGTGGTCGCGGCGATGCGCTGTCGGCGCCGCTACGGGCTCACGCTGCCCGCGACCTCGTGGGCCTGCCCGGCGTCCTGGCCGGCCCGGATCTCCTGGCGGTCGGTGATGCCGGAAGCGACGTCTCGGCGACGCGCCTCGGTGGCGGCCGCCGGGGCCGTGCTGCGCTCCGTCTCGTCCTGCACGAGCAAGGACAGCAGGGAGGCCACGGGGAGCCCCGCTTCGGCCGGGTGGCGCAGCACCTTGTCGGGCTCGATGCGGTAGGTGTTCGTGCGTCCCTCGCGGGTGTGGGAGAGGTAACCGTCCCGCTCGAGATCGGAGATGATCCGCGCCACGGCCCGCTCGGTGAGCCGGCAGTGGGCGGCGAGGTCACGGATGCGGACGTTCGGGTTGTCGGCGATGGCCGCCAGGACACGCGCGTGGCTGGTGATGAACGTCCATCCGGAGTGCGACTCAGGTGCTCCAACCATGCCCGTCATTTTAGAGGACGGTTGTTGCAGGAACCCACTTACATGACATAGTTTTCATGCAATGCCTGACGTAGGCTCCTGCCGGGAGCCACAGAGAGGAGCCCGAAGGTGGTGTGGGACGAGGCCCTGAGGCCGGCCCTCATGAGCGACACCGGCGCAACGCCGCCGGCGGATCAGGCCACCGGGCGTGCCTCGCACGGCGGTGACCTGCAGCAGTACGAACGGCGTGGAGCCTGGGTGATCGCCGCTCGCGGCGCCTACGACATGCAGTCGATCACGCCCTTGGCGAAGGCGCTGGAGTCGGCGGCCAAGGACCATCCCAAGGTGGTCCTGGACGCCTCCGGAGTCACCTTCGCGGACTCGACCTTCCTGAATCTGCTGATCCTGACCCACCAGGCGGGCACCCTGCGCCTGGTCGCGCCGTCCGCCCCGGTCAGGCGGCTGTGCGAAATCACCGGAGTCGACCGACTCCTGGAGATCCGGGACACACTCGACGAGGCCGCCCTGTCGTGACGGGCGCCAGGGCGGTGCGCCTCTACAGGGGTGAGCGTCCGGAGACCGCACCACCGGGGTCGTCGGCCAGGGCGAGACGGGCCGTGACACGTTTGCCGACCGGCTCCCGCTGGGCCTCGAAGCCCTGGGCGACGGCCATCACGATCTCCAGACCGTGCTGACCGACCCGGCCGACGTCCGCGGCCCGCGCCACCGGCAGCACCGGATCGGAGTCCCACACCGCCACCTCGACCAGGTCGCCGCGGATACGCAGGTCCAGCAGCACCGGGCCCGGGGCGTACTTGCGGGCGTTGGTGACCAGTTCGCTCACCACGAGTTGCGTGAGGTCCATGGCTCGCTGCGAGACGGGCAAGCCGTGGTCGGTCTGCACACGGGTGAGGAAGTCCACGGCCAGCCGACGGGCATGGGCGATGTCCGTTCCGTCGCCGTCGAGGGCGACCGCGGTCTGCATGCCCCGTTTGTCGGGCATGGTGCTGTCCTCACCCACAGGTGCTGTATCCGTCCAAGGCGCGTTCACTGACCCGTTCACGGCCCGCGCCTACCCGATTCCCCGCGAATGAGTCCTGAGATCTGCTGTTGGCTGCACCACGCCCGGCTCTGCCCGCACCCCGGCGGAAGTCGGCGCCGACCCCGTACCCGAGTCCCGCCGACCCCGTGCCCGGGTCCCGCAGAGCCGGTGCGCGTCCCCTACGGGGCCATGAAGCGGGCGGTCATCGGGCGGTTCTGCGGTGGCGGGTGAGGACAGCGGCGCCGACCTGCTCGGCTGCCAGGCACTCCAGCTCGGTGTGCGGACCCTCGGCCGGGAAGAGCCGCCGGCCGGTGCCGAGGACGGTCGGGAAGGTGAGCAGCCGGTACTCGTCGACCAGGTCGGCTGCCATCAGCCGGTCCACGACGCTCAGGCTCCCGGTGACGACCACGTCCCGTCGTTCACGCTTGACGGCGTCCACCAGGTCACCGTCGAGCAGCTGGGAGTTCGCCCAGGCCGAGGTGTCGGTCAGGGTGCGGGAGGCGACCAGCTTCGGCACGGCGTTCATCCGCGCGGCGAACGGATCGCCGCGGCCCGGCCACAGCCGGGAGAACAGCTGCCAGGTGGCGCGGCCGAGCAGCAGCACCCCGTCGTCCAGCGTGCGGCCGAGCCGGAACTTGTCCCCGCCGACCGCCTCCGGGCCGTACCGGAAGGCCCAGCCGCCCAGCGGTGTGCCGGCGGATCCGTCCGGGTCGGCCACGACCCCGTCCAGGGTGATGAACTCGATGACGATGACACTCACGATGAGATTCCCTTCGGTTCGGTGTTCACCGGTACGTACCGGCCGCACCGCCCGGACTCATCGCTCCCGGCGGAACTCTTCCGCGGGCATCTCGCGCGGCAGCTCGAAGGCGTCGAAGACACGCGGATCGGCGAACACGACGTTGTGTGCGACACGGCCGTCGCCGACGGCGAGGACCTGCACGGTGTGCAGGCGGTGCCCGCCGCTGGGCTCCGGCGCGTACGCGGCGAACGCGGCCTGCCCGTTCGCCGTGAGCCGGCGCAGGCGCCAGCCCGTGCCACGCATCGCGAACACTCGTTCCATGAACCGTCCGTAGTCCCGGCTGCCCCGGTACCACAGCGGCACGGGCGGCATCTCCAGCACCGCGTCGTCGGCGAGCAGCCTCACCAGCGCGGGGACATCCGCCGCCTCGAACGCCTCCATGTACCGCTGGACGACGGCCCGTGCCTCGGGATCGTCCGGCTCGGTGACCGTCCCGGCGTCGCCCACGTCGGCCAGGGCGGCACGGGCGCGCTGCAGCGCGCTGTTGACCGCCGCGACCGTGGTTCCCAACTGCTCGGCCACCTCGGCGGCGCTGAACGCCAGCACCTCGCGCAGCACCAGCACCGCCCGCTGCCGCGCGGGCAGCACCTGCACCGCGGCCACCCACGCGAGCCGCAGATCGGCCCGGGCGTCGATGTCGTAGCGCGTGCCCGGGAACGGCTCGAGCCAGGGCACCTGGAGCGCCGGCACCAGCGGCGCCCCGGGATCGTCGCTCGGCGCCCCCAACCCGGACGGCAGCGGCCGCCGTGCGCGTCCCTCGAGCGCGGTCAGACACACGTTGGCCGCGATCCGGTACAGCCAGGTCCGCACCGACGCGCGTGCCGCGTCGTACCGGTCACGGGCCTTCCAGGCGCGCAGCAAGGTCTCCTGCACCAGGTCCTCGGCCTCGTGGTACGAACCCGTCATCCGGTAGCAGAACGCCACCAGCTCGCCCCGATACGGCTCGACATCCACGGGCCCATCATGCCCCACCCCGGGCCGGCGGGGTGCGGGGCAGGACCGTCACAGCGGGGCGGATCCGCCGCTCCCCGTCTTCCATCCGTTGCCTGCGGGGCGGCCGTGCCCGTCCCACCGGTTGACCTGACACCGTCGTGCCCGGGCATGTGTCGTTACGCCCACAGCTCGCTGCTGGCACACACGTGGGCGCCCATGTTCCGCTCCATCATGCGCAGCGCCGCGTCGGCGAGGTCGGCATGGATATGGGCCACCGCGTCACGGGGAATCACGACATGGAATCCGCGGATGTGGGCGTCGAGTGCCGAGTAGAGCACGCACTGCTCCGTCACCTGACCGCACAGCACCAGCTGGTCGAATTGCTGTTCCCGCAGCAGGTAGTCCAGCGGCGTCTCGTAGAAGGCCGAATGGCGGGCCTTCACCACGAAGAGGGACGAGTCATCTGGCCGCAGGGGCCGCACCAGGCCGGCGTGCGGACCGGAGAGGGCTTCTTCGAGGAGTTCGCCGTGGTGAGAGCGCCACTCTCCGAAGTTGTCGTTCACGTAGATCACGGTGATGCCGGTGCGCCGCGCCCGCTCCAGCAGGTCGGTGAGCACCGGCACCACCGACTCGACCGAGGGAATCAGCAGCTCGGCGTCAGGGTGGTCGTACGTGTTGATCATGTCGATGACGATCAGTGCGGTCTTGCCCATGGCGCCCAGGTTCCCATCGCCCGGCATTCGAGGCCCGCAACCGGGCCGCGACTCCCGGCGGCCGGGGTGCCGGCCACGCCCTCGGCGCCACGCCGGTCCCCTCCGCGCTCCCCCGGCCGGCCTACCGCATGAGAACGTCGCGGATCGTGAGGCCGTAGTGGACGCGGAGCCGGTGCAGTTCCCACAGGCCGACGGCGGTGACCGACACGGGGGCGCCCAGCACCAGCACGGCGCGCAGCGGACCGGGCACACCGGCGTACGCCCCCGTGAACAGGTCGATGAGCGTCATCTCCCACACCACGATCATCGCGAGCAGGGGCGGGACGGTCTCATGAATGTCGGCCGTGCGGAAGACGTGTACGAGGGCCAGTCCTACGCCCCAGACGATGAACGGCAGGACCCAGACCAAGGTGAACAGAATCCCGGCGAACGTGACCACGGTCATCGCCGGATTGGTCGCGAAGCGTCCCTCCACGAATCCGGTGAGGACGGAGGCGGGGAACACCGCGACGGCCGCCACGATGGCGACGATCGCCCCGAAGGACCTGGCGGCCCGGCGCAGCAGTTCACCGCGCGCGGACGGCGCGGCGACGACGAGCAGGACACCCACGACGACCGGGAAGGTGACCGACAGCACCAGCATGCTGATCCAGGACTGGTCGACGCGGTCCCAGGCCACCTCCCCCATCGACTGGGCCAGTTTGTACGACACCGACACCCACACCACAGCCCCGAGGCCGACCGCCGTGCGGATCTTCTGCATGCGGGCGACGGCGGCGTCCTCGACGATGCCCGGACGTGACGGTTTGAAGACCCTGCGCGCGGTGTGGATGGGACCGATCCGCCGGCGCAGCCGTTGCATGGGGCCGGGCGGGGGCGCGGGAAACGGAAAGCCGGGGTGGGGCGGCTGGGGATGCGGGATGTACGGCGGATGACCGCCGTTGGCCGGGGGCGGCGGCGGATACGGGCCGGGCATGTGGGGCGGACCTGATGGCGGCTGCGCGCCGGGGTTCCAGTTGCTCACGAGTCTCTCCCCCGAGGTGGGCACAGGAAGCGGAACGCACTCAGCATAGGGGCGCCGACAGCTGCTGGTGGCCCGTCGGCCACGGGTCCACACGTCCGGGCTGCGCCAGCGTCTCCACGCCGGACCGCACCGTCATCTGCGCGGCCGTGGCGGCCGGTTCACCTCCCGTGGCCGCCGACCGGTTGACGCCCGTGCATCGGCCTTCCCTCGCGTGGGGGAGGCCGGATGATCCGCCGGACGGATGTGACCGACATGGGCGACGGGACATCGTGGGGCGTCGGCCACGCGCACCTACGGAGGTAACGGTGACTGTTCCCGCACGATCCAGGACAGGCGGGGTTCCCGGAGCACCGCTCGCAAGCCGGGAACGAGCGTCGTGGTGGCGCCGGTGGCCCGTGTGGATGCCCGTGGCCGCCGCTTCGTGGGCAGTGTCGTACGCCGCCGTCGAGGTGGCGTGGGCGGCGGCGGGGGTCACCGTGCCGTGGAAGGAACACTCCTCGTACGCACCGGCGGTCCAGCTTCTCCTGGCGGCCTTCGCCGTCCTGGCCGGTGGTGCCTGCCTGGCCGGAGCCCGGACACGTGGCAGAGCCGGCCGGGTCGCGGTGGCGGCCGTCCTGACCGTCACCGTCCCGGTGTTCGTGGTGGGGACGAACGGCCTGCCGATCTACTTCGTGACGCTGGTGACGCTCTCCGGAGGCTGGAGTGCCGCCGGCCTGGCCCAGGTGCTGTTGAACACCGTCGGCGCCGCGCTTCTGGTCCTCTTCACCTTGTCGTACCGCCGGCGGCTGCGCGGTGACTGCCCGCGATGCGGACGCGGGCACGCCGGTGCCGGTGACGGCCCGCTGGCCCACCCGGCCGCGTCTCGGGCCCCGAGGCGGACCCGCAGGACGGTGTACCTGCTCATGTGCGGACTCCTGCCGTGGGCGGGGGCCAAGAGCATCTGGACGCTGGGTGGCAACGCGCTCGGCGTCTCGGGCGACGACTGGCGAAGGACGACGAGCGCCGTGGCTTCGGGGCCGTCCGAGGCGACCGCGGAGGCGGGGATCGACGTGACCGTACTGGCCGCGCTGGCCGGGGTCTTCCTGCTGCTGGGGCTGCTGTACAGGTGGGGGCAGGTGTTCCCGCGCTGGACGCCGGTCCTGTCCGGACGGCGGGTCCCGCGCCTGCTGCCCCTGATCCCGGCCTGGCTGACCGGCATCCCGCTGACGATGTACGGGGCCGTCCTCACCGTCATGGCCCCGCTCATCGGCGTCGGCGTACTGCCCCGGATCGAACCGTCCCCGCCGTTCACCACCAGCTCGGGGATCACCTGGATGATCGAGTTCGGCGGGCTGGCGTTCGCGGGGCTGGGCATCGGCCTCGTCGTGGCGGCTCGCTCCTACGCCGCCCGCACCCGCCCCGTCTGCGCCACGGCGGGAAAGCGACCCGAGTAGACGGGGTCGGCGGGCCGACGCGTAGGCAGCGGCTCTCGTCAGTCGAGGATCTCGGCGATCCCGCGGCGGCGAAGGTCGGCCAGCCCGTCCACCATGGCCTTGATCTGCTCGGGGGAATGTCCGACCCAGTCCTTGAGCTCCGACACGACCCGCACGGGCTCGCTCGTGCGGTAGGAGCGCGTGGGGTTGCCCGGGAACTTCTTGTCGGTGACGTTGGGATCGTCCTCCAGGGCGCCGGTCGGCTCCACTACGTAGATCCGCCCCGGCCCGTCACCGGTCGCCAGCTCGGCACCCCAGGCGGCGGCGTCCAGGGTCTCGGAGACGTAGACATGGCGGGAGGTCCGCCCTTCCTCGTAGTTGGAAGCGTAGCCGGGGACCAGCAGATCACCCGGAACGAGATGCGCCTTCGTGCCGTGCAGGTACGTTCCCGCCTCGTACACCTGGAAAGGGACAGGGGCGTTGGTCATGGGCTGCTCCTTCGGCGCCTGGGCACTGGCTGGGTCAACAGGGAACCACAAAGCCACGTGTGCCTGCGCGGCGAAGCCGGCGACCGATCGAGCGCCGCGCGGTTGAGACGGTGTCAAACACCGTGAGAGCGAAGGAGGTTGAGGCATCGGTTGGCCCGGCGTACCGGGCCATACCTCGATGGGGGGAACGCGTCCACGGCGCTCCCTGGCCGCGGTGACCCGGCGGTCGCGCATGTCGTGCTCAGAGCCGGGCGTGTGCGGTGATGTCGGCGGTGAACTCCTCGATCATGCTGCGGGTCACCGTGGGACGGCACTGGCCGATGGCCGTGAGGTAGTCCGACGTCGTCGCTCCGGCCCGCTCTTCGGCGACCGTCGTGTCGCCCGCCGACAGGTCGCGTTCGAACGCGGCCTGGGCGGCGGCCCGTGCCGCCTGCTCGATGTCCGCCGGGGTGAACAGGTCACTGGCCTTCACCAATGTGTCGAGGTCGACGTCGGTGCGGTCCTCGGTATGGCGGGACCAGATCGCCCGGCGCGCCTCCGGGTCCGGGGTGCCGATCGGGATCACGTAGTCGAAGCGGCCCGGGCGCAGGAAGGCGGGGTCGAGCGAGCGGACGGAGTTGGTGGCACAGACCAGCAGCCGCTCGTCACGTTCCCGGAAACCGGGGATGAGCTTGAGCAGCTCGTTGGTGACCGCGTGCATGCCCGCCGGTGTCCCCCCGCCGCGCACCGGGGCGATCTCCTCCACCTCGTCGATGAAGACCAGTACCCGCTCCAGTTGCGCGATCCGGGTGAACGCGGCACGCAGCGCGGCGGCGAGGTTGCCGCCGTCCGCCAGGCGGGAGGGAAGCAGCTCGACGAACGGCCAGCCCAGGCGGGACGCCACGGCTCGGGCGAAGGTGGTCTTGCCCGTGCCGGGCGGCCCGAAGAGGGTGATCGCCCGTGGCGGCCGTACGCCGTGCCGGGCCGCGCGCTCCGGTTGCGCGAGCGGCATCACCACGCGGCGTTCGATCAGCTCCTTCTCCGCCCTCATCCCTGCCACCCCGTCCCAGAGGTGACTCGGCAGCCACTGGCCGCCCAGCTCGTCGAGGGAGTGAGCCATCGGGCCGGTCGGCGGCTCGACGCGCTCGTAGTAGGCGACGGCGGGCCTTCTCGCGTAACCCGCGTTGGCCAGCCCCTCGCCGAGCAGCTCCTCCGTGGGCAGGACATACGCGATGCGCTGCACCCGGGCTGCCACCAGACGCCGTTCCAGCTCGCGCAGCAGCGCGCTGGCCAGCCCCCGCCCACGCCAGACGGGCTCGATCGCGATACGCATCACCCAGGCACGCTCACCCGCGAGGCAGGCGAGTGCCGAGCCGATCACCGCGCCGCCGTGAACCGCGACGACGGCCGGCTCCCTGGCCGTCAACGCGGCGATGCACTCGGCGAAGGAGAAGACGGACTCCTGGCCGAGTTCAGCTGTGGTGTCGATCAAGTGCACAACCGCCGCCAGGTCGCCCTCGCGGTAGTCGCGGACAAGCCAGTCCATGGGGTGCCGCCCTTCGCCTGTGGCCGTGAAGCACCGAGACTAGGGAGCGTGCGACAGCACCGGCTTGCTCCATCATGGACAAGACGAAGCCGGTGAACCGACCAAGAAGTCGTTGACTGCTCCACGTCGGGTCCCACGCTCGGCCGGCCCGACGGGCAGCGTCACCGAACGGGCAGGCAGCCCCGGCACGGCCCGTGTCCCGGCCAGGGCACACCCCAGCTCGTTTTCTCCACGTGGTGTGGCTACGCTGCCGCTTCATGATCACAGCGGCAGACACGCGTACCGGCGGCTCGTACGTCCGGATCGGCGCTCTCGCACCGTTGACCCGGCCGGGCTGGGTCGAGGCAGGTCAACACCTCCTGGCGGGCATGGAGTTGGCGGCGCGCGACGTCAACGAGGCCGGCGGTGTCGGCGGCAGGCCGCTGGAACTGGTGGTGCGGGACACCGCGGCTGATCCGCAGCGGGCCGCGGCGGCCGTGGACGAGTTGGATCGGCTGGGCGTGGCCGCGCTGGCCGGGGAGTATCACAGCGTCGTGGCGCGCGCGGCTGCCGCCAGGGCCGACGCCCTCGGCCTGCCGTACCTGTGCTCGTCCGCGGTGCTCGACGCGCTGACCGATGAGCCGACGCAGCACATCGCGCGCCTGTGCCCGGCGCAGTCGCACGGCTGGCGGATCTACGCCGACTTCCTGCTCGGCGCGGGCCACCGGCGCATCGCCGTGGCGACTCAGCCCAGTGTCTACTGGGCGGCCGGTACCCGCCTGCTGCGGGAGTACCTCGCTCCCCACGGCGGTACCGTCACCGAACTCGACCTGAGCGAGCTGACCGCCGCAGCCGTCTGCGACGAACTGGCCGCCCATGGGCCGACGGCCCTCCTCCTTCTGGTCGGCCACCCCGAGCCGGCCGTACCGATCGTCACCTCCGTCCGCCGCGACCCGCGGCTCGCCGAGATCATGATCGGTGCACCGGCCGGGCAGCCGGAGTTCGCCGAATGGGCGGCGTTGCTGGGCGACGACGGCACCGCGGTGCCCTTCCTGCGCTACCTGCCCGAGCACCTCACTCCCCTCGGCGCGCGAGTGCAGAACACGCTGCGCGAACGGCTCGGCCGGGCGCCTTCGTTCGTCGCCTTCGAGGGCTACGACACGATCGCCGTCCTCGCGGACGCCCTGCGCGCCCACGGCACGGACGGGGCCCGCCTGGCCGACGCCTGGCCGCGCGTTGCCGTGGACGGCACCCGCGGGCGGATCGAGTTCTCCCGCGCCGCGGGCATCACCGTGTGGCAGTGGGCATGGCCACCCGTCCAGGTCGTCGACCGGGACCCCGCGAACCCCGACCGCTTCCGGATCCTGCACACCGGCTGAGTGCGCCCGGCCCCGTCCTCTCGCGGCTAGCGGCTGACGCGCCCCGCGCCTTCGTGGCCTGTCGTTCGCGCCGGGCCGGGCGACGCCGGGACGGTCCGAACGGCGGACCCTAGCGGTTCACGGAGCGCATCCCCGCCTCGTCGTACCGCTCCCCCGCCGCCTCGGGCAGCTCCGCGTCGATGCGGGCCAGGTCGTCGTCGGTCAGCACGATGTCGACCGCGGCGGCGTTCTGCTCCAGGTAGGTGCGGCGCTTGGTACCCGGGATCGGGACCAGGTCCTCACCCCGGGCCAGCACCCAGGCGATGGCCAGTTGGGCGGGAGTCACGTCCTTCTCCGCCGCGATCTCCTTCACCTTGGCCGCGAGCCGCTGGTTCGCCTCCAGGTTGTCGTCCTGGAAGCGCGGGTTCTGGCGGCGCCAGTCGTTCGCGTCCAGATCGTCCGGCGAGGTGAACCGCCCGGCGAGGAAACCGCGGCCGAGCGGCGAGTACGGCACGAAGCCGATCCCGAGCTCACGGCAGGTGGGCAGCACCTCCGCCTCCACGTCCCGCGACCACAACGAGTACTCGCTCTGCACCGCGGTGACCGGATGAACGGCGTGGGCGCGCCGGATGGTCTGCGCGCTCGCCTCGCTCAGCCCGATACAGCGCACCTTGCCCTCGGCGACCAGCTCGCCGAGCGCCCCGACGGTCTCCTCGATGGGCACGTTCGGGTCGACGCGGTGCTGGTAGTACAGGTCGATGTGATCGGTTCCCAGGCGCTGCAGCGAGCCGTGGACCGAGCTGCGGACGTGCTCGGCGGAACCGTCCTGCGGGCCGACCGTGCTGATGTCGCCGGGTACGGCGTCGTCCATCCGGTAGTTGAACTTCGTCGCGATCACGTACTGATCGCGGTGTCCCTTGATCGCCTCACCGACGAGCGACTCGTTGGTGAGCGGTCCGTACATCTGTGCGGTGTCGAGAAAGTTCACCCCGAGGTCGAGGGCGCGCCGGATGGTCGCGATGCCCTCCTCCCGGTCGGCCGTTCCGTAGAAGGCGGACATGCCCATACAGCCCAGGCCGATGGCCGATACCCGAAGCTCCCGCAGACTGCGCTCCTGCATGCCGTGTCCCAGCCTTTCCGTGCACACTCGTTCATCGTTCGGACGGCGCGAAGCCCCTCATCCATCCAGCAGCAAATTCCGCCGCCCGGCATCTCAGGAGAGAGAGCGGGCGGGACGGGCCTCGCGCCCCGGTGTCTGCGACGCTACGACTTGGAGCGCACTCCAGCGCAACCCGACCGCCGAAGCTGCCGGTCCTTTTGCCGGGACGGCCTCCGGGCGGGGGGGGGATGCCGCCTGTCCGGCGCCTGCCGCGTCACGATCGCGCCGTGTTCGCGGTCGCGGTCGCGGTCGCGGTCGCGGGTGCCAACGGTCGCGCTGCGTCAGTGGTCGCGCAGGGGGTCGATCAGCACCCCGGGGTTCAGGATCCCCGCCGGATCCAACACCGTCTTGGCGGCTCGGAGGGCGGAGCCGAAGAGGTCGGGACGCTGCCGGTCGTACCACGGCCGGTGGTCGCGGCCCACCGCGTGATGGTGGGTGATGGTGCCGCCGCTCGAGATCAGGGCCTCCGACACCGCCTGTTTGATCTCGTCCCACTGCTCCACGGTCTTTCCCCACTCTCCCGCCGCGTAGATGCCGAAGTACGGCGCGGGGCCGTCGGGGTAGACGTGGGTGAACCGGCAGGTCACTACGCCGACGACACCGACCTGACGCATGGCGTCCCGCGCCGCCTCGTCGACAGCCGCGCGCAGCGAGTCGAACCGGTCCCAGGTGCAGGCCGTCTCGAAGGTCTCCACGATCATGCCCTGGGCGGCGAGCGCGTCGCGGTGATAGGGCATGCGCATGAAGGAGGAGCGCCAGGCGTCGGCGGCCGCGGTGCGCGCGGACCGGTCCGCTGTCCCGGTGTGGCGCGGCGGCTCGGTGAGGGTGCCGCCGTGGTCCCGGCACAGTTCGAGCGCGCGTTCCATCCAGGCGTGGACGGGGTGGTCCGCCGATTCGAAGCCGAGGACCAGGACAGCGGTGGGCGAGCCGGCGTTGATCAGCGCCTCCATCGGGTCCAGGAGCCGGCAGTTCGCCGGGTTCAGCCCGGACTGGGACAGGGCGCGCACGGCCCGTACGCCCGCGTCGTGGTCCGCGAAGCCCACCGAGGCGCCCGCCCTCCACCGGGGCCGCTCCTGGAGGCGGACCCAGGCCTCGGTGATCACGCCGAGCGACCCCTCCGAGCCGAGGAACATCCGATCGGGGGACGGCCCGGCGCCCGAGCCGGGGAGCCGGCGGGTGGTGACGGCGCCGGAAGGGGTGATGACCCGCACGGCTTCGGTCAGGTCGTCGATGTGGGTGAGGTGCGTGGCGAAATGGCCGCCCGCCCGGGTGGCCAGCCAGCCGCCGAGGGTGGAGAACTCGAAGGACTGCGGGAAGAAGCGCACGGTGTGGCCCGTGGGCCTCAATTGCTCTTCCAGGTGCGGTCCGAAGACCCCGGCCTGGACGAGAGCGGCCCGGCTGGCGGTGTCCACCTCGAGAACCCGGTCCATCGAGGTGAGGTCCAGGCTGACCACGCCGGCGTATGCGTCGCCCACTCGTGGTTCGACGCCTCCGACCACCGAGGAGCCGCCACCGAAGGGTATGACCGCGATGTCGGCGCCGGTGCACCAGTCGAGCACGTCCACGACCTGCTCCTGCGATGCCGGGCGCACGACGAGGTCGGGCACATGGGGCAGCCTTCCCAGCAGGGCCCGCACGACGTCACGGAAGGCCTGTCCATGACTGTGCGCGAGCCGGTCGCGGACGTCCTCCGAGACGATGGACGCCAGCGCCCTCGGCGCCCGGACCCTGCTCGCGCCCACACCGAACGACGCGACCGGAGGGGCTTCGTGCACGGTGAGGTCCGCTCCGGGCAGCAATGCCGCGGTACGCCGGGTGAGTTCCGCCCGTTCCTCGGCCGTCACGGCGTCCTCGACGTATCCCCATCCCCACCATGAGCGCGTCTTGCTGTGCACCGGCACACCGCCTATCTGAACGCAGGGTAAGTTACCTGGCAGTCACATTTGCATGGGATGGCAGCATGAGCAAGCAGCAGAACGCCCCGCGTACGGTGGGCACCAAGGGGATGCCGCGCAAAGAGCGGGAACGGCTGATCCTGGAGGCGGCGGCCGAGGAGTTCGGCAGCCGGGGCTACGCGGGCGGGTCGACGGCGGTGATGGCCGCACGCGCGGGCATCAGCAAGCCGATGATCTACGAGTACTTCGGGTCCAGGGACGGCCTCTACCTGGCCTGTCTGGACTCCGCCGGCGCCCGCCTCGTGACGGCCGTCGAATCCGCCCAGCAGGGGCCGCCGGATCTCACGCGCGCGGTGCGAACGCTGCGGGCCGTCTTCCGGGCGCTCGAGTCACGCGTGCACGACTGGCAGCTCGTGTACGACCCCACGCTGCCGCCGGACGGTGCCCTCCACACCGCGGCCACCGGGTACCGGCGCAAGCTCAACCGCACGGGCGCGGTCGGCGTGGCGGAATTCCTGCACGCCGCCCAGGCCGACGAGCCACTCGACGAGCCACTCGACGCCGACCTCGCCACGCATCTTTGGTACGGGACGGTGAGCGCCGCGGTCGCCTGGTGGCGGCACCACCCCGAGCAGAGCGCCGACGACATGACCGCGCGATTCCAGCGGATCCTGGCAGTGTTGGACCCTCGGATCCGGTGACGCCGGGACGCGACGGCCCCTCGACGAGGTCCCGCCGCGCGCGCCGGTGCTCCAGGACTCGACTGGAGAGCGACCGCCCCGGCCACCCGGGGCACGGTCTACATGCGGGACACGCTCGTCCCGCCGTCGATCGGCACCACCGCCCCGGTCACGAACCGGGCGTCGTCGCCCACCAGCATCGCGATGGCCCTCGCGACGTCGTCCGCTTCCGCGACGCGCCCGAGCGGCGCCCGGTCCGCCAGCTGCTGCTGGAGCGCCTGCGGCATGTGGGCGCTGGCCTCGGTGCGTACGAAGCCCGGGGCGACCACGTTGACGCGGACGCCCAGGGGGCCGGCCTCGCACGCCAGGAACCGGGCGAAGGTGTTCAGGGCGGCCTTGGCCGTTCCGTGGGCGGTCATCCCGGGGGCGGGCGGTCCGTCGGCCACCGTGCTGGAGACGAAGACGATGCTTCCCTGCCCCTCCTTCTGCATCAGGGCCAGCGCGTGCTGGGCCAGGATGTAGGCGCCGGCCAGTTCGTCCGTCACCTTCGTGCGGAAGTCGGCCCAGGCCAGCTCGCTCACCGGTGTGGGCGTGAAGGCGGCCGCGGCGGCGTTGCAGACCAGGACGTCGAGGCGGCCGTCGACTGCGGCCTGCTCGATCATCCGGGCGGCCTGCTGCTCGTCACGCACGTCTCCCTGGAGGGCGAAGGCGCTGCCGCCGTCCGCCTCGATCCGCGCGACGACCTCGTCGGCCGCGGAGCGGTTCGAGAAGTAGTTCACCGCCACGCGGAACCCTGCGGAAGCGAGCCGCAGCGAGGTGGCGGCGCCGATGCCGCGGCTACCGCCGGTGACGAGGGCTGTCGGACGATCAGGGCGTGCCATGGTTCCTCCTGAGGGGTGGGCCGGCTTGCGAATCTAGGCCCCCGCGGAGCGACTGATCAAAGTTGACTTTTCTCCCGAACTCGCGTCCCACGGTTGCCCACACGGCCTCCGCAACAGCCCGCGCGGGGGGTGGTTCCGGAGGCGGTGAGCCGCGATTCCCTAAACTCCCCGTGGCTGCGTTCCGCAGCGTAAATCGCTCCCTCACTCATCCCCTGATCCGAACGAAACCGCCCCGTCCTCGCACCCTTTGACCTCGTCCTCGCATCCGTCCACGTCCTCCGCGTCGACCGCGTTGAACCGCCACGACACCAGGCCGTCGATGTCATGTCCCAGAGGCGTGACACGTGCTGTGAACGTGCTGTCGGCAGGGATGTTGAACCGATCTGCCTCGCGGTCTCCGCATGTCACGTCCCACTCGCTCCTCGCCGCGCCGCGGGTCAGGGTCAATGTGACTGTACGAGGCCCTGGAGCCTGGCAGGCGACATCGAGGGTATGCGGTCGCCCCTTGGCGGTCAGGCTCTTGTTCAGACCCTGCGCCAGGCTCTCCATCCCCTCGTCGATGCGGCGAACTCCCTCGGGTTCCGCGGCGTTGAGGGCCTGCGTGGCCCTCCGCATCGCGTCTTCCTGCTCTTCCTTGCCGTCCCAGGTGGGCGTTGAGGTGGCGCTGGTGTGCCGTCGCTCTGCTCCGTGTTCCGGTTCGGGGGCGGCACGCTGCGGGCTCGTCGGGCCGCCGCAGGCTCCCGTCAAGGTCATGGCAGAGGCGATGAGAGTGACGGCGAGGCCGTTGCGTGCGCGCATGTGACTCCAGTCGGTGGGCGGCACGCCGCGCCACGTCAGTCGGGATGCGGCGTCCATGTCGTACAGGCCTACAGGGTGTGGTGGCCCGCTGGGACCGCTGTTGTCGGTCTGATTCCGAGGGGTGTCAGGCCAGGGGCTGAGCGTCGAACTGTGGTCCCCGCCATGAGGGGGCGGCAGAGACGCCGACGTCGAGTGCCGCGGCCGCATAGGAGCCGGCCATGGTGGGGGCTCCGGACGCCTCAGCAGAGACCTCGCGTGATCAACGTGCTGCCCACGGCGAATGACAGCGCGCCTGGGATCTCCACGTGGCGCGGTGTCACATCTTGAGTTGCTGCGCTGTCTTGGCTTCAGAAGCCGAGGAAGGGATCGTCAGGATGAAGTCCGTCATCGTGTGCGCCTCCGTGTCGCACGGCAATACGCGTCGTGTCGCCGACGTCATCGCCGAGGTGCTGGGGGCCGAAGTCGTCTCGCCCGAGGAGGCGGAGCCCGCTGCGTTGGCTGACGCCGAGCTCGTGGGGTTCGGCTCCGGTGTCTTCTACAGCAGGCTCCACCCCCGCCTGACCCACTTCGTCGAAGCACTCCCCGTGGGGCGGGGCCGGGCGTTCGTCTTCGCCACCAGCGGCTTCCCCGAGATCCCGCTGGCGCCGTTCACGCGCCCGCTGGTGCGGCGCCTCGAGCGCAAAGGCTTCACGGTGGACGGGACGTTCTCGTGCCGGGCCCTCGACACGTGGGCGCCGTTCAAAGTCGTCGGCGGTGTCCACAAGCAACGGCCGAACGCCGGTGATTTGGCAGCTGCTCGGGCGTTCGCCGAGGGGCTGAGGGAGGGACGGCGGCCGATTTCGTAGCGGGGACGCTCCCCCTGGATGCCGACTCTGACGTCCGGCGCCGCCGACGCGCGGGCGCGTGGCAGCGGCCGCTCGCTGAGGTCCTGCCCGGCGATGACCTAGCGGACGGGGAAGCCGAAGGAATAGCCCTGCCCCTTGAGCCAGGGCAGGACCTGGCGCAGGGCTTCGACGGTCTGGGAACGGTCGCCGCCCGCGTCGTGGAAGAGGATCGTCGGCCCGTTGGGCACCTCCCGCTCGACGGTGGCGACGATCGCGTTCGTACCCGGCCGCTCGAAGTCCTTGGAGTCCACGTTCCAGCCCAGCGGACGCATCCCCCGGGAAGCGGCCAGGGTGCGGCTGTACGGGGTGAACGCCCCTCCGGGGGCCCGGTAGTACATCGGCTTCACGCCACCGGAAGCCTCGGTGATCATGCGCTCGGCGTCCAGGATCTCCTGCGACTGGAAGGCCTGGGACTTCTTGTCCATGGTGGTGTCGTGCGACACCGAGTGGTCGCACAGCCGGTGCCCGGCCGCGACCACCTTCTTGACGAGATCCGGGTGGGCCTGCGCCTGCCTCCCCACCATGCAGAACGTGGCCTTCACCCCGTACTTCTCGAGCACGTCGAGCACCTGGGGGGTCCACACGGGGTCGGGGCCGTCGTCGATGGTGATGTTCACACCACGGGGGCCCTTGTCGGAGGAGTGCGCGATCGTCGCCGCCACCGCCTGCGGGGCGGCGCCCGGCTCGGCCGGCACGGACGCCCGCTGCGGAGTGCGGTCGACGGTATCGGCCTGCGCCGTCCACACCGCGGCACCGGCAGCCAGCAGCGTCACTCCGAGTGCCGCCCCGACCGTCCTGCCGTACCAGCCCCGCCCGCCGCTGTGACGCGCCATGTCCGCCCCCTGCTTCCCCTGGGTTCCTCAACCGCCGTCGGCCGCTGTGCGACCACCTGACAGGACGAGGAAAAGGCGCCGTCGGATCCCTCTGTTACCGATCACGGACAATTCCAGGAACGGGCGCCGACAACTGGGCGGCCGGCGACGGCCGGAGCGCGGTCCGATTGTCCAACTCGTCCAGAGAACGCAGGACATGCGCGCTCGGTGCGTCCGGAGCCCGGGGGGCGGACTGCGCTGTCTGCCGGTGGTGGATCGGGTCGGTTCACCGGTGGGGGGCCGCGGACTGGTGTGCCGGTGACACGGCCGTAGCGCGGCGGCCCGTCCCGGGGGCGGAATGCTGCCGGACCGCCTGTCGGTCCGTCGCGCGGCGGGCCTGCGTCGCGCGGCGGAGACTGGGCGTCATGACCCACACTTGTGCGCCCGCCGCTCCTCCACCCGGCCGCCGCACCGTGCTGGCGGCCCTCACCGGTGTCGTGCTCGGCGCGACCGGCTGTTCCGCGCGGACCGCCTCGGCCACGCGCCCGGCCCAGAGGTCCACGTCCGGCGGCGGGACGGTGTCGCTCTCCCCCACCCCGTCCCGCACGGGCAGCGGGTCGCCGTCGCCCTCCCCCGCTCTGCCGCACACCACAGCCTGGCGGCCCACGTCCGCGGAGGTGCAGCCGGCGGCGAAGCTGCGGGCCGTGCAGGTGGTGGAGGCGATCGGTGCCTGGGGCGAAGGGCGGGGCGGGGCGGCCGCGGCGCGGGCGAGAGTTGCCGCGCTCGGGCTGCCTGCGGCCCTCGTCGGCCAGGCGGGGCCGCTGTTGCCGGCGGCGGACCAGGCCGCGCTGCAGGTCGTGGACGCGCAGTACGGCGGCATCCTGTCGCGGTCCGCCAGCGTGCTCGTGGTGTGCCGGCAGTGGATCCGGCGCGGCGGCAGGGTCATCGCCGGAGGGACGACGGTCGATGTACGGCTGACCCGGTCGGGGGCCGGCTGGACGGTCGACGCCCTGCACCCGGCGCACCCGGGGCCTGCCGTCCGGTCACTCGCGCCGGAGGTCCGAGCCGTGCTCTCCGACGACCGGATCGTGTTGCCGCCGGCCGCGAGCGCGGACCTGCGCAGCGGTCAGGTGCACACCAGTGTGGCGGGGGCACTGCTCGCGCTGGCGCGGACGTACCGGCTGGAGGTGAGCGTGGTGCGTTCCGGGCACCCACTGGACGTGTTCGGCACGAGCAGGCCCAGCGACCATCCGCACGGCCGCGCCTTCGACGTGTGGCGGATCGACGGTCACGCGGTCGTCGATCCGGCGACGCCGCGGAGCCTGCTCGAACGGTTCATGCGGGACGCGGCGGCGGCCGGGTCCTACAACGTCGGCGGCCCGATCCTGCTGTCGGGCGGCGGCGTCGGACAGTTCTTCAGCGACGCCACCCATCACGACCACGTGCACGTCGGCTTCCGCACCTGAGGGCGGCGAGGCGGCCGCCCTTCACCACCGCGGTCCAGCCGGGCCGCACCTCGGCGGATGATCGCTTCCGTCGGCGGCGCCCCGGTCATGGCGGCCGCCGGCACCACCGGCGCGGGCATCGTCGACGACCTCGCCGGTGGCGTCCGACACGCGTCGGGAGCACCGCTGCCGTAGTACCGCGGTACCACCCTCCCGACCTGGTTCACCCCCCGGTACCACCGGATCCGGCCGATCTTGGACCTAGCGTGAGAAGGGAGGCGCCGGGCGTTGTGGGCGCCGCAGTCCGAGAGAGAGAACGCCGATGATCGAGGCACAGCAGCTCACCAAGAGGTACGGGGAGAAGACGGCCGTCGACGGTCTGGACTTCACCGTGAAACCGGGCACGGTCACCGGATTCCTGGGACCCAACGGTGCGGGCAAGTCCACGACGATGCGCATGATCGTCGGCCTGGACGCTCCGACCAGCGGCTCCGTCACGGTGAACGGCCGGCGCTACGCCCGTCACGAGGCGCCGTTGCAGGAGGTGGGCGCGCTGCTGGAGGCCAAGTCGATCCATCCCGGCCGCTCGGCGCACAATCACCTCCGTGCCCTCGCGCTGACCCACGGCATCCCGCGCCGCCGGGTCGACGAGGTCGTCGAGCTCGCCGGTCTCGGCAGCGTCGCGAAGAAGCGGGCCGGAGCCTTCTCCCTCGGCATGGGCCAGCGGCTCGGCATCGCGGCCGCCCTGCTCGGCGACCCGCAGACCGTGATGCTGGACGAGCCGGTGAACGGGCTGGACCCCGAGGGCGTCCTGTGGATCCGCAACCTGCTCACCTCTCTCGCGGCCGAGGGGCGCACGGTGTTCGTCTCCTCGCACCTGATGAGCGAGGTGGCGCTGGTGGCCGATCACCTGATCGTCGTCGGCCGGGGGCGGCTGCTGGCCGACACGACCGTGCGGGACCTGGTCCGCGAGGCCGGTGGTGACACCGTGCGGGTGGCGACGGACGACGCCGCGCGGCTGCGGGACGTGCTGGCCGGGCCGGGCGTGGAGATCACCGGCCGCATCGGTTCGGAGGAGCTGCAGGTGACCGGGGTCTCCGCCCGGGAGATCGGCCTGAAGGCGGCCGAGCACGCCATCCCCCTGTTCGAGCTGACCACCAAGGCGGTGTCGCTGGAGGAGGCGTTCATGGAACTGACCCGGGACGCCGTGGAGTACCACGGCTCCACGACCGGCACCGAGACCTCCGGGAGCGCAGCATGAGCACCCTCACGGCAACCCACAAGACCCCTGAGACCCCCGAGACGCCCGAGACCGCCGCGGCCGCCGCGTCCCGGCCCGTGTACCGGGTGACCGGACGGCGCGTGCTGTCCTCGGAGTGGGCCAAGCTGTGGTCCCTGCGCTCCACCTGGATCACCCTCGGCCTGGGCCTGCTGTTCCTCGTGGCCTTCGGCGTCATCGCCGCGAGCCACTACAAGTCCAACCTCGGCTCCGGCCGGCACATGGACCGCGACTTCGCCACCGCGACGGCCGCGAGCCTGTCCCTCTTCGGCACGAACTTCGCCCAGCTCGCCCTCGGTGTGCTCGGCGTGCTGGTCACGGCGGGTGAGTACTCCACCGGCATGATCCGCTCGACACTGGCCGCGGTACCGCGCCGGCTGCCCGTGCTGTGGTCCAAGGCGGCGATGTACGGCGTGGTCGCGCTGGTGGTCGCGACCGCCGGCGCGTTCGTCGCCTTCCTCATCGGCAGCCGGATCGTCTCGGGCACGCCCGCCGCCATGGGCCTCGGCCATGCCGGCGTCGTCCGCAGCCTGCTGGGCGCCGGGCTGTACCTGGGCCTGGTCGGCGTGATCGGCACCGCCCTGGGCGCGCTGCTGCGGTCGGTGGCCGGGGGCATCTCGGTCCTGGTCGCGGCCCTGATGCTGGTGCCGGGGCTGGTCTCCCTGCTGCCCAGCTCGTGGCAGGGGAACATCAGCCCCTACCTCCCCAGCAACGCCGGCGAGTCGCTGTTCGCCCTGACCCACGACTCGACCACCCTCTCGCCGGGTGCCGGACTGCTGGTCTTCCTCGGCTGGACGGCCCTGGCACTGGCCGGCGCGGCGTACCGGCTGCTGCGCAGCGACGTCTGAGCGCGGCCACCCGCATCATGGTCCGGTGACCTCCATGACCACCGAAGATCTCAGCGGGATGGGACCGCTGGTCGCCCGGCTCGGCCGGGCCGGCCAGCGGCTCCGGCATGCCGACCGGGCGCGTCCGTGGGTGCTGGACAGCGCGGTGGTGGCCGGAGTCTTCCTGCTGTTCTGCCTGCCGGACCTGCTCCACGCGGTCGGCGTGATCGGCGGGGACGGCGACGGCGACGGCCCGCGCCGCTTCCGTCTGGCGTTCACCCGGTTGCCGGTGGCGGGCATGCTCGCCCTGCAGGCCGGGCTGGTGCTGCCGCTGCTGTGGCGCCGGCGGGCACCCGCCGTCGCCTTCGGCGTCGTCACGGCGGTGTTCGTCGTGCAGTGGTCCCTCGGCGCGGCACTGCGCGCGGACGTCGCCCTCTTCGTCGCCCTGTACAGCCTCGCGCTGCACGGGCGGCTACGGCAGCTGCCCTGGGCCTGTGCCGTCGCAGCGGGCGCGCTGAGCCTGGTCGCGGCGCGGGTGTCGGGGGTGGTGTCGGTCTGGGACGCGCTGTTCTTCCTGCTCAGCACGGCGACCGCCGCCCTGGCGCTCGGCATGGTGATCCGGGTCCGGCGGGCCCAGCTCGCCGGGCTGCGCGACCGCGCGACCCGGCTGGAGATCGAACGCGACCAGCGCGACCGACTCGCCGTCGCCTCCGAACGGGCCCGGGTGGCGCGGGAGATGCATGACATCGTCGGCCACAACCTGTCCGTCATCATCACCCTCGCCGACGCGGGGGCCTATGCCGCGGGCGCCGCTCCGGAACGCGGCAAGGAGGCCCTGCACCTCATCGGGGACACCGGCCGTCAGGCCCTGGGCGAACTGCGCCGCGTGCTCGGCGTGCTGCGCGAGGCCGACGACTCGACGGCCGGGCCCGAGCTGAGCCCGCAGCCCGGTGTCACGGACATCGACGCGCTGTGCGAGGCAGTGCGCGCCGCGGGCCTGGACGTCGTCTACCGTACGGCCGGGGACATCGACGCCCTCGACAGCGGGGTGCAGCTGACGGTCTACCGCATCGCGCAGGAGGCCCTGACGAACACCCTGAAACACGCGGGCAGCGGCGCGCGGGCGAACCTGGCCGTCGTCGTGGAGGACACACGGCTGACCGTCACCGTCCAGGACTCCGGGCCGCCTGCCCCGGACGGCCGTCCCCGGACGGTGAACGAGGAAGGACACGGCCTGGTGGGCATGCGGGAGAGAGCGGCGCTCTACGGCGGTCACGTCAGCGCGAGCCCCGCGGGTGCCGGCTGGACGGTACGAGCCGACCTGGACCTCACCCCCCAGGACGGTGCCCGGTGACGACGGTGCTGATCGTGGACGACCAGCCGCTCCAGCGGTACGGCTTCCGCATGCTGCTGGACTCGGTGCCCGAGACGGAGGTGGTCGGCGAAGCCGGGCACGGAGCCGAAGCCGTGCGCATGGCGGCCGAACTGCGTCCCGACGTCGTCCTCATGGACGTACGCATGCCGGGAATGGACGGCATCGAGGCCACCCGCCGGATCGTCGCCGCCGGTGACCGCTCCCGCGTCCTCGTCCTGACCACCTTCGACATCGACGAGTACGTGTACGCGGCCCTGCGTGCGGGAGCCAGCGGGTTCCTCCTCAAGGACGCCCGCCCGGACGAGCTCCTCGCGGGCATCCGCGCGGTGGCGGGCGGGGGCGCCGTGATCGCCCCGACTCTCACCCGGCGTCTCCTGAAGGAGTTCGCCCGCCTGGTCCCACCCGCCGGCGAGGGCTGTGCCGAGGACCCGAGGCTGGCCTCCCTCACCGACCGCGAGCGCGAGATCCTGGTCGCCATCGGCAAGGGCTGGAGCAACAGCGAGATCGCCGGCCGTTTCGTCCTCGCGGAGTCCACGGTGAAGACCCACGTGGGCCGCGTCCTGTCCAAGATCGGCGCCCGCGACCGCATCCAGGCGGTGATCTTCGCCTACGACCACGGCCTGACCCGTCCACAGGGAGGCACCGTCTAAGCACGGGCCGAACGCGTCACCGGGGCCGGCACTGGACGACCCGATCGGCGGCAGTCTTCCGGTCACCGATCGGCGGGTCCTGGCTTATGCCGGATCTGTGATGATTTCTCCTAGGCTCAGGGGGACGAGATGCGTATCGAGCGGAGTCGGTGTGCGTGAGCGATCGGATGACGACGGCAGGACGGCGGCCAGCCCGGGCGAGGGGCTCGCACAAGCCGGTGAGGACAAGACGCTGTGGGACATCGCGGCAGCGATGCGCACGCTCGGTCCGCAGGCGAGCATGGCCCAGATCGCCCGCGAGGCCGGGCTCACACCGGCCGCTCTCTACCAGCGCTTCCCCACGCCCGACATCCTGCGCAGCAGGCTGGCCGAGGCCTTCTACGACCGGCTGCTGGCCCACGCCGAGCAGATCCCCGGCCTGCCGGTCGAGCAGCGGCTGGAGCGCTTCCTGCGCACCGTGGGCCTCCATCTGGCGCTCAGTCACAGCGTTCTGCCGGATGCGTTCGGCGAGATGGCGTCGCCCGCGCAGCGTGAACGCATCTACGCCCTGACCGTCGACCTGCTGGAGCAGAGCAGACAAGCCGGTGTCGTGGCCGCCGACGTCGCCCTGTCCGACATCGCCGCTGCCGTGTGGGGGCTGCGGGGCGTCATCGCCACGACCGACACGCTCGCGCCCGACGCCTGGGAACGGCACCTCGATGTCGTCGTGGCCGGCCTGAGGGACCCGCACATCACTTTCAGTCGCCCGCCCCTGGACGCCGGACTCCTGGATCGCGTGATTCACAGGTCCTCGTCGTGACGACCTGACCTCGGGCTCCGGGACAGGGGTCCGACCCGACCGACAAGCGGGCCCCCGGTCCCCGCACGTGACGTGCCGGGGGCCGGGGGCCCGGGGTGTGCGGGTCAGCGCTCTTCGCCGCCGCCGCTTCCGTAGGAGCGGCGCACCGCGTCCGCGGCCTTGTCCGTCTGGGCGTCGTACTTGTCGCCGGTACGCTCGTCGATCAACCGCTCGGCGCTCTGCACGCCCTTGTCGGCCTGGTCGGGGTGGCCCTTCGCCATCTCCTTGGCCTTGTTCGCCAGGTCTCCCAGCTTGCCCATGGATACCTCCCGCGATGATGCGTGGGTCGTACCCAGCCGCAGGTACCCACTGCTCCGCCCCTCACTCCACGACCGTCGCCCCGCATGCCCGAATCGGCCGACGGCGAGCCGGCGCCGTCGGGCGCGAGGCCGGTGCCCAGGGTGCGCCGATCAGGTGGTGGTGGTCTTCGGCTGTGGCGCGACGACGTGGCCCGCGCGCAGTTGCTCGTTGATGCGCTGGGCTTCTTCGAGCTGGTCTTCGAGGATGACGATGCGGCAGGCGGCCTCGATGGGGGTGCCCTGGTCGACGAGTTCGCGGGCCCGGGCGGCGATGCGCAGTTGGTAGCGGGAGTAGCGGCGGTGGCCGCCTTCGGAGCGCAGCGGCGTGATCAGGCGGTGTTCGCCGAGGGCCCGGAGGAAGGCGGGGGTCGTGCCGAGCATGTCGGCGGCCCGGCCCATGGTGTAGGCGGGATAGTCGTCGTCGTCGAGAGGACTGACGGCGCGGGTACTGCGAGGGGGCATAGACCTCTTCTTTCGAGGGACGCGTCGGGGGGCCCGGGTGCCGTACCGGCACCCGGGCCCCGAGCTTTCAACACCATCTACCGGCGAATCGCGCCGGGCTTTTGTGTCCGCAGGTTCCGGCCGAGGGGCCGGGCTGCGGGGATCGCGGATGCGTGACCGGGGACCACCTTCCAATCCGGGGCCTGCGGTACCCGGGCGGACTGCTCCTCGCCCGGGCGATCCTGATGGCGTTCCGCTCCTTACCTTCGATTACTCGGTTGTGCTGCGGGTACTGCTCGCGGCCCCGAGGGCCGCCTTCTTCTCGACCTGCCGGCGCGGCAGTTACATGTCTGCCGCGCCCTCTTCGACTTCCTGAGTACACCAGAACAGTAACCGCACGACGTGCCAATGTCTACTGCCGCCACAACAGATTTTCTTCAAGAGCGGTCCACGAAGTCCTCTCGCACACGCATCCGATACGACCCTATCGCCTCACCCGTTGACTTTACATACGGCCGACCGCATTCTTTGATTATGACCACTGGATCCTTCACAGAGGAGACCGATCCTTTCTGCCTGGCCACCGTGGACGCCGCGGCGATGCTGTTCGACGCCCCGTGGCGGCGTTACGGCGTGATCGGCGACAGCCTCTCCGCCGGGACCGGGGACGAGAGCACGGGCTACGGCAACAAAGGCTGGCCGGATCGGTTCGCGCACGTCCTGCGGCAGGTGAGGCCCGACCTGGCCTACCTGAACACGGCCACCGTCGGCGCGACGACGCTCGACACCCTCGACCACCAGATGGGCGGCATGCGGGACTTCGCCCCGGACCTGCTGCACCTGCCGTGCGGCGCCAACGACCTGCTGCGCCGCTCGCCGGACTTCGGGCGGATCGAAAGCGACCTGCGCCGGATGTACGACCTGGCGGCCGGCACGGGCGCACAGCTCACGGTGTTCACCTTGGGCCGCGCCTACGTCGTGCCGGTCTTCACGGACTGGACGGAGCGCGTGCTCACCTTGAACGACCTCACACGCGCCCTCGCCGGCGAGTACGACGCGGTCGTCGTCGACATGTGGGACCACCCGGTCAACTCCCGCCCGGATCTGCTCAGTGCGGACCGCATCCACTTCTCCACCGCGGGCCAGGCCGTCCTGGCGAGCGAGATGGTCAGAGCGCTGGCCGCCGCCCTGGCTCACGCCACGCCCTGAACACCCATCCGACGAGCCCGCAACAGGTACGATCGACCGTATGGACACTGGGGCGCGCACCTTCGTCACCGGGGCGGACACCGTGTCGATCACCGACAAGCGCCTGCTCAAAGGCGCGCGGGCGCGTGAGACGGCCCTGCGGCGCGCCGTCGACATCGCCTCCCTCGACGGCCTGGACGACGTCAGTTTCGGACGTCTCGCCACCGACACGGGCATGAGCAAGGCGGGCATCCAGACCCTGTTCCGGTCCAAGGAAGTACTCCAGCTCGCGACCATCGACTACGCGCGCGCCATGTTCATCGACGCGGTCGTCCGCCCGGCGCGGGAAGCGGCACCCGGTCTCGACCGGCTGCGCTCGCTGATCGAGCACTGGATCGGGTACGCGACGGCACCGCTGTTCGAGGGCGGCTGTTTCCGCGTCGCGAACATCGCCCGCTTCGACAGCAAACCGGGAAGCATCCGCGACGCCCTCCTTCGCCACCAGCGGGAATGGCTCGACACCCTCGGCGAGGAACTGCGGACCGCCGTCGCGTCCCACCAGATCGCGGAACTCGACGTCGACCTCGCGGTCTTCCAGATCGATTCGGTGCTCTGCGCGGCCAACACGGCGCTGCGCCTGGGCGACGACGACGTCATCGCCAAGGTGCGCCGCACCGTGGACGGTCTCCTGAGAGCGGCCTGAACACTCCTTCCAGCGCGGCGGCGTGGGACCGGCTGCGGTGTCGGCCGCTCCCGTATGGCGCGGGCCGCCGGGTGGTGGAAGCATGGAAGTGGTGCTGTGCGCCGCTCCACGCTCTCGCGAGGAGGGATGGTCATGGCCAAGCGTCTGGTCGTCTGCTGCGACGGCACATGGAACTTCGCCGATCAGCCCAGCAAGACGAACGTGGCCAAGGTCGCTCTTTCCGTGCGCCGGAGATCCGCCTCCGGCAGGGAGCAGCGGATCTACTACCACAGCGGCGTCGGCACGCAGCGGTCCGAACGGCTGCGGGGCGGGGCCTTCGGTGTGGGGCTGTCGCGGAACGTCGAGGACGCCTACCGGTTCCTCGTCGAGACGTACGAGCCCGGGGACGAGCTGTTTCTCTTCGGGTTCAGCCGGGGCGCGTTCACCGCGCGCAGCCTCGCCGGACTGGTGCGCAACAGCGGCATCCTGCGCCGGGAGCACACCGACCGGATGCAGGAGGCGTGGTCCCTGTACCGTGACCGGGTCGAGCAACCGAACGGCGCCGCCTGCACGTTGTTCCGCCGTTCCTACGCGCACGAGACACAGATCCGCTTCATCGGGGTGTGGGACACCGTCGGTGCGCTCGGCATACCCGTGCCGGACGCCGCTTTCCTCCAGCCCGCGGTGAACCGCTTCAACCAGCGCTGGGCGTTTCACGACACCGACCTGAGCAGCTGGATCAACGGGGCGTTCCACGCGCTGGCCATCGATGAGCGGCGCTCGGCGTTCCGGCCGACGCTCTGGCACCAGCAGACCGACGCCGCCCGGGAGGGACAGGAGTTGAAGCAGGTCTGGTTCGCCGGGGTGCACCTCGATGTCGGCGGCGGGTACGAGGAGACGGGGCTGTCCGACGTCACTCTGCTGTGGATGGTCGACCAGGCCCGGCGGTACGGGCTGGAGTTCGACGACGGCGCGCTCGGCGCGGCCGGGCCGAGGGTGATGACGCCTCGGGAGAGTGTCGGCTTCCGGGTCGAGCCGAACGGTGCGGGTCCGCTGCACGAGTCCCGCAAGGGTTTCTATCTGCTGGCCAAGGACTACCACCGGCCCCTGGGCAGCGCGGTGAACGACAAGAACGAGCCCGACGGGAACGAGTTCCTGGCCGTCCCCGCCAAGGAGCGCTACGACCGCGACCCTGGTTACCGTCCGCCGGAGCTCAGGCGGTACCTGACCCGGGAGCAGGTGCGGCTGGAGCCCGTCCTGCTGCCGGACCTCGCGGCCGGGCTGCCGCCGATGCCGCCCGCCGCGCCCTCGCCCACGTCGGCCCCCTCCCCCTCGCCGGGGGCAGACAGCGCCAACTGAGCGTCGGTGCCCGGGCGCTGAAGCCACCGCGGAGTGCCGCACACGCCTCGAACGGCGCCCGCCCCCGAGTGGCGACCGCTCGCCGGGCCGGGTGACCATGGTGGGAACGACTCGTTCGGGGGCCGCACGCCTGGGAGGCGCCAGTGGCACACGGCACCAACACGGATGTGCTCGTCGTGGGCGCCGGGCCGGTCGGACTGACCGCGGCCCTGGAGCTGCGCAGGCACGGGGTGACCTGCCGGATCGTCGACCGGCTGCCCGAACGCCTCCCGTACGCCAAGGCGGTCGGGGTCCAGCCGCGCACCCTGGAGATCTGGGACCGGATGGGTCTGGTCCGTGCGGCGCTCGAGGCGGCCGTACCGCTGCGCGGCCAGTTCGCGTACGTCAACGGTGTCGAGCAGGGCCGCTACGACCTGGCTCTGCCGCCGGAGGTGCCGTACGGGTTCGCCGCGCTCCCCCAGTACGAGACGGAGCGTCTGACCGAGGAAGCCCTCGCCCGCCACGGCACCCGTATCGAGCGCGGCACGGAACTGGTCTCCTTCGAGCAGGACGCGCAGGGGGTGACCGCCCGCCTGAGCCACGCCTCCGGGACCGGGGAGGAGGTGCGGGTGCGCTTCCTGGTCGGCTGCGACGGCGCGCACAGCGTCGTCCGCAAGGGTCTCGGGCTCGCCTTCGAGGGTGGCGCGTTCCTGGAGGAGTACATGCTGGGGGACGTGGAGGTCGACTGGGACCTGCCCGCGGGGTACGGACTGCGCGCCATGCACGTGGACGGCTCCGGTGTGGTGGACGACGTCCTGGTGTGCATCCCGCTGCCGGGCGTGAAGCGGTACCGCATGTCGATGCGGGTGCCCCCGGAACTGTCGGCGCTGCGGCAGGAGGAGACGGGCCCGTCGAGGCCGCAAGCCGTCGGCGGTGACGGCGTCGCCCACGGTCTGGAGGGCCGTCGGGCGCCCGGCCTGCCGCACATCCAGGCCGTGCTGGACCGGCTTTCTCCCCAGCGCACCACGGCGTCGGCCCTGCGCTGGTCGTCGGTGTTCCGGATCAGCCACCGGATCGTGGACCGGTACGGCGAGGGCCGGGTGTTCGTCGCCGGAGACGCCGCCCACATCCACCCGCCCACCGGCGCCCAGGGCATGAACACCGGTATTCAGGACGCCTGCAACCTCGCCTGGAAGCTCGCCCTCGTGCTCGCGGGCAGGGCCTCCCGCGCGCTGCCGGCGTCCTACGACGCCGAACGCCGTCCGGTCGGCGAGGAGGTCGTGGGCCGCACCGTGCGCCACGCCACCGCAGGCGGCGTGCAGGCCGACCGGGACGATCCCGGGACGGTGATGCTCCGCGAGGCCCAACTGCTCGTCGGTTACCGGGGCAGCCCCGTCGTCGACGCGCCCGGCCACGGTCCCGGCCCGCGGCCCGGCGACCGTGCCCCGGACTGCGGCGGACTCACCGGCCCGATCGCCGCCTACCCGATGCGCCTCTACGACGTCCTGCGCGATCGCGGCACCGTGCTGCTGCTGTACGGGCGGCCGCAGTCGTACGGCACCGATCGCGTCGCCTCGTACGAGGAGCTGGTGGCGGAGGCGCGGCTGAGGTCCGGTGGGCTGGTGGACGTGTGCGCGGTGTCTCCGGCCGGCGAACCATCCGACGGCGTCCCGGTACAGGTCCCCGTTTACCGGGACCGGGACGGTGAGTTCGCCTCGCGGTACGCCCTCGGCGCGCAGGAACCGACGGCGCTCGTGATACGTCCGGACGGATACCTGGGCGCCCGGCTGGAGCAGCCCGGGACCACCCGCCTCGCCCGTCACCTCACAGCGGTGTTCGGCACCGGCGGCGACACCGTCCGCCCGGCGTCCGGTCAGGGGTGAGCGCTGGCGCTCCGCAGGTCGGCGAGCAGCAGGTGGTGGTCGGAGTACGGGGTGGGGTGCACGCGGTGCTCCAGCGGGACGATGCCGCGCAGGAAGACGTAGTCGAACGTGCTCTGCCAGTCGGTGGTCGGCTCGCAGCCGGCGGTGGGCAAGGGGTGGCACCCGGGGTCCGCGTCCGCCGCCAACGCCCACATCGCACGCAGTTCCGGGGCGGCCGGCACGGCGTTGAAGTCACCGAGGACGATCGCGCGGTCGTGCACGGCGACGGCTGCGGCGAGCACACGGGTCTGTTCCGCCCGGACCGTCTCCTGACGCCGCTGGGCGAGGTGCGTGTCGAACACCCGGACCGACCGCCCGCCCACGGTGGTGGTGACCGCCATGTAGCCGCGGTTCTCGGATCCGCCGTCGGGGTACCTCACCCTGACGACGTCGGTCATCGGGGCCGCCGACAGGAGCGCCTGCCCGAAGCCTCCCGGGCTCCACGGCGCTCCCCCGCAGCGGCCCCAGTCCCGCAGGACCGAGCCGTACGCGACGTGGTAGCGCAGCCCGTAGTAGCGCTCGAGGTCGGCCCGGATCCTCTCGACGTCGCGCACGCACGCTTCTTGCAGCCCGACGACCTGCGGAGCGTATGTGGCGATCTCCGCGGCCCGGTCGACGTTCCTCACCCTGCACGGGTTACAGAGGTTCCACGTCATGACGCGGTTCGGTACGACGTCCCTGGCGACGGCGACGGGCACCGACCCGACGGGCGCGCTGGGGCCGACGAGCACCGAGCACGCCACGATCACCGCGCCCGCGAGCAGGCGCCCGCCCCTGCCGAGCACCAGCGCCTCCCCGCAGTGGATGCCCACGCCGTACGGCGTCCTACGGGTACGAGGGTAGGGGACGCGGGCGTCAGCGGTGCCGCGTCACGGCCCCCGGGGAGAGCCCCGACGGCGGCTGGGCGGCGCCCTCGTCGACGGGCAGGGGCACGGGCTCCTCCGGCTCCCGGGCGGGACGTACCGCGGAGCCCTCGCCGTGGCCCCCCGGCGCGCCGGCCGGCGCCTCGAGCCGGCGTCGCGTGGGCGGTGCCGCCCGGCGCAGCGCCACGTGCAGGACCGGCATCAGGACACAGGTGACCGCCGCGCTCTGCCACAGCAGCGCGTCGAGCCGGCCGGCCGCGAGGTAGGCGCCCGCGGCGACCGCGGCCAGGGCGCACACCCCGCGGTCCACGATGCTCTCCACGGACAGCAGCGTGGCGCGCGGCGCGTCCGCCGGGACGGCGTCGTTGACGAGTTTGCGCTGCACCGGGTAGACGAACCCGGTGATCGCGGCGAACGCGCACAGCGCCGCCACCACGAGCCAGGGCCCGCCGAGGGTGGTGCACGCGAGAACGGCGGCGAGCGCCACGCTCAGCAGGGACACCCACCCGGTCGCCGACAGCCGGCGGCTCAGCCACTGGGGGCGCGCCGAGGCCACCGCTTCGGCCACCGTCATGGCCGCGAGCACACTGCCGTGGGTGCTCTCCCCGATCCCGTGGTCCAGGAGCACCGGCTGGAAGAGGTTGACCTGGCAGATGCGTGAGAGCGTGAACACCGCCACGCCCTGCACCATGAGCAGCGGCAGCCACGGGGAGCGGCGCAGCGCCCGCAGCGCGGCAGCCGTGTCGCGCAGGAGGGTGCCGCCACGGGTTCCGCGGGTGGCCGGCCCGATGTGGGCCGGGTGCGGTGCGAGGCGGGGCAGCGCCAGGGCGCAGGCCAGTGAACCGGCGGCGCCGGCCGCGCTGAGCACGTACGGTGCCGGCGTGGCCAGCGCCATCAGCGGGCCGACGAGCGGCCAGCAGACGACCTTGGCGGCCAGCCCGAGCGATCGCGCGGTTCCCTCGGCCCGCAGGTAGTGCGCTTCGGCGCCCTCGGCGCGCAGCCCGTCGTAGAGATAGGCGCTCGCGGCACCCGACGCGAGCGAGCGCCCCGCCGCGATGGCGAGGAAGTGCACGAGGAAACCGGTGTACGACGGGGCCAGGACCGGTGCCAGGTTCGCCGCCGTCATGACGACCGCGCCCGCGCGCAGGCAGTTGCGGGCGCCGATACGGTCGGCGACGACGCCGGTCGGTATCTCGAACAGGCAGAACGCGATGTAGTAGATGCTCTGGATGCCGAAGATCTGTCCGTCGGACAGGCCGGCGTCGCGCTGGTACGCGTAGAAGACGGGCATCCACCACAGCAGGTTGAACAGCAACTGGAAGCCGTTGTTCAGGCGGATGATCCGGCGGGCCGCCGGGGAGACGGCCCGCTCGGCACCGCGGCTCCGGTGTGCGGGCGAGCGGCGCATGCGGCCGCTCACCGGGCGTACGGGCGGATCTGGACCAGGCGGAACGCCCCTTCGTCGGTCATCAGCCACTCGATGTCCAGGGCGTCGTCGGGGTCGTCCGCGCTGAAGTGGGACTGCAACAGGCGTCCGGTGAGGGCCAGTCGGGCCAGCGCGTCCCGGGTCCGCGGAGGCAGGTCCTGACCGGAGGTGCCGACGTCGAGGGTGCGTCCGCCGCCCTCGACGGTGTTGTACAGGTACTGGTGCGGCAGCACCGTGCCGTCCACCACCCGCTCGGGTGATCCGGGCGTGCAGTTCACGTACACGGTGCGGAAGTCCTCACGCCGGGTCGGGTTGCAGGTCACCAGCACTCCCCCGAGGCTCGCGGGCAGGTACTCCTGGACGATCACGCCCATGTAGGTGTCGTCCAGGCAGATGCCGACCTGGTGCCGCAGCCGCACACTGCGCGGCGACAGCAGCGACGCCCACACCTGCCGTACGGCGTCCATGAGCTGGTCTTCTCCGCGGACGGTGGTCACCGAGTCGTAGATCCCGGCGGCGGAGAAGCCCGGCAGGTCCTCGGCGTTGGAGGAGGAGCGCACCACCATGCGGTGGCCGCCTGCCAGCAGTGCGGGCACGGACGCCGTGATCGCCCGTGTCACCTCCTCGGGCATGGGTGTGGTCCGCACCAGGTGCTGGAGGTTCAGGCACAGCGGGTCCACCACGTCGAACGCCTCGAGTTCCAGCGCCATCTTCAGCTTGCCGATGCCTTGCTGGAGGGCGGGCGAGGAGGTGAGGAACAGGTGGTGCAGGCGGAACGGCAGCGCCACGCCCTCGGGGGCGCGGACCGTCTCGGCCACGCACCGGGCCGCGGCGGCTCGCAGCTCTTCCCTGGATGCCTCGTGCTCGCCGAGCCGGGCGCCGAGATGGCCGAGGAGGTCGCGGCGCGGTGGGCGCGGGCGGGCGTAGAACTCCGTCAGGTCGGCGGTGCGGCTGTCCAGGACGTGGTGGAGTTCTCCGAGGTTGGCGGCCTTGGTGCCGTAGGTGTCGCGGTCGGTGCGGCGCAGCCGGTGCAGGGCCAGGACGGGAGCCTCCTCCTCCAGCAGCGGGGTCTCGATGCGGATGCGCTGCTGGTGCCAGGCGGGCTTGTTCAGCTCCGGTGGGGCGGCGAGCGGCTCCAGGGTGACGGAGTCCTCGCTCACCCGGTAGCGCACCCAGGCGCCGTCCAGGCCGTCGCGCCGCACGAGGGCGTCGAGGTCGCGGACGATCGCGTTGGGGATGCCCCAGCCCGAGGCCAGCACGTTGGTGTGGGAGAGCGGGGTGATGGGGGCGGTGTTGATGAATCCGGCGACCCGGGGCACGTCGTCGGGCAGGCGGGGCATCGCCACGATGTCGGCCCAGCCGAGTTCCGCGGCGGCGGCCTCGTATTCGGCCGGGGTGCGGAAGTGCCGCAGGCGGCCCTCGGCCTCGCCGGGGTTGAGGCAGGTGCGTGTCCGGTTGCCGAACAGGGTGTGGCTGAGGATGCGCGGGACGTGTGCCTCGCTGATCGAGGCGAGTTCGAGTTCCTGGCCGTGGTTGGCGGGCTTGAGCAGCAGGGGCAGCCGCCCGTCCACCCGGCTCCGCACGAAGTGGTGGAACTCCTCCAGCAGGGGGCCGGGCATGGTGTCCGCCTCGGTGGTCTCCAGCACCAGGAAGGGGCACTCGGAGCCGTCCTCGGCCTGGTCGGTGTGCAGGGAGAGCACGCCCAGCAGGAACCGGCGTTCCGGGTCCGTGTACACGGAGGCGTTGAACGCGTCGAGCTCGGCGTCGAGTTCGTCGAGGGTCATGCCGAGGACGCGGGTGGCGATGTAGTTGACGTGGAAGGGGTGGACCCGGGTGTCGAGCAGGTGCCAGGTGCCCTCGGCCCGGTCCACCACGACCTTGAGGTACGGGTGTCCGGCGAGCACCCCGGACAGGGTGCGGAACAGCGGCAGCGACAGGTTGGCGCCGACGACGGTGCGGTCCCCGCCGGCCTCGGGCAGGTCGGCCCTCTCGAGGGTGACGGTCATGCCCGCACCTCCTGCGCGGCGTGGACGGGCAGGATGTCCGGCAGGGCGTCCACGAGGGCGGTGAAGTCGCGGACGACGGTCTGCGGCCGGTCGGCGGACAGCAGGCACAGCCCGGCCATGGTGTTGGCGCCGGCGGCCGGGTCGTAGACCGGGACGGGGGTGCCGTCCGGCAGCGAGCTCTCCCCCACGACGCACAGCGTGCTGCCCGTGCTCAGCGGCGCGGACCGCACCACCGAGGCGGAGTCCCACACGTGCCGGTGCCGCCACGGCTCGCCCGAGCCGTCCACGGCGAGCACGACCAGGGAGCCGGCCGCGCCCTTGGCGTCCGCGGGGGTCAGCGCCCCGGCCGGCCAGTCGGGCGAGCCGCCGAGCAACTGCTCCGTGAACATGGCGATCAGGTCGAGTCCGAAGACCTCCTCGATCTGCGGCACGGTCATCGCGCCACCGAAGCGCGCCGCCGTCTCGATCACCCACATGCGGCCGCGGTCACCGAGCTTGATCTCGGTGTGGGTGCCGCAGTTCTCCAGGCCGAGCGCGTCCACGGCCTGCCGGGCCAGGTCCACGATCCTTGTCTGCGCCTCGGTCCCGAGGGCGGCAGGGGTGATGCCGGCGCGTTCGGTGAAGGGTGCGACGGTCGGCATCCGGCCGCTCACGCACACGGGCCGGAAGTCGCCCTCGACCACCACGCCCTCGACGCTGACGTAGTCGCCCCAGCCGGGTTGCTCGAACCATTCCTCGGCGCGGCCGCTGACGATCTCCTCCACGATGAAGTCCTCACCGGCGCCCGGGACATGCAGCTCGGCGTACCCCAGGCGCGCCGATTCCGTCATCACCGCGTACGAGCGGGCCCAGGCCGCGGGGGCGTCCGCGGGGGTGGCGATGATCTGGTGCGCGGTCGATCCGGCGCTCCAGGCCGCCTTCAGCAGGAGGGGGCACTGCATCTCCCCCGTGGCCGACGCGAGTTGCTGCGCGGTGGCGACAGGCCGGAAGCGGGGCTGCGGGATGCCCCGGCGCTCCCAGGCCGCGCGCATGAGGCGCTTGTCCCGGGCGAGGGCCGCGGCAGGTCCGGCGCCCCGCAGTCCGAGCCGGCGCGAGGCCTCGGCGACCGCGACCACCGCGTACTCCGAGAAGGTGACGACCGCGTCCGCGCCGACCTCGCGGGCGCGGGAGGCGATGACGTCGACCAGATCGTCCTCCCACGCGGCGCCGCGCGCGACGACCGAGGCGCAGTGCCCTTCGAGCGCACGGCCTGCGGGCAGTTCGCTGAGTGCCAGCAGGTGCGCCTCGGACCTCGCGCCCACCCTGGGCAGGGCGTACCCGACCGGGGGGCCGCCCTTGGCATGCACGTACAGCACCTTCGCCACGGGACTCCAACTCCTTCTGCTGTGCGGTTCCTTGTGTCGCGGTCTCTTCCAGCGAAGCAGTCCGGTTTCCCGCCGCTCGCCGCGCCGAGCACGGACGTCTCAGGCAAATGCCTGAGTAGGCCGGGGCGTTGCCGTCGTCGGTCAGGTTGCTTCACGCCACCTACGGGACACGCATGAGGTGTCACACACGGTGACGTTGGTCGAAGATTGAAGGAGTTGAGCCGTGGACGAGGCCGACCTCAAAACACTGCTGGCGACCCTGCCGGTGTCCTGGTGGGAGGCCGACGGGGGTTCGGGACTGGTCGAGAGCGGGGGCGGCGCCTTCACCGACGCGCGCACCGTCCGCCGCTTTCTGCAAGCCCTGCGCGCCGACCTCGGCGGCCCGTCGGCCCGGGGCGACGACGGCCCCCACCAGGCGCGGTTCGAAGGCCGCACCTTCGACGTCAACTGGTGGTCGCAGGAGGGCGGCGAGCGGCACCGCCGCAGCCGTGGAGTCGCGGTCGAGGTGGACGGCGCGGCGGCGGGCTCCGGAGCGTACGCGTCGTTCGCCGACCTGAGCCCGGCGGCGGTGTTCGTGCGCGACCCCGCCGGCCGCTACGTCTGGGCCAACCATGCCTACGCCCATCTGTACGGCACCACACGCGACCGCCTGATCGGCCGTCACCTGACCGCGTTCGACGACCCCGACGACGCGGCCCGCTTCCTGGCCCTCGACGAGGAGGTGCTCGCCGGCGGCCGCTCCGTGCGGCACACGCTCGTCTACCGGCGCCCGGACGGTTCTCCCGGCCATGCGGCCGGATACCGCTTCCCGGTTTCCTGGGGCGGGCAGCGCTGCGTGGCGGGGATCTACGTGGACGTCAGCGAGTACGTCCACGCGCTGGACCAGCGGCGCCGGGCCGAGGAGGACCTGCGTGCCCTGCGGGACCACAGCGGCCTGCCCTGCCTGCGGCTGTCCGGGGACGGGGTGGTCGGGGAGGCCAGCGCCGCCGCGGCGGATCTGCTGCGCGTGCGGCTGCGCGACCTGGTGGGGTCGCCGGCCGACGCCCTGCTGGCCGAGACACCGGAACGCGCCGCGCTGCACGCCATCTGGGACGACCTCACCGGCGGCCGGCGCAGAAGCGCGCAGTCCAGCGCCGTACTCGTCGACGGGGACCGGCGCCGGCGGCGCGTATGGGTCCACCTGAGCGTCGTCAGCCGCACCCGGGGCGGGGACCTGGGGGTGTGGGCGGTCGTCACCCGGCCGGCCCTGAGCCACGAGCCGCACCTCGCGCTGACCGCCGCCCAGGTGCGGATCCTCGCGCTGCTGGCCGCCGGGTACAGCAACGCCGGCATCGCCGAGACGCTGCGGCTGTCGCGGCAGACGGTCGACTACCATCTGGCCCGCCTCAGGCGCCTCCTGGGCGCCGCCACGCGTCCGGCGCTGGTGGCCCGCGCCTATGTGCTCGGCATTCTCGCCCCGCACTCCTGGCCGCCTCGCTCCGCCACGGCGGCACATCCGCTCAGCCCCGCCTGACGGCCCAGGTCCGCCGCACGGCGAAAGGTACGGTCCAGGCCGCCGTTGTGTGTCCCGCCGGTGAAGGAGGCGTGGGAGAGTTGTCGGATCTTGGAGTCGGGCATGGCGCGCGGCGTCACGACTGGGGTTGTGTCGTGTTCACCTCTCCAACCCCCCACACTTCTTGGAGACTTCATGTGCCGCGCCGCCTTCCGGCTGCCCGCCACCCGTGTGCCCGCCCGGCGCGCGGAAAGCCCCGGCTCCGCCAGAAGACCGTAGTCGCGTCGCCCGCGCTCGGCGGGCGCCCCCGTCCCTTGCGCAGGCGAGGGGCTGTGCCGTCAGCGTCCACCGACATGGGTACGGCGAAGCGCCTCATGTCATTTCAAGAGCGCCTCATGTCATGCCCGGAGCATCGCGTCATGCCCGGAGCATCGTATGTCATGCGCACGACATCTACGCCCTCGTCATGCCCGCGGCACGGCTTCGACCACCCCCCACGACCAACCGGTCGGCCCCATACCGGCCGGACCACCCCCCACACCTACCCGAGGAGTCCGCGTGACCTCCCGTTCCCAGCGTCACCAGCGCACCATGCTGGCCGTTGCCACCGCAGTCGCCGCCGGAGCGCTGCTGAGCACCACGCTCAGCGCCGCCGCGACGGCGCAGCCCGCCGGTCCGGGCCGGGCCGGCGCCGCACCGGTCGCCCTGTCCGCGACGGCCCGCACCACGCTCGTCCAGCAGGCCCGGGCGGAGGCCGCCGGCACCGCGAGGGCGATAGGACTCGGCGCCCAGGAGAAGCTGGTCGTCAAGGACGTCGTCAGGGACGCCGACGGCACCGTGCACACCCGCTACGAGCGCACCTACGCCGGCCTGCCCGTGCTCGGCGGCGACCTGATCGTGCACACCGCGAAGTCCGGCCGTACCGAGGGCGTGACCAGAGCGTCGAAGAGCACCCTGAAGCTCGCCTCGCTCGCCCCGCGCATCGCCCCCGCCCGGGCCGAACAGCAGGCGCTGGGACTGGCGAAGGCCGCCGGCTCCCCCAAGACCCGTGCGGACCAGGCACCGCGCAAGGTGGTCTGGGCCGGATCCGGCACGCCCGTCCTCGCCTACGAGACCATCGTCGGCGGGCTCCAGGACGACGGCACCCCGAACCAGCTGCACGTCATCACCGACGCCGCCACCGGGAAGAAGCTCTTCCAGTACCAGGGCGTCGAGACGGGCGTCGGCAACACCAAGTACAGCGGGAAGGTGGACCTGGCGAGCACACAGTCCGGCTCGTCCTACACCCTCACGGATGCCACGCGCGGCGGCCACAAGACGTACAACCTGAATCACGGCTCCTCGGGCACCGGCACGCTGTTCTCCCAGGACAACGACACCTGGGGCGACGGGACCGTGGGGAACGCCGCCACCGCCGCCGCGGACGCCGCCTACGGCGCACAGCAGACCTGGGACTTCTACAAGAAGACCTTCGGCCGCAACGGCATCAAGAACGACGGCGTGGGCGCCTACTCGCGCGTCCACTACGGCAACGCGTATGTGAACGCGTTCTGGGACGACAGCTGCTTCTGCATGACTTACGGCGACGGCACCGGGAACAACGACCCGCTGACCTCGCTCGACGTCGCCGGTCACGAGATGAGCCACGGCGTCACCTCCAACACCGCAGGCCTCGAGTACTCCGGCGAGTCCGGCGGCCTGAACGAGGCCACCTCCGACATCTTCGGCACCGGCGTGGAGTTCGCGGCGAACAACTCCACCGACGTCGGTGACTACCTCATCGGCGAGAAGATCGACATCAACGGCGACGGCACACCGCTGCGCTACATGGACAAGCCCAGCAAGGACGGCGGCTCCGCCGACTACTGGTCCTCCACCGTGGGCGACAAGGACGTGCACTACTCCTCGGGCGTCGCCAACCACTTCTTCTACCTGCTGGCCGAGGGAAGCGGGAAGAAGACGATCAACGGGGTCGACTACGACTCCCCCACCCAGGACGGCTCCACCGTCACCGGCATCGGGCGGGACAAGGCACTGCAGATCTGGTACAAGGCCCTGACCACGTACTTCACGTCGACCACCACCTACGCCGACGCCCGCAAGGGCACCCTCTCGGCGGCCGGTGATCTCTACGGCGCCGACAGCGCCGAAGCCAAGGCGGTCGCCGCGGCCTGGACCGCCGTGAACGTCAGGTGACACCACAGCGCTGACACCCCACAGGTGATGGGCGGCGTCCGGGGCTCGTCCCGGGCGCCGCCCCGGGTCTGATCCGGCCGGCTGTCCTTGGCCAACTTCTGCGGGAGGAGGGTAGCTTGGGCGGATGTCCGCACCACCGGTGATTCTGCTGCTGTCGGGGAGCCTGCGAGAAGGCTCCACCAACGAGACCGTGCTGCGTACCGCGCAGGACGTCGCGCCGTCCGTGAACGTGCGGGCCGTCCTGTACGACGGCCTGGCCCGGCTTCCGCACTTCAATCCCGACGACGACACCGACCCCTTGCCCGCGCCGGTGGCCGAACTGCGCGCCGCGATCGACGAGGCGGCCGGGATCCTCGTGTGCACGCCCGAGTACGCGGGCACACTGCCGGGTTCGTTCAAGAACCTGCTCGACTGGACCGTCGGCGGTACGGAGATCTGCGACAAGCCGGCCGCCTGGGTCAACGCCGCCGCCCCCGGTCGCGGAGAGGGCGCGCAGGCGACACTGCGGACGGTCCTGGGATACACCGGCGCCCATGTCGTGGAGCCCGCCTGCGTCAGGATCCCGGTGGACCGCGGCACGGTCGGCGAGAGCGGCGTGATCGGCGACCCGGGAGTCCGCGAGACGCTCGCCGACGTGCTGCGCCTGCTGGCGACCAGCGGCACGGAGGCCACATGAGGGACGGACCGAGCCGGCCGACGCGCGAGTCGTGACGGGTGACGGCGGCAGCACTGGGTGAGAGCCGGATCCGACGGCCCGCCGTTACTGCGCAGGGTTCCTGTGAACACCCGTTGTTACCGGGGCGGTTGGACGCGTAACCTGTCCCCCCGCCACTACGGCGACAGCAGCTGGCAACGGGGGCCGTGCGCATGACGCCATTCCGCAGTGACTCCGACGAGCTCTTTCCCGACCCGGACAACGCGAGGGCCGACGCCTTCGTCAGCGAGTACCCGACCGCCGTCGCACCCTCCGATCCCGCCCGGCTGGCCACCCGCCCGCCGCTGGTCGTCTTCCGGGTCGACGCCGAGGGCAGCGTGTACGAGGACGGCACGGCACGCATCCTCGAGGCGTTACGCAGGCCCCTCGACGAGCGGGGCAAGCTCGTCCCGTACGCGTTGGTCCATGCCGCCGACGAGCCCGTACTGCTCTCCGAGGAGGCCGGCCTCGCGCTCGCGGACGGCACGCCGCGCCACATGACGCCCGACCGGTACCCGCATTTCGACGTCGTGCGGTCACTCGTCACCCACATCCGGTCCAACCCCCTGCGGCCGGCCGGCGAGCTCGCCGACGAACTGCGCCGGCACGCCTGCGACCGTCAGCAGGCCGAGCGGCGCGGCCTGCTGGGACATCTGCCGCGGCCCGCCTCGACCGGCATCGCGCCCGACGGCGCCGACCTGAAGGGCTGGCTGGTCAGGGTCTTCTGGCTGTCCTTCACCAGCGCTCTCCCCCGCTGGGCCTGGTCCCGCTGGATCTCACGGAAGGTGATGCGGCGCTGGTTCGGCGCAATGCCGGATGCCGGGGGACGCACGGACCTGTACCGGGCGATGGCCCACGTCGCCACCATGCAGGCACCGCGGCTGCGCGGCGCGCCCGGCGAACCCCGCCACGAGGAGGCGTTGCAGGCCCTGGAGAGGATCCTGCTGCGGGCCCTCCTGGAGGACCTGGCCACCCCGAGGATCGGCCGGTACCTGCCCAAGCGGCGCCGCCGCACCGCACGGCCCGTACTGCTCGTCGAAGTGCCGCCGCCCGGCACGGAGGGCGCCCGCCGCGCCGAGCGTTTCCTGCGTGTCCTGCACGCGCTGCACGGCACCGCCCCACGCCCGGGACCGCTGGTCGTCGCGGTGGGCAAGCCGTCCCCCGAACTCCTCGCCGAGCTGGAGCCACGCGAGTGCACCCTCGCACAGGCCGCCGGCGCGCTCGGAACGCAGGACGGCGGCCCCGTCATGGTCGTCTTCCGCGAGCCCTCCCTGACCGGCCCGGGTCTGCCCGTCGCCCAGGTCGAACCCCACCGCCGCTTCCGCACCAGCTGGCGCACCACGGCCTCGCTCCTCGCCGCCACGGCGGCCCTCGCCGTCACCGCGGGCGGCCTCACCGTCGACCACGTCCGCGACGGCGGCGACCACACCTGCCTCGGCGGCAGCGCGTCCGTGGCCGCGGCGGCCCGCACCAGCCCCGTCCCGCTGGACCCCGAGGGCTGGTACGACGCCGCGCTGCGGGCGATCACCCAGCAGAACAAGCGGGCCGAGGACTACGCCCGCCAGGGCCGCAAGGTGCGCACCGTCGTCGCGTTCGTCTCCAGCCGGCCGCGCACCGAGGACGAGACGCGGTTCGACGGCACGATCCCGGAGCTGCGCGGCATCGCCATGTGGCAGCAGAAACTGAACTCCGACGCGTCCTCCGACCAGAACCTGGTGCCGCTGCGCGTCGACGTGCGCCCCACCGGAGAGGGCTTCCGCAACGCCGTGCCGGAGGCGCGGAAACTGGTCGCCGAGGTGCGCGCCGAAGGCAGGGCCGAGGACGACACCAAGGTCGTCGGCGTGCTCGCGTACGCCCAGAGCCGCGACGAGACGCGGGCCGCCCTCCAGGTCCTCGGCGAGGGCCAGATCCCGACCGTCGGCACCACCGCCACCGCCAACGAGATGCTGGCGGGAGCGGCCAGCCTCACCTACTGGCCGTTCACCCCGGACAACGGCCGCGAGGCCCGTATCGAGGCGGACTTCGCACGCGGCGCCAACATCATCGCCCGGGACGACGACGGCGCCGCCTGCTCCCCCGCCCGGCAGGCCATCGTCATCGAGTCCTCGGCCGACCTGTACAGCCGCAGTCTGGCCGGCCGGTTCGTGGAGGCCTTCTCCGGCACCACGCGGATCTTCAACTTCAACCAGGACGGTGACTTCGACCCGCAGCCGCCCGGCGGCGCGCCCAACCTGTCCAGCGCCGACGTGCTCGCCGAGCAGCTCTGCCAGGCGCTCGCCGAACAGCCGCAGTCGGTCGTGTACTGGTCGGCGCGGGCCAAGGACTTCACCGCGTTCATCACCGCCATGGACACCCGCGGCACCTGTATCGACCGCCCCGTCACCGTGCTCGGCGGGAACGAGCTGACCAATGTGGCGCAGACCGGCGCCTTCGCCAACAAGAACTGGCTGCGTCTCTACTACTCGGCGCACCGGCTTCCGGTCACCAGCGAGTACGCCAGCGACAGGACCCGCCTGTTCGTGTCGACGTACGACGCGTTCGTACGGGCCGGCACCCGGGGCGCCGACCCGTGGCGGCAGGACGGCCACTCCGCGGTGTCCTACGACGCCTTCCACGTCCTGTCGCAGGCGGTGGCCCAGGCGTGGCTGCGGGACAAGGACATCGACCGCCGTTCGGTGCTGGTCGCGCTCAGCGGCGGCATCCACTTCAACGGCGCGACCGGTGAGATCTCCTACGGTCAGGGCGGGAACGCACCGCCCGTCGACAAGACACTGGTGATCCTGCGGCAACTCGGCGACGAACCGAAGGCCGTCCTGGTCTGCGGTGCCTATGACGAGGGCCGGTCGAGCCGCGCGGAGGGGCCACCGTGCACTCCATAGCGGCTTGGACTCGCGGGAGTTGACGTGACGCACGGGCGCGCCCGCCCTTCAGTCGCGCCCGGTGCCGTCTCCGGTGCCGTGTCCGGAAAAAGAGATCATCATTTGCTTTACCGGACTATAAGATCGACGCGTTCCAGGTGCCGAAGCGCGTCGCCCCGATGAACGCCGCCCTGGTCGTGAAAGGACCCCAGTGAAGTTCTGCCGTACCCTCGCCGTGGCCGCCACCGTCACGGTGGCCACGCCCGTCGCGCTGCTCACCGCCGCTCCGGCCTTCGCCTCCGGGTCGTCCGCGGCGCCGGCGCCGGACCAGCCGACGTACGCGGAGCTGGTAAAGACCGCCACCGCGGCGCAGAAGGCGTACGACGAGGCCGTCGCCGCCGAGACGGAAGGGCGCAAGGAGGTCGAGGCCACCCTGAAGGCCCTGGACTCCGACACGCACCCGCTCAAGGCGGCCTCGATCGCCGCGGACAAGGCCGCCAAGGAGGCGGCCGCCACGAAGGACGCCGCCCAGAAGGCCGTCGCGGACGCCAAGGCCCAGCTCGACGCGGCGCAGAGCGACTCCGACAAGGCCGAGGCGCAGCGCGTTCTCGCTGCCGCGGAAGGGGACCTGGCGAAGGCGGTCACCGCCCAGCAGGAGGCCGACGCGGCAGCTGAGAAGGCCCACACCGCACTGGACGACGCCCGTGTGGCGGCCGCCCGCAAGTACAGCCGCATCCAGCAGGCCCTCGAGAAGGCGCGGGCGGCCAAGGAGGCCGCCGACAAGGCCCTCGCCGCCGCCAAGGAATGCGTCCGGGAGAGCGGGCTGACCTCGCAGGCGGTGGGGCTGCCCGCCGAGGTCGCCGCGGGGAGCACCGTCGGCTTCACCCTGCGCGTGACCAACGGCACCCGGCGCACGCTGGCCGTCGATCCCCTGGTGTTCTTCCACGTGGCCGGGGAGAGCCGCGGCGCGAAGAGCCTGCTGAAGGTCGAGTGGTCCAACGGCTCCACCTGGCAGGCCCTCAACGGTGAGGACCCCGAGCACATCGCGCACCTCGACGTCATGAAGCCGGGCGAGCACAGCGATGTGAAGCTGCGCATGAAGGTGGACTCCGCGGCCAGGAACGCCGAGGCCTTCGCCCTGCTCGCCGGTGACGCCTCCGACGCGTACAACCCCTGCGTCCTGGGCCCGATGAAGCGCTACGACTTCACGCTCCTGCCGGCGGGGAGCAAGACCGCCCCGTCCGGCGACGCCAAGCCCGTCCCGCCCGGCGGGGACGACGACAAGCGGCCCGGCGCGGCGAAGCCCGGCAAGGGTTCCGCTCCCTCCGCGCAGGGCGGCACCTCCGCACAGGCCACGGGGACGACGACCACGGCGGCCGGCGCGGAGGGCAGCCTCGCCGAGACGGGTTCGTCCCCGGCGATGGCGCCGATCGCCCTGACCAGCGCCGCCACCGTCGTCCTCGGTGCCGGCGCGGTCGTCGCCGCGCGCCGCCGCACGTCCACGCGCGGCGTCTGACCGCCGGCCGTCGTCACCGGCCCTGGGATTCCCCCGGGGCCGGTGGGTCTCGGGGCAGCACCCACGCCACCCTGGGGTAAACCCCCTGTCCGAGAGGGTGACTGGCAGGCTGTTTCGGCTGGTCGCAGGTGCGGAGACTCGGTGGCATGACGATTTCCCCGCAGGCCGCGGTCGCGGCCACCGTGCCCGCCGCCCGACCCCGTCCCTCCGATGCCGGAGCCGGCAGCGACTTCGCCCGGCTGTCCCGTCGCATCACCGAGGCGGGACTGCTGAGACGCCGCCCCGGCTACTACGCGGCGCGGCTCGGTCTGGTGATCGCGCTGACCGCGGGGGGATGGGGGGCCTTTCTCGCGCTCGGAGACACCTGGTGGCAGATGGCGACGGCCGCCTTCCTGGCGCTGATGTTCGGTCAGATCGCGCTCGTGGCCCATGATCTGGCGCATCGTCAGGTGTTCCGGCGTCGCGGGCCGAGCGAGATGTGGGGCCGGCTCTTCGGCAATCTCGGGATCGGCATGAGCTACGGCTGGTGGATGAACAAGCACACCCGCCACCACGCCAACCCCAACCACGAGGAACTCGACCCGGACGTCGCCCCGGACATCCTGGTGTGGTCCACGGAACAGGCCCGTGACAGCCGGGGTCTGGCCCGTCTCATCGGCGGCCACCAGGCGGGGCTGTTCTTCCCGCTGCTGACCCTGGAGGGCTTCAACCTGCACGTGGCGAGCCTGCGGGCGCTGCGCTCGCCCGGCATGAAGAGCCGGACGCTGGAGGCGGCGCTGCTGCTGCTCCACCTCGCGGCCTACCTGTCCGCCCTGTTCCTCGTGCTCTCCCCGGGCAAGGCGGTGGCGTTCCTCGCCGTGCACCAGTGCCTCTTCGGCGTCTACCTCGGGTGCACCTTCGCGCCGAACCACAAGGGCATGCCCACGTTCCGCGGCGACGAACGGCCCGACTTCCTGCGCCGCCAGGTGCTCACCTCGCGCAACGTGCGCGGCGGACGACTGACCGACGTTCTGCTCGGCGGGCTCAACTACCAGATCGAGCACCATCTGTTCCCGAGCATGCCGACGCCCCATCTGCGGCATGCGCAGGCCGTCGTCCGTGCCTACTGCGCGGAGATCGGCGTCCCCTACCACGAGACCGGGCTGATCCAGTCGTACCGCGAGGCCCTCACGCATCTGCATCAGGTCGGTGAGCCGATCCGGCAGCAGCGCCGAAGGGCCGCCTGACGTCGCCCCCCGGCCGGCGAGGGAAGCGGTCCCGCCACCGTCGGGGGGAATCGGTGGCGGGACCGCACGGTGCCCGGGGCGGGAGGGGGGGACCAACTCCCCCGAGCACGTCTGAATCTGCTGCTGCCCGGGCTCCGCAGATATATGCACGCGGGTTCCCGCCGGATTTTCCGCCCCCGAAGATCCCCGCCGCCACCGGCTGCCGGCTGCCGGCTGCCGGCTGCCGCTTCAGAGTGTGAGCATCCGTTCCCGCTCCACCAGCGTGCCGCCGCCACGACCGTCGTCGGCGCACCCCTCTTCATCGGCAGCGATGACTTTCGGCGGCGCATCGGGTCTGCCTGGTATGACCCGCATCATCGCTGACATCTCGATCTCCCTCGACGGCTTCGTCACCGGACCCGACCCGAGCCCGGAACACGGGCTGGGCGTCGGCGGCGAGGCCCTGCACACCTGGGCCTTCTCCGACGACCCCGACGACCGCCGGCTGCTGCGTGAGGCGACCGCCCGCTCGGGCGCCGTCGTCCTCGGCCGCCGTCTGTTCGACCTGGTCGACGGGCCCGACGGCTGGGACGACACGACCGGTTACGGCGCCGGCGAGGTCGGCAAGCCCGCGTTCGTGGTCGTGACGAGCTCCGTGCCGGAATCGGTGCGGCTCACCGGCCTCGACTGGCGGTTCGTCACCACCGGGGTGGCCGACGCCGTCGCCGTCGCCCGCGAGCGCGCTCAGGCGGCGTCGTCCGCCGGCGGGAAGGATCTCGACGTGGTCATCATGGGCGGCGGCGCCACGATCGGCTCGGCGTTCGACGCCGGGCTGGTCGACGTCCTGAGCCTGCACCTCGCACCCGTCCTGCTCGGCTCCGGCACACCCCTGTTCACCGGCACGGCACCGCGCACGCTGGTGCAGCGCGGCGTGACCCCCACCTCCACCGCCACTCACCTGCTGTACGACGTCCTCTGACGACGTCCTGCCGCCCGCGGCCCGGGCCACGCCTCAGCCGCGCTCGCGCAGGTAGGCCTCCAGCTCCGCGGCTCCGGCCAGCATCGCCCGCCCGCGGGCGGACAGGCGATCGTGCCAGTCGCGCAGGGTGGCCTGCAGCGGTTGCAGTCCGCCGGCCGACCGCACCTGCGCGATCACCGGTGCGATCTGCTCCAGCAGGTAGCCGCCGCGCCTGAGTTGGTGGGCGAGGCGGGCGTCGCGTACGTCGGCCTCGTCGTAGACGCGGTAGCCGGTGAGCGGGTCGCGGCGCGGACGGACCAGCCCGGCCTGCTCCCATTTGCGCAGCGTCGCGGGCCGGACGCCGAGCTGCCGCGCGAGCGGCCCGATGAAGGTGCCGCCCGGCCGGGGCGTCACGGCGGACTCCCCCGCTTTCGAGGGGCTCGGAGCGAGGTCGCGCAGGGCACTCTCCACGGCCGTGAGGGTGTGCCGGTCGGTGAGGAGCTCGGCGTGGCTCTCGTCGATGAGGCGGAACGCCTCGTCGGCCGCGCCCTCGTGCACCGCCCGCATGATCGACGCAGCCGTGTGATGGCCGTGGCCCGGCACGAGGGCGAGGAAGGCGCGCAGGGCCGCCGCGTGGAGCGGGGTGTAGGTGCGGTAGCCGTGAGGGGTGCGCGCGGCGGCCGGGAGGATGCCTGCCGCCTCGTAGTTTCTGATCGCCTGGGTGGACAGACCGAGTCCGCGCGCCAGATCGACCGGCCTCAGTCTCTCCCCGGTTTGAAGGTTTCGCCCCATGAGCCCGACGATATCGCGGCCAGGTCTCCACCGAAGGTTCAACGATAGCGTTGAGGGCATGGCTACTGACATCGGGAACCTCGCCCACACCGTCGACGCGGCCGCCGTCATGGGGCTCCTGCCCGCGAAGCCCCGGTTGCTCGCTCTGGGCGAGCCCACCCATGGCGAGGAGGCTCTCCTCGAGCTGCGCAACGACCTCTTCCGGCAACTCGTCGAACACGAGGGCTACCGCACGATCGCGATCGAGAGCGACTGCCTCATGGGCCTGACCGTGGACGCCTACGTCACCTCGGGCGCGGGTACGCTCGACGAGGCCGTGGAACGCGGGTTCAGCCACGACTGGGGCGCCCATGCGGCCAACCGCGAGCTGGTGCGCTGGATGCGCGAGTACAACGACAGCCGCCCCGCGTCCGACCGCCTTCGCTTCGCCGGGTTCGACGGCCCCCTGGAGATCACCGGCGCCGCGAGCCCCCGCCAGGCCCTGACCGCGCTCCACGGCTATCTCGCGGCCCACGTCGACGCACAGCTCCTTCCCTGCACCCTGGACGCGCTCGAGAAGCTGCTCGGCGCCGACGACCGGTGGACGTGTCCCGACGCGATGACGGACCCGGCCCGGTCCGTGGGGCAGTCGGCGGAGGCCGGTGCGCTCCGGCTGATCGCCGCCGACCTGGTGGCGCTGCTCGAGGAGCACGCGCCGCACCTGATGACGGCGACGCCACCGGACGAGTGGGATCGCGCCCTCCTGTACGGGCGAACCGCGACCGGCCTGCTGCGCTACCACCACTGGATGGCCGACACCTCACCGGCCCGTATGACCCGGCTGGTGAGCGCGCGTGACCGGATGATGGCCCACAACCTCCTCGCCCTCGCCGAACGCGGCCCGGTGCTCGTCCACGCCCACAACAGCCATCTCCAGCGGCGCAAGAGTTCGATGCGGATGTGGCAGGGGCCGGTGGAGTGGTGGAGCGCCGGCGCGCTGGTGAGCGCCCGGCTCCGCGAGGAGTACGCCGTCGTGGTCACGGCGCTCGGCACGATCCGCCACCACGGAGTCGGCACGCCACCACCGGACACCGTCGAAGGGCTCCTGTACGCACGGCCCGGGGACCTCTCCGTCATCGACGCCCGGCAGCTGGCCACCACCCTCCGCGACGCCGCACCCCCGCCCCGCACGTCCCCCTGGTTCGGCTACGCACCGCTCGACCCGGCCCATCTGCCCGACATGGACGCCCTCGTGTTCGTCAAGGACGTACCGGTCGTCGGCCCGCGCTGCTGAAGCGCCGGCGCGGGTCAGGAGCGGCGGGCGGCGCGGCGGACGGCCCACACCGCCGCCGCGAGGACGAACCCGTAGACGGACACCAGCCCGTGGCCGTTGTCCTGGGCGAACCACATGGCGAGGCCGAGTGCCGGGACGCCCGCCGCCAGGGCGATGTTCTTCGGCAGGCGGGTGCGGGTGAGCAGGGCGAGGGCGAGGGTGGCGCCGAGGAAGTAGGTGGCTCCGGAACTCCCGGCGAAGTTACGGGGGTCGGTGCTGGGGCCGTCGCCGAAGCCGAGCACGGTGTCGATGCGGCCCGGGAGCAGGATGCCGGCGAGGAAGAAGGCCAGCGTGAGCGAGCCGCCCCAGTACCACTGGGCTAGTGCGGCGACGGCGGCCAGGGTGACGAGGTTCCACAAGCCGCCGAAGAAGCCGCCGTTCTGCATGAACACCGAGGTGAACTCGCGCCACCACCCCGGCTTCGAGGGGTCCGCGTCCAGCGCGTCCATGGCGCCGGACCAGGCCAGTTGAAGAACGACGCCGGCAACGGCCAGCGCGGTCAGGGCGATCGCCGCCCACGGCAGCGGCCGTTCCCGCAAGGTGTCGCGGCCGACGACGCCCAGCCCGCAGTTGAACATCATGACCATCAGCGCGGCTGTGGTCACGTTGAAGACGATCGCCCCCATTGTCTTGCCTTTCCCCCGTTCACGGCGTTTCCAACACCGTTCGAAACTCTTGTGGCGCAAAGCTAGCACGATTTTCGAACGGTGTTGGAACGCGTTGTACGGTGGGACGCATGAAGCTCACCAAGGAGCGCATCGTCGACGCGGGGATGGCCGTCTTCGCCGAGGTCGGCTACCAGAACCTGTCCATGCGCCAGGTAGCCGTCCGCCTCGGCACCCATGCCGGCAGCCTGTACTACCACGTGCGTGGCAAGGAGGAGCTCCTCGCCCTGATGGCCGACCGGGTGTGCCACCAGGCGTACGACGCCGGCACCGCCGCCCTCGCCGCCCTGCCGCCCACCGCCTCCTGGGAGGACCGCGTCGCGGCCCAGGCCACCTCCCTGCGCCTGAGCATCAAGGAGCACCCCGGCGGCGCCCAACTCCTCGCCGAGAGCCCCGGCATGCTCAGCCCCGGGGCCCTGTCCCTGATGGAACGCCTGCTGCGCACCCTGCTCGACGCCGGCCTGCCCGCCGCCCACTGCGGCATCGCCGCCGACACCCTGCTCAGCCATGTCACGGGATTCGTGCTCCAGGAGCAGAACCAGCCGGCAGCGCCACCGGATCTCACCGCAGAGCTCCACGCCGACCTGTGCGCCCGGTTCCCGCTGGTGACGGGCCCGCTGATCCCACGCCTCGACCCGGACGAGAAGTTCGCGCGGAGCATCCGCCTGCTCTGCACCGGCTTCACGGCGCTCTGCTGAACAACCGCGGTGGCGAAAGCGGCCGCCGGCACGTCGGCGTGCGTCCTATGCTGCTCGGATGATCAAGCCGATCGAACTGGTGATATTCGACTGCGACGGAGTTCTGGTCGACAGCGAGCGCATCGCCGCGCGGGTCCAGGTGGCCCTGGGCGCGGAGTTGGGCTGGCCGCTCACCGAGGACGAGGTGGTGGCCCGGTTCATCGGACGCTCCCACGCCGCCATCCGCGAACAGGTTGCCGAACGGCTCGGCCGGGAGACCGCCGCCGTCTGGCACGAGCGGTTCGAGCAGTTGCACCGTGAGGCCGTGGACGCCGGACTGGCGCCGGTCGAGGGGCTCGTCGAAGCGCTGGACGAGATCACGCTGCCGACCTGCGTGGCCTCCAGCGGCTCCCACGAGAAGATGCGGCACACCTTGGGCCGCACCGGCCTCTACGAGCGGTTCGAGGGACGCATTCACAGTTCCACGGAGGTCGCGCGCGGCAAGCCCGCCCCGGACCTCTTCCTGTACGCCGCCGAGCGGATGGGGGCCGATCCGGCCGCGTGTGTGGTGGTGGAGGACAGCGGCCCCGGTGTCCGGGCCGCCCGGGCCGCCGGCATGCGCGCCCTCGGCTACGCGGGTGGCCTCACCCCGGCCGAGCGCCTCGAAGGCAGCGGCACGGTCGTCTTCCACGACATGCGCAAACTGCCCGCGCTGCTGCGCGAGATGTGAGGAGGGGGCCGGGGATGCGCTGATCCGGCCCCTACGGTCAGCGGTCCACGGGCGGAAGGCGGTCGAGGCCGGTGTCGCGCAGGATGCGCTCGACCGTGGCGGTGAGTGCGCTGTCGGCGCCGATGACGGTGTCCGCGCCGCCGGGCAGCAGATCCCGCTCCCGGTACCAGGCGCGCAACTCGGCCTCGCCGAGCTCGTTCGCCAGGGGCTTGGTCGCGTGCCGGGCCGGCGTCTCGGCGAACGGTACGTCCAGGTCGGTGCCGTCGCGGCAGGTGCGCGCAACGAACGGCGGCACACCCACGGTACGGAGCGTGCCGTGGCCGGTGGGTGCCGCGCCTCCGGGTATCGGGCTGCGCCGCGCGGGCAGCGGGTCACCGGTGACGGGGGTACCGCTGGCGCACCCTCCGTCGGCGTACAGGTCGTACCGTCGAGGTGTGGACAACCATGACGAGGTCCGCGAGTTCCTCACCTCGCGGCGAGCGAAGATCACCCCGGAGCGGGCGGGCTCCGCCTCGGAGGAGGGTCCGCGTCCGCCGGTCTCCTTGGCGGCCACCTCGGAGGTGCGGTCATGAGCCGGGTCCTGGTGACCGGTTCCGCCGACGGACTCGGTCGTGCCGCCGCGGACTCCCTTCTGTCGGCCGGGCACGAGGTCGTGGTGCACGCCCGGAACCCGGCGCGGGCGGCAACGCTCCGGGAACTGGCCGATCGCGGGGCGTCTGTGGTCGTGGGCGACTTCACCGAGCGCGACGCGGTACGGCGGACGGCCGCCGAGCTGAACGACACGACACCCTTCGACGCCGTCATCCACAACGCCGGTGTGTGGAGCGGTCCCGCCGTCATGCCGGTCAACATCATCGCGCCGTACCTGCTCACGGCCCTGCTGCGGGGGCCGCGCCGCCTGGTGTACCTCAGCAGCGGCTCGCACTTCGGCGGGCGCGACTCTCTCGCCCGCGTCGACTGGCGCGGTCGCGGCCCGGGCTCGTACGCCGACAGCAAGCTGTACGTCACGACGCTCATGGCCGCGGTGGCCCGGCTGCGTCCCGGGGTGCTGAGCAATGCCGTGGATCCGGGCTGGGTGCCGACGAAGATGGGCGGCCCGAGCGCCCCCGACGATCTCGAGCTCGGCCACCGGACCCAGGAGTGGCTCGCCGTGAGCGACGAAGCCGACGCCCTGACCAGCGGCGGGTACTGGTACCACCGGGAACGCCGGCAGCCGCATCGCGCGGTCCACGACGTGGACTTCCAGGACCGTCTCCTGCGGGCCCTGGCCGAGGAGACGGGCACGCCGCTCGACTGACGCCGGCGCCCGGAGCACAGTGCTCCGCCGGGCCTGCCCGCGCTGATCGCGGGGTACCTGCGGCGGCATGGGATCTCTGAGTTCACCAGTGCTGCTGGTGCTGTTCCTCGTGAGCGCCGCGGTGATCTGGTACGCAGGCGTCAAGTTGTCCGACACCACCGACGTACTGAGCGAGCGGCTGCATCTGGGCAGCGCCCTGGGTGGTCTGATCCTGCTGGCCATCGCCTCGAACCTGCCGGAGATCGCCATCACCGCCAGCGCCGCCATGGCCGGTCAGCTCGATGTGGCCGTGGGCAACATCCTCGGTGGCATCGCGGTCCAGACGGTCGTGCTGGTGGTCCTGGACGCCGCCGGGGTCCGGCCGCGCGCGCCGCTCACCCGCCTGGCCGCGAGTCTGGTTCTCGTCCTGGAGGGCGCGCTGGTGGTCGCCGTCCTGGCCGTCGTGGTCATGGGTACGCAGTTGCCGGGTGATCTGTTCTTCGCCCGGCTCGGCCCCGCGCCGCTGGTGATCGCGGCGATGTGGGTCATAGGCCTGGTGCTGCTGGACCGGGCGGGCAAGGGGCTGCCGTGGCGGGAGGGCGGGGACGCGCCCGGGGCACAGCCGGAGCCGCGCGGCCATTCCAAGGGCAAGAAGGAGAAGGCCGCCACCGACCAGGGCGTCGGTACGGCTCGTGCGGCTCTGGTCTTCACCGCCGCGGCGGTCGCGACACTGGTCGCCGGTGTCGTGATCGAGCGCAGCGGTGAGGAGTTCTTCGCCCGCCAGGGGCTCGGCGGCGTCCTGTTCGGCGCCACCGTGCTCGCCGTGGCGACCTCGCTGCCCGAGATCAGTACCGGGCTGACCTCCACGAAGCTCGGCGACTACCAGCTGGCCATCAGCGACATCTTCGGCGGCAACGCCTTCCTGCCGGTGCTGTTCCTCATGGCCACGGTCATCTCGGGCAAGCCGGTCCTGCCCGGCGCGCACGGCACCGACATCTACCTGACCGCCCTCGGCATCGTGCTGACCACCGTCTACATCGCGGGGCTGATCTTCCGGCCCCGGCGCCAGTACCTGCGGATGGGCGTCGACAGTCTCGCGGTCCTGGTGCTCTACGCGCTCGGCATCGCCGGGCTCACGGCCATCGCCGGGTGACGGCACCTGCCGGACACGCCGGTGGGCCTCGCAGCAGGAGGTGGCCCGCACCCGAGCGGCGGGGGGGGGGCCCCAACAAGGGGGGGGGGGCCCAAAACCAAGCAGGGGGTGGGCGGCCGGTGAAAGGAAAAAC
>NZ_JBEZWX010000020.1:0-126708 GCF_040637635.1 Streptomyces sp. NPDC028635 | reverse complement strand
CGGTCCCCCCCGCCCTTGGGGGCCCGGGGGGGGCGCTTTCCCGCCGGGGGGGGGGTGGGGGGGGGGGGGGGGGGGGGTGGGGGGGGGGGGCGGGGGGGGGGGGTGTCCGTCCTCGGTCCGGCCGCCCGTCCCCGACGCGCGCACCCTTGCCCGGTGCCGGCCGCTGCGGGCGGACACCCCCCACCCCGTCTCCTTCCCGCCGTCGGCGGCTGCGGGCCGTCCCACCGACGGTTCGAACAGGCCGACGGCGGCGTCGACACCTCAGGGGCGCGGGGAACTGCGCGACCGGCCACGACGCGCCCGCAGTCGACAACGCACCCCCTCGCGCCGACCGGGCGCGTAGCCCGAGGGTCAGGCCGGTGGCACTCCGTAGCCGCCCAGTGGTTCCGGGTCTCGGGGGCCGAAGAGGGCCGTGAGGGCGAGGTGGACGAGGAGGGCTCCCAGCGGCCATGCCAGCAGCGCGCCCTTCGCTCCCAGCTTCAGCGGTGCGGAGAACGTGACGCCCTCGCCCACCGCCTTCGCGTGGGCGATGACGTCGGACGCGGGGCCGAGCCACACGCCGAGGCGCCACGCCAGCAGCGACGCGAGCAGGCCGCCGACGCCCAAGGCCGCCACCAGCGGCACGCCCCCGCGCCGGCGCCACAGGAACACGGCGATCGCGCTGAGCACACCGAACGCCAGCGCCAGCAGCGTGAACGTTCCGTCGACGCCGATCGCCTGCTCGCCCTCGCTGTCCTTGAGGTAGACGACCCAGCCGTTGTCCACCACGCTGCCCACCAGCGGAACGTGCGGCGCGAGCCACCACCACAGGACACCGAACAGCACACCGGCGAGGGTCACCGCCACGGTGACCACGGCGGCCTCACGCAGTTCCGTCTTCATCCCGGGCCCGTCCTGTCCGTACACGGCGTCCTGCGGCGCGGGTGTCCCGTACCCGGATCCGCCCGCGGCAGGCGGACCGGCCTGGCCGGAGGGGGACGAGGAGTGGTCGTGCGGTCCGGTGGGCGGTGTCAGCGGTGCGGTCACCCCCACATCGTGCCAGGTGCGCCCGCGTGCCGTGTCACCGGACGGCGGCCCGCCGGTACGCCCAGGTGGCGACGGCCAGCGAGGCCACCCCGACCCCGGCGCACACGGCGAGGTCACCGAGCACGTACGCCCAGTGGGGGCTCGGCCCGAAGGTCCGCGCCAGGGCTTCGACGCCGTAGGTGGAGGGCAGCAGGTCACGGGCCAGCCGTACGGCCTCCGGCATCCGGTCGGCCGGCAGCACGCCCAGCAGCAGCGCCGCCGACATGCCGAGCTGGCCCAGGAGCGTCGCCAGTTCCGGGCGCGGTGCGAGCAGCCCGCAGGCCGCGCCGAGCCCGGACAGCGCGGCACCGGCGAGCGGGATGACGGCCGCGAGCACCCACAGATGGGTCAGGGGCAGTCCGAACAGCACACAGCCGAAGACGGCGGTGACCACGGTGCCCGGCACGGTGAACGAGGCGTACGCGGCCGCCGCGCCCAGCACCACGGCTGCGGGCGGCACCGGCAGGGTGGCGTAGTGGTCGAGGCCTCCGCTCGCGCGCAGCTGCCCGAAGTACTGGGCGAGCAGGTTGAGCGCGACGAACGCGACGACCAGCACCGCGGACCCGGCGACGACCGACTCGGCCTCGTGGCCGCCGTCCACCACCCCGCGCATCATGATCAGGATGCCGACGGACTGGAAGGTGGCGACGAACAGCAGCGGGATCCGGGCGACCCGCGCCCGGGACAGCTGCGCCCGGTAGACGGCGCCCAGCGACGGCCACAGCCGGGCGCGCGGCCCCAGCTCGGCCGGGGCCGGGGCGGCGGGCCGGGCCGCGGCGCGGGCGCTGCCCGGCAGGCTCTCGGCTGGTACGACACTCAACGGGTACTGCTCCTTCTCCGTACGACGGTCGCGTGGACCCATACGCAGGGCACGGCCGGTGCGCTCATGCCTTCACCAGCCCCTGCCGTGCGGCGCCGCCAAGGGCGAGGTAGACGTCCTCCAGGCTGGGCGTGGCGAGCGTGAAGTCGTCCAGCGCCGCGAAGGCGGCCCCGCCGGTGACGGTCGCGACGACCGCGCGGGCCTCCTCGGGCGCGAGCCGGAGCGTCCAGCGGCGTCCCGACTCGGTGGCCCGGTCGCGCAGCGCGGCGACCTCGGGGACGTCCAGCGGGGCGCGCTCGCGCCACACCAGCTCGACCCGGACCTCGTCGGCGACCTGCTCCTTGAGGCCGGAAGGCGTGTCGCAGGCGATGATCCGGCCGCGGTCGAGGACGGCGACCCGGTCGAGGACGGTCTCGGCCTCGATGACGTTGTGGGTGACCAGCAGGACGGTCGTGCCGCGTTCGGCGCGGCGGCGGTCGACGGCGGACCACACCGCGCGGCGGGCCACCGGGTCCATGCCGGTGGTGGGTTCGTCGAGGACCAGCAGCGGCCGCTCGCCGACCAGCGCGGCGGCGAAGGTGGCGAGCCTGCGCTGGCCGCCGGACAGCTTCTTCAGCGGGCGGCCGGCGATCGGGGTGAGGCCCAGTTCCTCGAGGACGGCGTCCCGCTCGGCCCGGGCCTGCCTGAGGTCCAGGCCGCGCAGCCGTCCGGTGGTCTCGGCGGCCAGCGACACGGTCAGCTCGTCCAGGGCGGTGGACTCCTGGCCGAGGTAGGCGAGGATGCGGGCGGCCCGTTCGGGGTGGCGGACGATGTCGTGCCCGAGGATCTCCACGCTGCCCGCGTCGGGGCGCATGAGCCCGGTGAGCTGGCGCACGAGGGTGGACTTGCCGGCGCCGTTCGGCCCGAGCAGGCCGAAGATCTCGCCGCGCCGGATGTCCAGGCGTACGTCGTCGGTGGCGCGCACCTCGGGCGTGCCCGGAGCACCGCGCCGGGCCCGCACGGCCGGATACGTCTTGGTCAGTCCGCGCACCGCACAGACGACCTCACCGAGGGGTCGTTTCGATGCTGCCGTGCGCGTACTCACAAGGGACGAGACTACGGGGTCGGCGGGCTTTGCCTGCCGTCGGGGCGGTCTACCGCCGCCGGCTCACTCCCCCGCCGTGGCGGGTTCCGCTGTCGTCGGGACGTCGATCTCTCTCCAGAAGCCCGCCCGGATGGCGTAGCGGTCGTGCTCGTCGATCTGGTCGTCCTTGTGGGCGAGGAGGCCGAAGCGGGCGGCGTAGCGCAGCAGCTCGCCGTCGATGCGGTGCGGGATGCGGGGGTACATCCCGGACAGCCGCTGGAGGTGGCCCTGGTCGCCGAGGCGGGAGATCCAGCGGCGGGCGAAGACCTGGCCGACCTCGTAGGGGTCGCCGCCGACGGTGGTGATGTCCTCCTCGCGGTCGGCCCAGCGCTGCTCGGCCGTGGTCAGCTGGGCGAGCGTGGGCATCGCGGCGACCTCCGGCGGCTCGGCGGGGGTGCCGGGGCGGTCGACCCAGCCTTTGTCGGAGGACCAGCGCAGGGTCGCCGTGGTGGGGTGCTGGGGTGCGGGGGCGCCGGCGCGCAGTTCGGCGAGGTCCTTCGGGGTGGGGACGCCCTTGGGGCCGGGGAGGCGTTCCTGGGAGCCGTTCTGCGCGGCGGCCGCCGGGGCGGGGCCGGTCTCGCGCGGGGGCCGCTCGGCGGCGGGCGCGGACTCGGGCAGGGGCGCGGAGAGGATCGCGGCGATCTCGGGGCGGGGCGCGGGCGGCGGGGCGCACACGCCGGTGAGTTCCTTGGCGCGCACGGCCCGGGTGATCCAGGCCCGGTCGAGCACGCGCCGCTCGTCGGCCTCGGCGACCAGGTCCTCGGACTGGTTGTAGTCCCCGTCGGCGGCCTGCACGGCCCACAGGTGGACCGCGACGCCGTGCTCCTTGGCGGACATCATGCCCGGCAGGAGGTCGCCGTCGCCGGTGACGAGGACGATGTCGGAGCAGGCGCGGTTGCGGGCCAGCTCGGTCAGCTCGGCGTGCATGGCGGCGTCCACGCCCTTCTGCGCCCAGCGGCCGTCACTGCGCGTGAGGGCGCCGAGGCGGACGGTGACGCGGGGCATGACGCGCAGCCGGCGGTGTTCGGGCTGGGGGACGCGGTCGGGGGCGCCGTCGAACCAGTAGATCCGCAGCAGCGGCTGCTGGGTGTCGGCCTCGGCGCGTTCGCGCAGGCCCTGGATGAGGGCGGCGTGATCGACGGTGATCCGGGACCGGGAGGGCTCCCCGGCGAGGAGGCTGGCGGCGGCCCCCAGCAGGTACCCGGCGTCCACCAGGACGATGCAGCGGTCCACGCGACTCACCCTCTTCCCGGGAGGTTTGCTTCGGGCTTCCTTCGAGTCTGCCCGACCGGGCGGAGGTTAACGGCCGGAACTCGATCTTCGGCGTGGCGTTTCGGTGCGGTGGGTCTCCACACCCCTTGTCACGCACGGTAATTGTCCGATATGCGCTTGTTGTCAGTGTATGTGAATCTGGTCGCGGCCCTGGCCCCTAGATCCCCCACAGGAGGCATCACCATGGCCAAGAACAAGAACCGTGATCGTAAGCAGCAGCGCCCCACCGAGCGCGGCCAGCAGGCGACCCGCCGGCCGGCGATGGACACCGAGTCCCAGCCCGAGGTGGAGGCGACCCCCGGTGACGTGGCCACCCGCAAGCGGAAGCGCAGCTTCGGCCACAACTGATCGCGTGTGACGGGTCCTTTGCGATCCAGGCGATCGCGATCCGCGCAATGACGAGGGGCGCACCCGGTACCAGGTGCGCCCCTCGTCCGCGTTCGCCGGTCAGCCCGCCAGGCAGGACGGGCCCAGCAGCACCTTCAGGTCGCCGAACAGCGCCGGATCGGGCTTGACCCGGTGCCGGTCCAGACGCAGCACGGTCGTCTTGGTCGGGCCCTGCAGCTTGATCCTCACCTCGCTGTCGCCCTTGTGGTGGCTGAGGATCTCGCCGAGCCGGCTGACCATGGGCGGGGTGACCCGGGTGGCGGGGATGGTGAGGACCACCGGCGCGTTGGTGCCCGCGTTGGACAGGTCCGGGACCATCAGCTCCATGGCGACCAGCCGCGGCACGTCCTCCCGCTTGTCGAGCCGCCCCTTGACGAACACGACGGCGTCCTCGACCAGTTGGGTGGAGACCAGCTGGTAGGTGGCCGGGAAGAACATGCACTCGATGGAGCCCGCGAGGTCCTCCACCGTGGCGATCGCCCAGGCGTTGCCCTGCTTGGTCATCTTGCGCTGCAGGCCGGAGATGATGCCGCCGATCGTCACGACCGCGCCGTCCGCGTGCTCACCGCCGGTGAGCTGGGAGATGCCCGCGTCGGCCTTGTCGGACAGGATGTGCTCCAGACCGAACAGCGGGTGATCGGAGACGTACAGGCCGAGCATCTCCCGCTCCTGGGCGAGGAGATAGGTCTTGTCCCACTCCTCGTCCGTGAACTGCACGTCGAGGCCGAAGCCCGGCTCGCTGGACGTCTCCTCGCCCATGCCGCCGAAGAGGTCGAACTGTCCCTCGGCCTCCTTGCGCTTGACCGCGACCACGTTGTCGATCATCGGCTCGTACTGCGCCGTCAGGCCCTTGCGGGTGTGGCCCATCTCGTCGAAGGCGCCGGCCTTGATCAGCGACTCGGTGGTGCGCTTGTTGCAGACGACCGCGTCGACCTTGTCGAGGTAGTCGGGGAACGAGGTGTACTTCCCCTTCGTCTTGCGGCACTTGATGATCGACTCGACGACGTTGGTGCCGACGTTGCGCACGGCGGACAGACCGAAGAGGATCACGTCGTCGCCCTGCGCCGCGAAGTTCGCCTCGGACTCGTTGACGTTCGGCGGGAGCACCTTGATGCCCATGCGGCGGCACTCGTTGAGGTAGACGGCCGACTTGTCCTTGTCGTCCTTGACGGAGGTCAGCAGCGCGGCCATGTACTCGGCCGGGTGGTTCGCCTTGAGGTAGGCGGTCCAGTACGACACCAGGCCGTACGCGGCGGAGTGCGCCTTGTTGAACGCGTAGCCGGCGAAGGGGACCAGCACGTCCCACAGCGCCTGGATCGCCTCGTCGCTGTAGCCGTTCTTGCGGGCGCCGCCCTGGAAGATGGTGAAGTTCTTCGCCAGTTCGTCGGGCTTCTTCTTGCCCATCACGCGGCGGAGGATGTCGGCCTCGCCGAGCGAGTAGCCGGCGATGATCTGGGCGGCCTTCTGCACCTGCTCCTGGTAGACGATCAGGCCGTAGGTGACGTCCAGGACCTCCTTGAGCGGCGCCTCCAGCTCGGGGTGGATCGGCGTGATCTCCTGCTGCCCGTTCTTGCGCAGCGCGTAGTTCGTGTGGGAGTTCATGCCCATCGGGCCCGGGCGGTACAGGGCCGACACGGCGGAGATGTCTTCGAAGTTGTCGGGCTTCATCAGCCGCAGCAGCGAGCGCATGGGGCCGCCGTCGAACTGGAAGACGCCGAGGGTGTCGCCGCGCTGGAGCAGCTCGAAGGTCGTGGGGTCGTCGAGCGGGAGGCTGAGGAGATCGATGTCGATCCCCTTGTTCGCCTTCACCATCTTGACGGCGTCGTCCATGATCGTGAGGTTGCGCAGGCCCAGGAAGTCCATCTTCAGCAGGCCGAGCGACTCACAGCTCGGGTAGTCCCACTGCGTGATGGTGACGCCGTCGGTGTGCCGCACCCAGACGGGGACGTGGTCGACGATGGGCTCACTGGACATGATCACGCCGGCCGCGTGCACACCCATCTGCCGGACCAGGCCCTCCACACCGCGTGCGGTGTCGATGACCTTCTTCACGTCCGGTTCGTTCTCGTACATCCCGCGGACCTCGCCGGCCTCGCTGTAGCGCGGGTGGCTAGGGTCGGTGATGCCGGACAGCGGGATGCCCTTGCCGAGGACGTCGGCGGGCATCGCCTTGGTGATCCGGTCGCCCATCGCGTACGGGTAGCCCAGCACGCGCGCGGAGTCCTTGATGGCGTTCTTGGCCTTGATGGTGCCGTAGGTGCCGATCATGGCGACCTTGTCGGCGCCGTACTTCTCGGTCACGTAGCGGATCACCTCGACGCGCCGGCGCTCGTCGAAGTCGATGTCGACATCGGGCATGGAGATGCGCTCGGGGTTGAGGAACCGCTCGAAGATCAGGCCGTGCGGGATCGGGTCGAGGTCGGTGATGCCCATGGCGTAGGCGACGATCGAACCGGCCGCGGAGCCTCGGCCGGGGCCGACCGCGATGCCCTGCTTCTTGGCCCACATGATGAAGTCGGCGACCACGAGGAAGTAGCCCGGGAAGCCCATCGAGATGATGACGTCCATCTCGTACTCGGCCTGCTTCTGGCGGTCCTCCGGGACACCGCCCGGGAAGCGGCGCTCCATGCCGCGCCGGACCTCCTCCTGGAACCAGGTGACCTCGGTGTAGCCCTCCGGGATGTCGAACTTCGGCATCAGGTCGCGCTTCTCGAACATGCCGGTGGTGTCGACCATCTCGGCGACGAGGAGCGTGTTGGCGCAGCCCTCCTGCCAGGCGTCCGAGGAGTCGATGGCGTACATCTCGTCCGTGGACTTCAGGTAGTAACCGGTGCCGTCGAACTTGAAGCGGTCGGGGTCGGAGAGGTTCTTGCCGGTCTGGATGCACAGCAGGGCGTCGTGCGCCTGCGCCTCGTGGGCGTAGGTGTAGTGCGAGTCGTTGGTGACCAGCGGGGGGATGCCGAGCTTCTTGCCGATCTCCAGCAGGCCGTCGCGGACCCGGCGCTCGATCTCGATGCCGTGGTCCATCAGCTCCAGGAAGTACCGGTCCTTGCCGAAGATGTCCTGGTAGTCGGCGGCGGCCTTGAGGGCCTCGTCGAAGTGGCCGAGGCGCAGCCGGGTCTGCACCTCGCCGGAGGGGCAGCCGGTGGAGGCCACGATGCCCTCGGACCACTGGGCGATGGTCTCCTTGTCCATCCGGGGCCACTTCTGCAGCCAGCCCTCGGCGTAGGCGTCGGAGGAGAGCCGGAAGAGGTTGTGCAGACCGGTGCTGTTCACCGCCCACATCGTCTTGTGGGTGTAACCACCCGAACCGGAGACGTCGTCCCGCTTCTGGTGGGGCTGGCCCCACTGGATCTTGCGCTTGTTGCGCCGGGACTCGGGGGCGACATACGCCTCGATCCCGATGATCGGGGTGATTCCTGACTTCTGTGCGGTGTGGAAGAAGTCGTACGCGCCGTGGAGGTTGCCGTGGTCGGACATGGCGATGTGCGTCATGCCCATCTCGTTGCACGCGTTGAACATGTCCTTCAGCCGCGCGGCACCGTCCAGCAGCGAGTACTGGGTGTGGACGTGCAGGTGCGTGAACGGCGGCTTCGACACTGTGTGGCCTCCAGAGGAAAGCACTGCGGCGCGGAGCGCCTCGTTGAGGGGTGGTGGTCGGGAGACGGGTGGGCACTCGGCGACGGATCGGCGGACGGTTGGGGATTCAGCGTCGAAGTCTATGCCGCCCCACTGACAGCGAGCGGGCACTCGGGCGTACCTTCATCCGTTGGAAGCGGCGAAGACGCTTCGCACCACCCACTGCACCACCCGTACCAGGAGGCACCCAGCGATGTCGGTACCCCAGCTCAGCGACGAGCAGCGCGGTGAGGAGATCCTCACCGTCTTCGACACCGCCTTCGGCGAGCTCCTGGCCGCCGACCCGGCCGCGTTCCGGGTGAAGTTCCGCAAGATGGCGGCCTCGGCGTTCGCGTTCTACCGGGGTACGGCGTGCCTCTTCTACCACGACGTGGACGCCGACCGGCGCGGCGGCCCGTACCTGGACGAGCGCACCTCGCGCGTGTGGATCCACGGCGATCTGCACGCGGAGAACTTCGGCACGTACATGGACTCCACCGGCCGGCTGATCTTCAACGTCAACGACTTCGACGAGGCCTACGTCGGTCCCTTCACCTGGGACCTGAAGCGCTTCTGCGCCTCCATCGCGCTCGTCGGGTACGCGAAGGCGCTCGGCGACGAGCAGATCACCGAGCTGGTGCAGATCTACGCGGCCGCCTACCGCGAGCGGATCCACGCCCTGGCCACCGGCGCCAAGAGCGACGAGGTGCCGCCCTTCACGCTGGACACCGCGCAGGGCCCGCTGCTGGACGCGCTGCGCGACGCCCGCTCGCTGACCCGGTTCGGGCTGCTGGACTCGATGACGGAGATCCGCGACTTCGAGCGGCGCTTCGCGGACGGCGGCGGCGCCATCGAGCTGGACGCGGCCACCCGCTACAAGGTGCTGGCCGCCTTCGACGGCTACCTGGAGACGCTGCCGGAGACGTCGCTGGCCCGCCCGGACTCCTACCGCGTCAAGGACGTCGTGGGCCGACGCGGGATCGGCATCGGCTCGGCCGGGCTGCCGTCGTACAACATCCTGCTGGAGGGGCACAGCGACGCCCTGGAGAACGACGTCGTGATCTACATCAAGCAGGCCCAGACGCCGGCCGTCTCCCGGCACATCACGGACCAGGCGATCCGCGACTACTTCCAGCACGAGGGCCACCGCACGGTGATCTCGCAGCGCGCCCTGCAGGCGCACGCGGACCCGTGGCTGGGCTGGACCGAGCTGGACGGCACCGGCCAGCTGGTCGCCGAGGTGTCGCCGTACGCGGTCGACCTGGACTGGGGCGACATCGACGACCCGGAGGAGATCGCGAGCGTCGTCGCCGACCTCGGCCGGGCCACGGCCACCATGCACGCGGCCGCCGACGACCAGTCGGGCGAGTCGCTGGTGCCGTTCTCCACCGAGCGGGCCATCGACGCGGCGATCGCCGCCGACGAGGAGGGCTTCGCACCGCTCCTGGTCGACTTCGCCCACGCCTACGGCGCACGCGCGCGTGCCGACCACCAGATCTTCCTCGACCTGTTCCGCAACGGCCGCATTCCGGGCCTGTGAGCCCACGATGACGGTGTGAGCTCTCACAGGGACCCTTTAGGGGTCTCTTACCGGAGCTCGTGCCACACTCTTGACTCGCTATGGACATATCCGGGACCCACCTCAGAGCGCTCCGCGCGGCGCTGTTCACGGCACTGGTCGTGACGGTCAGCTCCGCGTCGCACGTGCTGCTGTCGCGGGTCCCGCTGCCCGCCAACACGGTCGCCGCGGTCGCGGCGGCCGTGTTCGCGCTCGCCTACGCGCTGGCCGGCCGCGAGCGGGGCTTCGGCCGGATCGCCGCGCTGCTGATCCCGCTGGAGCTGGCCGCGGACACCCTGTTCACCACGGGGCAGCACCTCTGCTACGGCGCGGCGGGCGGCCCGGTCGCCGGCCCGCTGCGCTCGGTGGGCTGGGACGTGCTGTGCGGCAACCACACCGCCGTCGGCACCCCGCTCGCCCGCATGGCCGGCACGGACACCGACCGGCTCCCGGCCCTGCTCGCCCACGCCGACCCGGCCACGGCCTGGCTGCTGCTCGCCGCGCACGTGAGCGTGGGGCTGCTCGCCGCCGCCTGGCTGCGCCGGGGCGAGCGAGCCCTGACCCAGCTGCTGCGGGCGGTGGCCGCGACCGGCTTCAGGCCGCTGCTGCTGGCCGTCGCCTCGGTGGCCGTCCGGCCGGCCGGCGCGGTCCGCCGGCCGGCGCGCCCCGTCCGCCGCACCGCCGCGCTCCGCGGCCCGCTGCTCGCGCACTCCCTGGGACGGCGCGGACCGCCCCGCTCACCGGTGTTCGCCTGAGCGTGCGCGACCGAACGCGCACGACGGGCGAACGCCCGAGCCCGGCAGTCCCCCTTACGCATCCGCGCACGGCGTGCGCGTGTCATCACGGAGATCATCACCATGAGCAAGCGGAACACCCAGTCGGCGAAGACGGCGGCGCGCGAGCGGCTGCGGGCCGAACGCGAGCGCGAGGCCAAGCGGGCGAAGGTGAAGCGGCAGGTCACCGTCGCGGTGTCGGTCGTCGCCGTCCTCGCGGCGGCCGGCGGCATAGGCTACGCGGTCGTCCAGGCCAACAAGCCGGGTCACTGGGAGGCCGTCAAGGACCAGAAGCTGGTCAAGCCGGCCAACACCACCGGCGCGGACGGCACCACCGTCGTGATCGGCAAGAGCAGCGCCAAGAAGACCCTGGCGATGTACGAGGACCCGCGCTGCCCGGTCTGCGCGGCCTTCGAGCAGTCGGTGGGCCAGACGGTGAAGAAGGACGTCGACGAGGGCAAGTTCAAGATCCAGTTCGTCGGCGCCACCTTCATCGACACGAACATCCCCGGTGAGGGCTCCCGCAACGCCCTCAGCGCGCTCGGTGCGGCGCTCAACGTCAGCCCCGAGGCGTTCCTGGAGTACAAGGCCGCGCTGTACTCGGCGAAGTACCACCCGGACGAGCAGGACGACAAGTTCAAGGACGACGCCTACCTGCTGAAGATCGCGGACACCGTCGGCGCGCTGAAGAACAACGCGGCGTTCGAGAAGGCCGTCAAGGACGGGACCTACGACAAGTGGGCCCTGGTGATGAGCGACAAGTTCAACACCGACGGCCAGAAGTACAACTTCCAGGGCACCCCGACCCTGGTCATGGACGGCAAGAAGGTCACCGGCGCGGACGGCAAGAACGCGCCCATGTCGGTGGACGAGTTCAACACGGCCGTCGACAAGGCGCTCAAGGGCTGATCCGGCGCCCCCGCACGGGCCGACCCGACGCCACACCCAACAGCGGGCGAACTTTTGCCGGTTCGCCCGCTGTCGCGCATACCGATCAGTAACCTGATCGGTCGTGACCAGTCGATACAGAGCCGATTCCGCTCCCGCCCCCGAGGCGGACTCCTTCACCCCTCGCCGCCGTACGGTCGTCAAGGCCGCGGCGGCGACGGCTGTGCTGGCCGGGCCGCTCGCCGCCGCCCTGCCCGCCCGGGCCGCGTCCGCCGCCCCCGCCTTCCTGCACGGCGTGGCCTCCGGCGACCCGCTGCCCGACGGCATCCTGCTGTGGACCCGGGTGACGCCCGTCCCGGAGGCGATACCGGGCTCGGGCGTGGGCCCGGACACCGAGGTGGCGTGGGTCGTCGCCACCGACCGCGCGCTGACGAACGTCGTCGCCCGCGGCTCCGTCATCGCAACCGCCGCCTCCGACCACACCGTCAAGGCCGACGTCCGCGGCCTGAAGCCGGCCACGGACTACTGGTTCCGCTTCTCCGCCGGCGGCACGGACTCCCCCGTCGCCCGCACCCGCACCACGCCCGCCGCCGACGACGCGGTGGCCAACCTGCGCTTCGGCGTGGTGTCCTGCGCCAACTGGGAGGCCGGGCACTTCGCGGCGTACCGCCATCTCGCGGCCCGCTCCGACCTGGACGCCTGGCTGCACCTCGGCGACTACATCTACGAGTACAAGTCGGGCGAGTACGCGGCGCGCGGCACGGTCGTGCGGCCGCACGCGCCGGCGCACGAGATCCTCACCCTCGCCGACTACCGGATCCGGCACGCGACGTACAAGACCGACCCCGATCTGCAGGCGCTGCACGTGAAGGCGCCGGTCGTGGCGATCTGGGACGACCACGAGTTCGCGGACAACGCCTGGTCGGGCGGCGCGGTCAACCACACCGAGGGCGCCGAGGGCACCTGGGCCGCGCGCCAGGTCGCCGCCAAGCAGGCCTACTTCGAGTGGATGCCGGTGCGTCCGGCGCTGGCCGGCACCACCTACCGCCGGCTGCGCTTCGGCAAGCTCGCCGACCTGTCCCTGCTGGACCTGCGCTCCTTCCGCTCCCAGCAGGCGTCCACGGCCTCCGGTGCGGTGGACGACCCGGACCGCACGATCACCGGCCGGGCGCAACTGGACTGGCTCAAGGCCGGGCTGAAGGCCTCGGACACCACCTGGCGGCTGGTCGGCAACTCGGTGATGATCTCGCCGTTCGCCATCGGCTCGCTCTCCGCGGACCTTTTGAAGCCGCTGGCCAAGCTGATGGGGCTGCCGCAGGAGGGCATCGCTCTCAACACCGACCAGTGGGACGGCTACACCGACGACCGCCGCGAGCTGCTGGCCCATCTGCGCGCCAACGCCATCCGCAACACCGTGTTCCTGACCGGCGACATCCACATGGCGTGGGCCAACGACGTTCCGGTGGACGCCGGGACGTATCCGCTCTCCCCGTCGGCGGCCACGGAGTTCGTGGTCACCTCGGTGACGTCCGACAACCTCGACGACATCGTCAAGGCGCCCGAGGGCACGATCTCCGCGCTCACCTCGCCCGTGATCCGGGCCGCCAACCGGCACGTCCACTGGGTCGACACCGACCGGCACGGCTACGGCGTACTGGACCTCACCGCCGACCGCGCGCAGATGGACTACTACGTGCTGTCCGACCGTACCGACCCGGACGCGACCTCCACCTGGGTGCGCTCCTACCGCACCCGCAGCGGCACGCAGAAGGTCGAGCGGACCTACAGCCCTGTGTGACAGCTGTGAGCGAAGGGCGATTTTCGGCCATCGCAACGGCTTCGTTGAATGGCTGACTTCTCCTCACGCCACCCCGGCGGGTGGGGTGATCCGCAGTCGAATCCGGACACACCACCCGCCCCGGCACAGGGGTATCCCTATAAGCCGATGTGGCTTGATCACTGCTCTTCCCGCTTGGTCATGTGCACGTAATCTCCGGGCCACGACACAGGAAACCCCCCTGCGTCGCACACCCCACCGCCTCCACCAGGAGACACCCATGCGTGCGCTTGCCCGGATATCCCCCTCCACGCGCAGACGCCTGCTCGGCACCGCCGCCGTGGCCGGAACCCTCCTGCTCTCCCCGCTGTCGGCCCCCACCGGCGTGGCCGCGGCCGCCCCGGCGGCCGCCTCCTGCGCCGACAGCGGCAACGCCGCCGCCCGTGAGGCCCGCCCCGCGGCCGGCCAGCACATCGCCGAGCCCAACGAGGTCACCGACGCCAAGGCCAAGGCCATGGACGCCGACCTGCACAAGAAGCTCGACCAGCTGCGCACCGGCGGCCGCAGCTCGCTGGCGGCCACCTCCGCCACCGTCCCGGTGTACTTCCACGTCGTCCACGACGGCGCCGCCGGCAACCTGAGCGCCACGGACATCAACGCCCAGATGAACGTGCTGAACGCCGCCTACGCCGGTCAGGGCACCGGCAACAACGACACGGGCTTCCAGTTCACGCTGGCCGGCACCGACTACACGGACAACGCCGCCTGGTACAACCTGACCGACGGGTCGGCCGAGGAGAAGGCGATGAAGACCGCCCTGCGCAAGGGCGGCGCGAACGCGCTCAACATCTACACCGCCAACCTCGGCGGCGGACTGCTCGGCTGGGCCACCTTCCCCAGCTCCTACAAGTCCAGCCCGTCCATGGACGGCGTGGTCATCCTGGACGCCTCGCTGCCCGGCGGCTCCGCCGCCAACTACAACCAGGGCGACACCGCGACCCACGAGGTCGGCCACTGGATGGGCCTGTACCACACCTTCCAGGGCGGCTGCAGCGGCAACGGCGACTACGTCGACGACACCCCGGCCGAGAAGAGCGCCGCGTACCAGTGCCCGACGGGCCGGGACACCTGCACCAACAAGCCGGGCGCCGACCCGATCCACAACTTCATGGACTACACGTACGACGCGTGCATGTACCAGTTCACCGCGGGCCAGGTGACGCGCATGCAGCAGAGCTGGGCGGCCTACCGCGCGGCCGGCTGAGCCTGACCTACAGGCTGTCGAGGAAGCCGAGCGCCACCCGCCAGGTGGCCTCGGCGGCCTCCGCGTCGTAGTCCGGCAGACCGGGGTCGGTGTAGAGGTGGCCGGCCCCGGCGTAGCGGTACACCTCCACGTCGGCGCCCGCGCGGCCCATCTGCAGGTACCAGGCGCTCAGCCAGTCGTCCGTCTCGAACGGGTCCGGCTCCGCCACGTGCAGCTGCACCGGCAACTCGTCCACCTGCGCGTTCGGCGCGATGTCCGACGTCCCGTGCAGCAGGAGCAGCCCGCGCGCCTTGTCGTCGCCGAGGGCGAGGGTCTGCGCGACGGACGCGCCCAGCGAGAACCCGGCGTACACCAGGCCCCGCTCCGAGTAGGGCGCGGCGGCCAGCACGGCCCGCTTGAGCAGCTCGTCCTTGCCGATCTCCTCGTTGAACGCCATGCCCTCCTCGACCGTGTCGAAGGTCCGTCCCTCGAAGAGGTCCGGGGTCCACACCTCGTGTCCGGCTTCCCGCAGCCGGTCCGCGGCCTCGCGCACCGCGGGGCGCAGGCCGTAGGTCGAGTGAAAGAGCATGATGTTCATGAACCCATGGTGCCGTACCCAGGCAGCCCCGGAACTCACATGTTCATCAGCCGCCGGGCCCGGTTAGGAGCCCAGGCATGGAAGACGTACTCCGCCCGCTGATCGTCATCGGCGGCTCGGTCGTCCTCACCCTGGCCATCGGCTGGGCAACGGACCGGCTGCTGCAGAAAGCCGACGCCCGCACGCCGCACACCCCCCTGTGGGGCCTGCTGCGCCGGGGCCGCATCCCCTACCAGGTCGTGCTGTGCGCGGCCCTGCTCAGGGGGTCCTACGTCCAGGCCGGGGTGCTGCCCCACCACCGGGTCGGGGTCGGACAGACCCTGACCCTGGTGCTGATCGGTTCCACCGCCTGGCTGGTGATCCGGATCGCCGCCGCCGTCGTGGAGACCTCCTACACCCGCTACGCCAGCGCCCGGATGCACCGCGACCCCGCCCGGGTCCGCCGGGTGCGCACCCAGGTGACGCTGATCATGCGGGTGGTGTCGGCGCTCGTCGGTGTGATCGCGGTCTCCGCGATGCTGCTGACCTTCCCCGAGATGCGGGCGGCCGGCGCCTCCCTGCTGGCCTCCGCCGGCATCATCGGCGTGGTCGCCGGTGTCGCCGCCCAGTCCACGCTGAGCAACATGTTCGCCGGCTTCCAGATCGCCTTCGGCGACATGGTGCGGATCGGGGACACCGTCGTGGTCGACGGCGAGTGGGGCACGGTGGAGGAGATCACGCTCACCTTCCTGACCGTGCGGACCTGGGACGAACGCCGGATCACCATGCCGGTGTCGTACTTCACGTCCAAGCCCTTCGAGAACTGGTCGCGCGGCACCCCGCAGATGACCGGCACGGTCTTCTGGCACCTCGACCACTCGGCGCCGGTGGAGGCGATGCGCCAGAAGCTGCGGGACATCCTGCGCGAGTGCCCGGCCTGGGACGGCCGCGACTACAGCCTGGTCGTCACCGACTCCACGCCCAACACCCTCCAGGTGCGGGCTCTGGTCACGGCCAAGGACGCCGACGACATCTTCACCGTCCGGGTCACCGTGCGCGAGCAGATGATCGCCTGGCTCTGCGACCACCACCCCTACGCCCTGCCCCGCGTCAACACGGCGGACGCCGTACGCCCGCCCGGCGTGCCGTCGGCCCGCACCTCCCAGGACGGCGCCGCGCGCCGCGCCTACGAGACGGTCCCCCGCTCCGGCCCCGGCCGCGACTGACACCCCGCTGCCGCCCACCGGGCGGCAGCGGGCCGCCGCGGCCCCTAGTGACCGCGCTCGGCCCCGCCGTTGACCTGGATGATCTGCGACGTCACATGCGCGGCCCCGGCCGACGCCAGCCAGTGCAGCGTGGCCGCCACATCGCCCGGCGTCCCCGCGCGCCCGTTGGACGTCTCCGCGATCCGCAGCGCCCGCCGCTCCTCGGTCATCGTGCCCCCGAAGAACTCGGTGTCCTCGATGTACCCGGGCGCGACGACGTTCACGGTCACCCCGCGCGGCCCGAGCTGCCGGGCCAGGTCGTGGGCGTACGGGTGCAGCGCGGCCTTGGCGGCCGCGTACGCCCCGCTGCCGGAGCCGCGGTAGGCGGCGATGGAGCTGAGGAAGAGCAGCCGGCCGCCGGGGTCGGCGAGCCGGTCCTTGAGCGCCTCGGTGAGCAGGGCCGCGGTGAGCGTGTTCTGCCGGAAGTTGAGGTTCCAGTCGTAGGCGACCTGCTCCAGCGGGTCCTCGCTCTCGGCGGCGGGCTCCAGATAGCCGGCTCCGCCCGCGCTGTGGATCAGCACGTCCACGGTGCCGAACTCGTCGGCGACGAACCGCTCCACCCGCCGCACCTCGGCCGGCTCGCCGAGATCGGCCGCGAACGTCAGCGCCCCCGGCACCCCCGCCCGGGCCTTCTCGAGCACCTCGGCCCGGCGCCCGAGCAGCAGCACACGGTCCCCGTCCGCGGCGAACACCCGCGCCGCGGCGAGTCCGATCCCCGTGCCGCCACCACTGATCACGACGTTGCGAGTCATGATTCCGATCATAGGCGCGACGCCCGCCTGAGGGTGTGTCAGCGAAGCGACCGTACGTCCAGGTGCCGCAGCACCCGGTCCACGATCTCCGGATCCGCCCCCGGCTCGCTGCGCGCCGCCAGCACCTCGTGCCGCGCCGCGCTCAGCATCTCCTGCTGGATCCTGCGCACCCGCTTCAGCCGCCGCACCCGCTGCTCGTGCGCCTCGCGCCGCTCCTCCTCGCCGATGTCCGGGCTGATCCGCACCCCGATGTCGAAGGCCCGCCGCAGCATCTGCTCGGACAGCTCCTCCGGCAGCTCCTCCACCGTCTCGATCTCCCGCAGCCGCCGCTTGGCCGCCTTGGCCGCGCGGACGGCCAGCTCCTTCTCGAAGTCCTTCTCCCGCTCGGTGTCGGCCCGCACGCCGAGCCGCTTGACCAGCCACGGCAGGGTCAGCCCCTGCACCACCAGCGTCGCCATGATCACGCCGAAGGCGATGAACACGATCTCGTCGCGGTCCGGGAACGGCCCGCCGTCGTCCGTCTTCAGCGGCACCGCCAGCGCCAGCGCCACGGACGCCACGCCGCGCATCCCGGACCACCACATGACGACGGTCTCCCGCCAGCTCATCGGGATGTCCTCGTCGTAGTCGCGCTTGGCGTGCAGCCGTTTGGTCAGCCAGGTCGCCGGCAGCAGCCACGCCAGCCGGACCAGGATCACCACGCCGACCACGGTGCCGGCCCAGCCGAGCATCTCGCCCCAGCGCCCGGACGCGGTGCGGATCGCGTTGTGCAGCTCCAGGCCGATCAGCCCGAAGGCGACGCCGGTGACGAGCGTGTCGACGATGTCCCAGAAGGTGTGCCCGGCGAGCCGGGTCATCACGTCGTCGGCGTCCGTCGCGTGCTCCGCGAGGAACAGGGCCGTCATCAGCACGGCGAGCACGCCCGACCCGTGCAGTTCCTCGGCGAGGACGTAGGAGGCGTAGGGGACCAGCAGGGTCAGCCCGATCTGCAGGGTGGCGTCGCCGAGCAGGTCCATCAGCTTGTTGGCGCCCCAGCCGAGCGCCAGGCCGACGGCGATCGCCACGACGGCCGAGAGCAGGAAGTCCAGCCCGGCCCGCCACGGGGAGAAGGTGCCGCTGACGGCGGCGGCGATGGCGACGTGGTAGAGCACGATGGCCGTCACGTCGTTGAACAGGCCCTCGCCCTCGAGGATCGACACCAGACGGCGCGGCAGCCCGAGCTGACCCGCGACAGCGGTCGCCGCGACCGGGTCGGGCGGCGCGACCAGCGCACCCAGCGCGACCGCGGCGGCGAGCGGCAGTCCCGGCACGATGGAGTGGGCGACGGTGGCCACGCACAGCGTGGTGACGAACACCAGCGCGACCGCCAGCAGGAAGATGGGCCGTCTGTTGGCCGCGAACTGCCGCCAGGACGTCCGCCGCACGGCCGCGTACAGCAGCGGCGGCAGCAGCGTGGGCAGGATCAGCTCGGGCGGGATGTCGACATTCGGCACGAAGTCCAGTACGGCGAGGACGACACCGAGGATCGTCATCAGCACCGGTGCCGGCAGCCCCCACCGGTCCCCGACCGGGACGCTGATCACGGCCCCGAGCAACAGCACGAACAGCAGGGCCAACTGATCCACGGTCAGCGCTCCGGGGGACGAGACGACGGGCTACGGGAGCTGGACGATCAAGAGTGCCCAGACGTCCAGCCTGCCACGCCTGCCGCTTTTGTCGCCCTCAGCACACGGAGTACCCCGGCGGTCGGCGAACGCGCCCGCCGCTCACAGCGCGCGGCGCATGGCCCGGTGCGGGATGCCCGCGTCCGGGAACTCCGGGCCGTACACCTCGTAGCCGAGGCGCTCGTAGAAGCCCAGTGCGTGCGTCTGCGCGTGCAGGTCGACGGCTGTCAGGCCCCGCGCGCGAGCCGCGTCCTCGATGGCCCGCACCAGCGCCGCGCCGACGCCGAGCCCGCGCGCCGCCCGGGTCACGGCGAGCCGGCCGAGGGAGCCGACCGCCGGGTCGCCGCCGTTCCTGGCGGCGGCCGCCTCGCCGTACAGCAGGCGTCCCGTCCCGAGCGGCACTCCGTCCGCGCGGACGGCGAGGACGTGCACGGCGCCGGCGTCGTGGGCGTCGTACTCGATGTCCTCGTCCACGCCCTGCTCGTGCACGAAGACGTCCTTGCGCACGGCGAAGCACGCCTCACGGTCGGCGGGGTCCTCGGCGACCCGGACGTCGTAGGCCGGGGTGCTCATGCGTAGGTCTCCTCGCGGACCTGGTCCAGGGCCCGCTGCAGGTCCTCGGGGTAGTCGCAGGCGAACTCCACCCACTCGCCGCTGCCGGGGTGCTCGAAGCCCAGCCGTACGGCGTGCAGCCACTGGCGGGTGAGGTGCAGGCGCTTGGCGAGGGTCGGGTCCGCGCCGTAGGTGAGGTCGCCGACGCAGGGGTGGCGGTGGGCGGCCATGTGCACGCGGATCTGGTGGGTGCGGCCCGTCTCCAGCTTCACGTCGAGCAGGGAGGCCGCGCGGAACGCCTCGATGAGGTCGTAGTGCGTGACGGACGGCTTGCCCTCGGCGGTCACGGCCCACTTGTAGTCGTGGTGGGGGTGGCGGCCGATGGGCGCGTCGATCGTGCCGCTGGTCGGGTCCGGGTGGCCCTGGACCAGCGTGTGGTAGCGCTTGTCGACCGTGCGCTCCTTGAACTGGCGCTTGAGCGACGTGTACGCGTACTCGGACTTGGCGACCACCATCAGGCCCGACGTGCCGACGTCCAGGCGGTGCACGATGCCCTGGCGCTCGGCGGCGCCGGAGGTGGAGATCCGGTAGCCGGCCGCGGCGAGCCCGCCGATGACCGTGGGGCCGCTCCAGCCGGGGCTGGGGTGGGCGGCGACGCCGACCGGCTTGACGATCACGACCACGTCGTCGTCGTCGTGCACGATCTCCATGCCCTCGACCGGCTCGGCGACGACCTGCACCGGCGCGGGCGCCTGCGGCATCTCGACCTCGAGCCAGGCCCCGCCGCTCACCCGCTCCGACTTGCCGACCACCGCCCCGTCGACCGTGACCTTCCCGGCCGCGGCCAGCTCGGCCGCCTTGGTGCGGGAGAAGCCGAACATGCGGGAGATGGCGGCGTCGACGCGCTCGCCCTCCAGACCGTCGGGCACGGGCAGGGTACGGATCTCGGGAATCGTGCTCACCCGTCGAGTATGCCGGACGGGTCCGACAGCGCCGACCGCCTGCCTCGGCGGTCAGTCCTTGTGGACGGTGCCGTCCGGGTCGAGCCCCCGGAAGGACAGCAGCACGATCAGGATGCCGCCGCACACGATCGCCGAGTCGGCGAGGTTGAACACGGCGAAGTGCTTGGGCGCGATGAAGTCCACGACCGCGCCCTCGAACACGCCCGGCGCGCGGAAGATCCGGTCGGTGAGGTTGCCGAGCGCCCCGCCCAGCAGCAGCCCCAGCGCGATCGCCCAGGGCAGGCTGTACAGCTTGCGCGCGAGCCGGGCGATGACGACGATCACGGCCGCCGCGATCACCGTGAAGATCACGGTGAAGGCCTCACCGAAGCCGAACGCGGCGCCGGCGTTGCGGATCGCGTCCAGCTTCAGCCAGTCGCCGACGAGCTCGATCGGCGCGTGGTGCTCCAGCTTCGCGACCACGAGCAGCTTGCTGCCCAGGTCGAGCAGGTACGCGAAGGCGGCGACCGCGAACAGCACGGCGATCCGCCGCCTGCCCCTGGGCCGCGCGTCGGCGCCGGCCCGCCCGTCCGAACCGGACGACTGGTCCGGTTCGGATCCCGGCGCCTCAGGAGTCTCCGGCGTACCGATGATGCGCTCCGCCTCTGCCACGTGAGTCCCTCAACCTAGGTACCTGACTGAGGACGAGGGTACGGCACGCCCACCGGCGCCCCGGTACCCATCAGTACCTGCGCTCCTGCTTCTGCTTGCACTCCACGCACAGGGTGGCGCGCGGGAACGCCTGCATGCGGGCCTTGCCGATCGGGTTGCCGCAGTTCTCGCACAGGCCGTAGGTGCCCGCGTCGAGCCGTTCCATGGCGTGCTCGATCTGCGTGAGCATCTCGCGCGCGTTGGCCGCGAGCGCCAGCTCGTGCTCACGGGTGATGTTCTTCGTGCCGGTGTCCGCCTGGTCGTCCCCGGCGCCGTCCCCCGAGTCCCGCATGAGCCCGGCCAGGGACTTCTCCGAGGAGTCCAGCTCCGCGCGCAGCCGGTCCCCCTCGGCCTGCAGCTCCGAGCGGGCCTCCTCGACCTCCTGAGGGGTCCAGGGGTCCTCGCCGGGGCGCACCGCCAGGTCGCCCGGCTCCGCCGCGGCGACGCGTGCCTTGGGAACGGCGGTCGTGGCCGCCGTGGCCGTGCCAGGAGTCTTCTTCGCAACCACCGTCGTGGCTCCCGTCTGCTCCGCGGCCGCAGCCGCGCCCGCCTTCTTGGCCGTGCTCTTCTTACGGGTCGTGCTCCTGCCCGTGCCCTTCGCACGGGTCGTACCGGTCGTGCCGGTGGTTCCGGCCGCGTCGCCGGTGGTTCCGGCCGCGTCGCGGGGCGTGCCGCCCTCGTCGCGGGGCGTGCTCGCGTCGGTGTCGGCGTGCGTCCCGGCAGGGGCCCGGGCCGCCTCACGGGCGGCATCCGCGGCCGGCGCCGACCGGGGCGCGGTCTTGCGGGCCGAGGTCTTGCCGGCCGCGGCCGTCCCGGCGCCGGCCTTGTGGGCCGCGGTCTTCTTCGCCGCGGCCTTCTTGGGCGGGGTGGCCTCGGCGGCGCTCTTCGCGGCGTCCTCGGTCACCGATGCGATCTTCTTCGCCGTCGCCTTGCCCGCCTGGGCCTTGCCTGCCCGGGCCGTGCTCGCCCGGGCCTTGCCCGCCGGTGCCGTGCCCTCCGTCGCCTCAGCCGCCGTGGCCTTCGCGGTCGTCCTGGCGGGCGCCTTCGCCGCCGTGGTCTTCCTCGCCGCGCTCTGGTGGTCGCCCGTCTTCTTCGCCGCGCTCTTGCCGCCGGCCGTCTTCCCGGCCGCTGTCTTCTTCGCCGTCGTCTTCGCCGTCGTCGTCTTCGCCGTCGTCTTCGTCGTCGTCGCCTTCTTGGTCGCCGTCGTCCCCGTTGCCGTCGTCTTCTCTGCCCCGGCGGAGCGCGCGGCAGACCTCCCGGGTGCAGGCGTCTTCGCCGGGGACGCCTTTTTCGCGGGCGTCCTTCCCCCGGCGCCCTTCGTGGCGGCGGTCTCCTTCGCGGCGCCCTTCGCGGACGGCGCCTCCTCCGTCACCGTCACCGCGCCGTTCTCGGCCGCCGTGATCTTCTTCGTGGCCGCCTTCCGCGCACCCGCTCTGTCCGTCGCCGCTTTCCCGGTGCCCGCTCTGCCCGAGCCGGCGGCCCCCGCGACCGTCTTCCTCCCGCTCACGTCCTTGGCCGCACCGCCGGGGGCCTGCGTGGGCCCGCGGGACGCCGACTGCTGTACGGCGGTCTTTTTCGCCACCATGGCCGCGGCCCCTTCACATATTGTGATCTTGCTCGCGAATCGTGCTGGGACGATAAATCGACTTGAGTCCCGCGGCAACGGGGCACGCCGCCCGATTCGCCCACCCCGCGCCCCCCGCGCGGCAGGTCTGCATGCGTTGTGCCCAGCTCTCCGCCGGGTATGCCGCGCAGCGGCAGGTACCGGTATTCGGCCACCCGGCACCTGGCCATTCGGGTCACCGACGCGCCCCGGCGGCTCTCCTCCCGGCACGGGAGAACCGGGCGGCCGCGGGAAAACCGGTCGGCCGCTGTCCGCGCGGCGCCGTACACTGGGCTGAGCGAAAAGCGTGGATGGGGACGAGTAGCGGCGTACGCAGCCCAGAGCGACCCGGGGACGGTGTGAGCCCGGGGGCGAGCGCGACGTGAAGATCACCCCGGAGCCGCCGGAAGAACGCCCGCAGGGGCCAGTAGACCCGGTATCGCGACCCCAATGAGGGGGCTCACCGGTGCACACGACGCACCGGAGGGCCAAGGAGGGTGGTACCGCGGGAGCGCGCCGACAGCGGCGTAAGGCACGACAAAGGCTCTCGTCCCTCCGACGGAAGGCAGAAAGTCCGTTGGAGGAAGCTCGCAGATGACAGCGCCGACGTACCGCCAGGTGCCCGCTCAGGTCGACCTGCCCGCACTCGAGCACGCCGTGCTCGACTTCTGGCGCGAGCAGAAGATCTTCGCCAAGAGCCTGGAGCAGTCCGAGGGCCGCCCCGAATGGGTGTTCTACGAGGGTCCGCCCACCGCCAACGGCATGCCCGGCGCGCACCACATCGAGGCGCGCGTCTTCAAGGACGTCTTCCCCCGCTTCCGCACCATGCGCGGCTACCACGTGGGCCGCAAGGCCGGCTGGGACTGCCACGGCCTGCCCGTCGAGCTGGCGGTGGAGAAGGAGCTGGGCTTCTCCGGCAAGCAGGACATCGAGGCGTACGGCATCGCCGAGTTCAACGCCAAGTGCCGCGAGTCGGTGACCCGGCACACCGACGCCTTCGCCGAGCTGACGACCCGCATGGGCTACTGGGTCGACCTCGACGACGCCTACCGGACCATGGACCCCGAGTACGTGGAGTCCGTGTGGTGGTCGCTGAAGGAGATCTTCAACAAGGGCCTGCTCGTCCAGGACCACCGCGTCGCCCCCTGGTGCCCCCGCTGCGGCACCGGCCTGTCCGACCACGAGCTGGCCCAGGGCTACGAGACGGTCGTCGACCCGTCCGTGTACGTCCGCTTCCCGCTGACCTCCGGCCCGCTGGCCGGCGAGGCCGCGCTGCTGGTGTGGACGACGACCCCGTGGACCCTGGTGTCCAACACGGCCGTCGCCGCGCACCCCGAGGTCACCTACGTCGTCGCGACCGACGGCGAGGAGAAGCTCGTCGTCGCCGAGCCGCTCCTCGCCAAGGCGCTCGGCGAGGGCTGGGAGCCCACCGGGCAGACCTTCACCGGCGCCGAGATGGAGCGCTGGACCTACCGGCGCCCCTTCGAGCTGATCGAGTTCCCGGAGCCCGCCCACTACGTCGTCAACGCCGACTACGTGACGACCGAGGACGGCACGGGTCTGGTCCACCAGTCCCCCGCCTTCGGTGAGGACGACCTCAAGGTCTGCCGCTCCTACGGCCTGCCGGTGGTCAACCCGGTCCGTCCGGACGGCACCTTCGAGGAGGACGTCCCGCTGGTCGGCGGCGTCTTCTTCAAGAAGGCCGACGAGCGGCTCACCGAGGACCTCGGCGCGCGCGGCCTGCTCTTCAGGCACCTGCCGTACGAGCACAGCTACCCGCACTGCTGGCGCTGCCACACCGCGCTGCTGTACTACGCGCAGCCGTCCTGGTACATCCGCACGACGGCGATCAAGGACCGCCTGATCGCGGAGAACGAGAAGACCAACTGGTTCCCGGAGACGGTCAAGCACGGCCGCTTCGGCGACTGGCTGAACAACAACATCGACTGGGCGCTCTCCCGCAACCGCTACTGGGGCACGCCGCTGCCGATCTGGCGCTGCGAGGACGACCACCTCACCTGCGTCGGCTCCCGCGCGGAGCTGTCCGAGCTGTCCGGCGCCGACCAGTCCGGGCTGGACCCGCACCGCCCCTACATCGACGACGTGACGTTCGCCTGCCCGCACGAGGGCTGCGGACGGACGGCCACGCGCGTGCCGGAGGTCATCGACGCCTGGTACGACTCGGGCTCGATGCCGTTCGCGCAGTGGGGCTACCCGTACAAGAACAAGGACCTGTTCGAGAGCCGCTACCCGGCGCAGTTCATCTCCGAGGCGATCGACCAGACGCGCGGCTGGTTCTACACGCTGATGGCGGTCGGCACGCTCGTCTTCGACAAGTCGTCGTACGAGAACGTCGTGTGCCTCGGCCACATCCTCGCCGAGGACGGCCGCAAGATGTCCAAGCACCTGGGCAACATCCTGCAGCCGATCCCGCTCATGGACCAGCACGGCGCGGACGCGGTGCGCTGGTTCATGGCGGCCGGCGGCTCCCCGTGGGCGGCGCGCCGCGTGGGCCACGGCACCATCCAGGAGGTCGTCCGCAAGACGCTCCTCACGTACTGGAACACGGTCGCCTTCCAGGCCCTGTACGCGCGCACGTCCGGCTGGGCGCCGAGCGAGGCGGACCCGGCCCCGGCCGAGCGCCCGCTGCTGGACCGCTGGCTGCTGAGCGAGCTGCACGCGCTCACCGACCAGGTCACCCAGGCCCTCGAGGCGTACGACACCCAGCGCGCCGGCAAGCTGCTCTCGGCGTTCGTCGACGACCTGTCGAACTGGTACGTGCGCCGCTCGCGCCGCCGGTTCTGGCAGGGCGACAAGGCCGCGCTGCGCACGCTGCACGAGGTGCTGGAGACCGTCACCAAGCTGATGGCGCCGATCACCCCGTTCATCACCGAGCGGGTGTGGCAGGACATGGTCGTCCCGGTCACCCCGGGTGCGCCGGAGTCCGTCCACCTGTCCGGCTGGCCGGAGGCCGACCTGTCGGCGATCGACCCGCGGCTGTCGCAGCAGATGCTCCTGGTCCGCCGGCTGGTGGAGCTGGGCCGCGCCACGCGCGCGGAGTCCGGCGTGAAGACGCGTCAGCCGCTGTCCCGCGCGCTGATCGCGGCGGCGGGCTTCGACGCGCTCGACCCGGAGCTGCACACGCAGATCACGGAGGAGCTGAACGTCTCCGCGCTGGCCTCGCTCGCCGAGGTCGGCGGGTCGCTGGTCGACACGACGGCGAAGGCGAACTTCCGGGCGCTCGGCAAGCGGTTCGGCAAGCGGGTGCAGGACGTGGCGAAGGCGATCGCCGGCGCCGACGCGGCAGCGCTGTCGCTGGCGCTGCGCGAGGGCCGGGCGTCGGTGGAGGTCGACGGCGAGACGGTCGACCTCGCTCCGGACGAGGTGATCATCACGGAGACGCCGCGTGAGGGCTGGTCCGTGGCCTCCGACTCCGGTGCCACGGTGGCGCTGGACCTGGAGATCACGGAGGAGCTGCGGCAGGCGGGCCTGGCCCGTGACGCGATCCGCCTGATCCAGGAGGCGCGCAAGAACAGCGGCCTGGACGTCGCGGACCGGATCGCGCTGCGGTGGACGGCCACGGACCCGGCGACGATCTCGGCGCTGAGCGCCCACTCCGGTCTCATCGCGGAGGAAGTCCTGGCGACCGACTTCGCCCAGGGCGAGGCGGACGCCGGCTTCGGTGAGCCGTTCACCGACGAGGGGCTGTCTCTCACGTTCCGGCTGCGGAAGGCGTAGCACGGCTGTCCGAGAAGGGCCCGGTCTCCAGTGCGGAGGCCGGGCCCTTCTTCGTCCGTCCGCCGGATCGAGCGCCGCGCGCGGTTCCCCGCGCCCCTGGAAGGCGTCACCTGCGCCGGCCACCTCCGACGCAACCCGCGTAAAAAGGGCGGGCCCCCGGGACCGAAGTCCGAGGGGCCCGCCCTATGACGTTGCCGACGCCGTTGTCGTACTCGTCTCAGCGGCCTGTCAGTTGTCGTCCTCGTCGATCAGGAAACCGCGCATCGGCGACGGGGCCTGGCCCATCGGGGACGGGCCCTGCGGGCGGACCGGCGCCATCGGCTGGGTCATGGCCGGCGACATCTGCTGCTGACCACCGTACGACGGGGCGGACGGACCGGAGTTGCCGCCCATCGTCTGGTTGCCGCCGTACGACGGGGCGCTCGCGCCGGCCGGAGCCATGGAGGGCGCCGGGGACGGCGGCAGCGACGCGGTCGCCGGGGTGCGCGGCGGGGCCAGCGAGTCGTCGGCCTGGGTCTCCAGCTGACGCAGCTGCGACTCCAGGTAGGACTTCAGCCGCGTGCGGTACTCGCGCTCGAAGCCGCGCAGGTCCTCGACCTTGCGCTCCAGCGTGGCGCGCGCGGACTCCAGGGAGCCCATGGCGACGCGGTGCTTCTCCTGCGCGTCCCGCTCCAGGGCGTCGGCCTTGGCACGGGCGTCACGCTCGAGACCCTCGGCACGCGAACGCGCCTCGCCGACGATCTTGTTGGCCTCCTGACGGGCCTCGGCGATCGCCTGGTCGGCGGTCTGCTGGGCCAGCGACAGGACACGGGCGGCACTGTCGCCACCGGGGCCCTGACCCATCGGACCGGGGCCGCCCATGGGGCCGCCCATCGGGCCGCCGGGGCCCATCTGGCCCTGCATCTGGCCCTGCATCTGGCCCTGCATCGGACCCTGGCCCATCGGACCGGGACCCATCTGGCCGGGACCCTGCGGACCCTGACCGCCGGGACCGGCCGGCAGCTGCGGGGCACCGCTCGGCAGCTGGGGCGGGCCACCCATGGGGCCGCCCATCTGCTGCTGCGGCGGGCCCGATATCCCGGCGGGCACCGGCTGGCCGGGGCCTCGCATGCCCTGCGGCGGCTGCTGCTGGTCCTGCTGCTCCTGAGGCTTGCGCATGTTCTGCTGGTTCTGCGCGGCCGCGCGCGTGGCGGCGGCCAGCTTGGCGCGCAGATCCTCGTTCTCACGGAGCAGGCGGGTCAGTTCGGCTTCGACCTCGTCGAGGAAGGCATCGACCTCGTCCTCGTCATAGCCTTCTCGGAGGCGGACGGTCGTGAACTGCTTGTTCCGCACGTCCTCGGGGGTCAACGGCATCTCTTCACCTCAACGTAGTCATCGGCAGTCGGCAAGACCGTATCGTCCACATTCACCTCGCGAAGTTGCCCACGATGGAGATCAGGATGTAGACGATGATCATCAGTACGAAGAAGGACAGGTCGAGCGCCACGCCCCCGAGACGCAACGGCGGAATGAACCGCCGCAGAAGCTTCAGCGGTGGATCGGTGACAGTGTAGGTGGCCTCCAGGACGACCACCATCGCCTTGCCGGGTTGCCACGAGCGGGCGAACTGGAACACGTAGTCCATGACCAACCGGAAGATCAGCACGATGAGGAACACCATCAGCGCGATGTAGATCACCTGCGCGAACACGCTCATGGCTGGTGCTTCCCTCTCCCCTGTTTCGTACTGCGTTTTCCGGTCAAGCGTCTCAGCTCTGGTTGAAGAACCCGCCTTCTGCGATGCGGGCCTTGTCCTCCGCCGTGACATCGACGTTAGCAGGCGACAACAGGAACACCTTCTGCGTCACCCGCTCGATGCTGCCGTGAAGACCAAACACCAAACCGGCCGCAAAGTCGACAAGTCGCTTCGCGTCTGTGTCATCCATCTCAGTCAGATTCATGATCACCGGGGTGCCCTCACGGAAGTGTTCCCCGATGGTACGGGCCTCGTTGTAGGTCCGCGGGTGAAGTGTGGTGATCCGGTACGGCTCTCGTTCCGACACGACCTTGGGCATGATCACCGGTGCGTTCTTCTCCAGGGACTGACGTTCTTGTGTGATGGATGACACGGGCGCGATGCGCGCCGGGCGGCTGGATTCCGCGGGGAGCGAAGCGGCGCGCGCCACCGGCTCACGCGGGGCGGGCGGTTGGACGATTCGCACCTCTTCGTCCCTTTGGGACTGATGTGCTCCGTGCGACTGGTGGGACGGCTCGTGCCGTCGGTGGTCGCGCTCGGGCTCCGGGTCCAGCTCGGGCTCGAAGTCGTCATCGGGGTCGAATCCCCGGCCGTCGTACCCATCGTCCTCCACGAGGCCGAGGTAGACCGCCATCTTGCGCATCGCGCCGGCCATGCTCTGAGTCCTCCGCTCTGTGGTGGATCGGCTGACGCTGCCGAGTGCCTGCGATCCACGTGGTCCTTCTGCCCGCCTTTCAGCGGAAATGACCATATTTTCTGCTGTGGTCCGACTTCTTGGCGACGTTACCCGAGCCTGGGTCGGACTCCGAGTACCGCCGTACCGACGCGCACATGTGTCGCCCCGGCCGCCACGGCCTCCTCGAGGTCCGCACTCATCCCTGCCGAGACCATGGTTGCAGCCGGATGGGCTCGGCGCAGGTCAGTCGACAAATCCATCAACCGCTCGAACGCCTGGCGTTGACGACCGGCGTACTCCCCGGTGAGCGGGGCGACGGTCATCAGGCCGTCGAGCCGCAGCCCCGGCGAGGCGGCGACGAGGCCGGCCAACTCTTCGATTCCCGCAGGGGCCACGCCCCCGCGCTCCCCCCTCCCGCTCGCGCCCGCGTCGAGCGCGACCTGGAGGAGGCAGCCGACCTCCCGCCCGGCCCGCACGGCCTCCTTCGACAGGGCCGTGACCAGCCTGGCGCGATCGACGGACTGCACGAGATCGGCGTAACCGACCACGGAACGCACCTTGTTGGTCTGCAACTGACCGACAAAGTGCCACTTCAGGGGCAGATCCGCGCAGGCCGCGGCCTTGGGTGCCGCGTCCTGGTCGCGGTTCTCGGCGACCTGGCGCACGCCGAGCTCGGCGAGAATCCGCACGTCGCTCGCCGGGTACGTCTTGGTGACCACGATCAGGGTCACCGCTTCGCGCGGGCGCCCGGCCGCCGCGCACGCGGCGGCGATGCGCTCCTCCACCTTCGCCAGGTTCCCGGCGAGTTCGTCCTTACGGTCCGTCATGCCCCATCAGTCCAGCCACACATAGCCCGCGAGCCGCCCGGTGGTGCGGTCGCGGCGGTACGAGAAGTGGTCGCGCGACTCGCGCGTGCACACCGGCGAGTACTCCCGGTCGCGCACCCCGAGCCGCTCGAGCTGCGCGTGTACGCCGGCGCTCACATCGAGCGCCGGCGTGCCCCAGCTCGTCTCGGCGTACGCCGCCGGTTCGACGGCGGCCACCTCGGCGCGCATCTCCTCGGGCACCTCGTAGCACCGGCCGCACACCGCGGGTCCGGTGCGGGCGACGATCCGGGACGGTTCGGCACCCAGATCCATCATCGCGCGTAGCGCGGCGGGCACGACCCCGGCGACCATGCCGGGCCGGCCGGCGTGGGCCGCGGCGACGACCCCGGCGACCGGGTCGGCGAGCAGGACGGGGGTGCAGTCGGCGGTGAGCACGGCGAGGGCGAGGCCGCGCCGGGTGGTGACGATCGCGTCCACCTGCGGCACGGGCCGCTCGCCCCACGGCTCGTCGACCACGGCGACGTCGTCGCCGTGCACCTGGTTCATCCACACCACGCGCGCGGCGTCCAGTCCCAGGGACTTCGCGGCCAGCTCGCGGTTGGTGCGCACGGCGTCGGGGTCGTCGCCGACCGCGCCGCCGAGGTTGAGCTCCTCGTACGGAACGGCGCTCACCCCGCCCCACCGGTCGGTGAAGGCGAAGTGCGCGCCGCTCACGGTGTCGCGCTGTCCTATCACTTCAGGAAGTCCGGGACGTCCAGCTCCTCGGCCGCGCTGTCCGAGTAGCTGCGCGGCGCGGGGGTGATGGGCGGGGCGACCGGGATGTCGGGCGCCGGCTCGGGAGCGGGAGCGGGCTCCGGCTCCTCCTTCGGCTTGACGCTGCCGAGCGAGCCGAAGGCCGGCCGGCTCTCGGGCTGCCGTACCGGGGTCGGCTCCTCGCGCTTGGCCGAGGAGGAGCCGAGGACGTTGTCCCGCTTGGCCGGGGGCTGGCCGCCGTCGAAGCCGGCCGCGATCACGGTAACCCGGACCTCGTCGCCGAGGGCGTCGTCGATGACGGCGCCGAAGATGATGTTGGCCTCGGGGTGGGCGGCCTCGCTGACCAGCTGGGCGGCCTCGTTGATCTCGAACAGGCCGAGGTCGGAGCCGCCGGAGATGGACAGCAGCACACCGCGGGCGCCGTCGATGGACGCCTCCAGCAGCGGGGAGGAGATCGCCATCTCGGCCGCGGCCACCGCGCGGTCGTCGCCGCGGGCCGAGCCGATGCCCATCAGCGCCGAACCGGCCTCGGACATGACCGACTTGACGTCGGCGAAGTCGAGGTTGATCAGGCCGGGGGTGGTGATGAGGTCGGTGATGCCCTGGACACCGGAGAGCAGGACCTGGTCGGCGGACTTGAAGGCGTCCAGGACCGAGACCTGGCGGTCCGAGATGGACAGCAGCCGGTCGTTGGGGATGACGATGAGGGTGTCGACCTCTTCGCGGAGTTCGGCGATGCCGTCCTCGGCCTGGTTCGCGCGGCGCCGCCCCTCGAAGGTGAACGGGCGCGTGACCACGCCGATGGTGAGGGCGCCGAGCGAGCGCGCGATGTTGGCCACGACGGGTGCGCCGCCGGTGCCGGTGCCGCCGCCTTCACCGGCCGTCACGAAGACCATGTCGGCCCCCTTGAGGACCTCCTCGATCTCCTCGCGGTGATCCTCGGCGGCCTTGCGGCCGACGGCCGGATTGGCTCCGGCGCCGAGTCCCCGGGTGAGTTCACGGCCGACGTCGAGCTTGACGTCGGCGTCGCTCATCAACAGAGCTTGCGCGTCGGTGTTGATGGCGATGAACTCGACGCCCTTGAGACCGACCTCGATCATCCGGTTGATGGCATTGACACCACCGCCGCCGACACCGATGACTTTGATGACTGCGAGGTAGTTCTGCGGTGCTGCCACGTCGAAGGCCTCTCGCCTCGAGTTACGTGTCGCCGTCTCGCGTTGTGGCGCGCTCCGGCGACTGATGCCGAATGGGACGGTCCGAATCGCCGACCCGAACCCTAACCCTGAAGTTTAGGGTTACCAGTGTGTCCGTTCCTTGGAGTCTTCTGAACAGGACACTAAGTCGACAAGTGGCGCACGTTCAACGAACACGCCGAACCTCCCGTTTTTCTTTTCACCCTATGTGATCAGCCGTAGCGCTGCCCAACCAGGGTGCTGGCCTGCGCTGATGTGCGTCAACTCCCCGCTGACGCGGGGGCGGTGGGAACACTCACGTCGAAGTGCCGTGCGCGCGGGGCGGCTTTCATCAGAGCGGTGAGGGTACGGGCCTTCAGGGGCCCCTTCTCGGCACTCCCCCAGGCCACCGTGCGGTTGCCGCCCAACTCCAGCGAGATGTCGTCGTAGGAACGGACCTTGACCACACGCGTCTCGTGCGCCACGGCGGAGGGCAGGGCGCCCGCCACGGACACCGCCGCGCGCACCAGCCGGGCCTCGCCGAAACGGCGCAGGCTCGCGGTGGCGGAACCTGGCTGAGCGGTCATCAATTGCAGCAGTGGAACGCCTTTAATCGGCTCGGAAATCATGGCAAATCGGACGCCTTCCGCGTCCACTTCCATGAACTTCCGCCCGTTTTGCACGAGAAGAACCGGAGTCCGCTCGGTCACTTTCAGTGTGATTCCGTGCGGCCAGGAACGCGCGACGTCCACCGTGTCGATGCGCAGCAGTTTCCGGCGCAGTCGCGCCTCGATCTCGTCGGTGTCGACCGACGCCAGGGGCTCCCCGAGCGGCACCCGCGCCACCTCGCGGACCTCCTGCGGCGTCAGTTCCCGGGTCCCGGAGACGGTGACCCGCTCCACCCGCAGCCACTGGGAGCCGTAGAGCGCCCACAGGGCTCCCGCCGCGACCAGGACGAAGGCCAGCGCGGATGCGATGATCACACGAAGGCGGCGCCGCCCCAGCCTGCGGACCAGGGGCGGGCCGGACGACTCCTGCTGGCGTTCCCCGCGCTCGGCGGTCGTCGATCCGGCCACGCTCCCTGCCCTTTCGTCATACGTGCCTAACGGTGTGCACGATGGGCGGCGATCGCCTCGTACACCATGCCGACGAGGAGGTCGTCGGCGTCCCGGCGGCCGAACTCGGCGGCGGCCCGGGACATCTGGTACAGCCGGTGCGGGTCGGCGAGGACGGGCAGGACGTTCTGCTGCACCCACTCCGGGGTGAGGTCCGCGTCGTCGACCAGCAGACCACCGCCGGCCTTCACCACCGGCTGGGCGTTCAGCCGCTGCTCGCCGTTGCCGATGGGCAGCGGGACGTAGGCGGCCGGGAGTCCGACGGCGGAGAGTTCGGCGACGGTCATCGCGCCCGCGCGGCAGAGCATCATGTCGGCCGCGGCGTACGCGAGGTCCATCCTGTCCAGGTAACTTACCGGGATGTAGGGGGGCATTCCCGGCATCTGGTGGACCTGCGGCAGTTCGTTCTTCGGACCGACCGCGTGCAGGATCTGGATGCCGGCCTGCTGGAGCCAGGGCGCGACCTGCTGGACCACCTCGTTGAGGCGGCGGGCGCCCTGCGAGCCGCCGGAGACCAGCAGCGTCGGCAGGTTGGGGTCGAGCCCGAACGCCGCGCGCGCCTCGGGGCGGACGGCGGCCCGGTCCAGGGTGGCGATGGAGTGCCGCAATGGGATGCCGATGTAGCGCGCGTTCCTCAGCTTGCTGTCCGGCGTGGCGACGGCGACCTGCGCGGCGTACCGCGAGCCGATCTTGTTGGCCAGGCCCGGGCGGGCGTTCGCCTCGTGGATCACGATCGGCACGCCGAGGCGCTTGGCGGCGAGGTAGCCGGGCAGGGCGACGTACCCGCCGAAGCCGACCACGGCGTCCGCCTTCGTGCGCTCCAGGATCTGCTCGGCCGCCTTGATCGTGCCGCGCAGCCGGCCCGGGACGGTGATCAGCTCGGGGGTGGGCTTGCGTGGCAGCGGTACCGCCGGGATCAGCGCGAGCTCGTAGCCCCGCTGCGGCACGAGCGTGGTCTCCAGGCCGCGCTCCGTGCCCAGGGCTGTGATCCCCACGGTCGGGTCCTGCCTGCGCAGGGCGTCCGCGAGGGCGAGCGCGGGCTCGATGTGGCCCGCGGTACCCCCGCCGGCGAGTACGACATGCACCGAAATTCACCGCTCTCCGGACGAGCGCGCCGCCGAGGCACGCCGTCGCATCGTGTTCCAACTCCGGGCACTCCGGGCCGACCCGGAGCCCCCGGCCCCCCGCTTTCTACCAAAACGGGGTTGCCGCAGCGCAAGCGCCGCCCGCGCAGCGGGATCGTCACGCGCGAAGGCGATCAGCAGCCCGATGGCGAACATGGTCGGCAGCAGGGCGGAACCCCCGTAGGAGAACAGCGGGAGCGGGACACCGGCGATCGGCAGCAGACCGAGCACCGCACCGATGTTGATCACCGCCTGGGCGGTGATCCAGGTGGTCACGCCTCCCGCGGCGTACCTCACGAAGGGGTCCTCCGTGCGTCCGGCCACGCGGATACCCGCATAGCCTAGAGCCGCGAACAGGGCGAGGACCGACAGCGTCCCCGCCAGACCCAGTTCCTCACCGGTGACGGCGAAGATGAAGTCGGTGTGCGCTTCGGGGAGTTGGCCCCATTTTTCCACACTGGCACCCAGTCCGGAACCGAACAGTCCGCCCGAGGCGAGGGCGTAGATCCCGTGCACGGCCTGCCAGCAGCTGTCCCCCGGCCCCGGGTCGGTGGCGCCGATGCAGGCCAGGCGGGCCATCCGGTTGGGGCTGGTCTTGATCAGGATCACACCGAGCGTGGCCGCCACGGACAGCACACCGACGAACATCCGGGTCGGCGCCCCCGCGAGCCACAGCACGCCGAACAGGATCGCGGTGAGGATGATCGCCGTTCCCATGTCGCCGCCGAGCATGATCAGCCCGAGCAGCAGGAACGCCATCGGCACCAGCGGGACCAGCATGTGCTTCCACTGGTTGAGCAGGTTCTTGTCCTGCTTGCGCGCCATGAGGTCGGCGCCCCACAGCACGAGCGCCAGCTTGCCGAACTCACTGGGCTGGATCTGGAAGGAGCCGCCGAGGGAGATCCAGTTCTGGTTGCCGTTGACCGCCATCCCTATCCCCGGCACCTGCACCAGGGCCATCAGGAAGACCGCGCCCGCGAGGATCGGGTAGGCGAGTCCCCGGTGCAGTTTCACCGGCATCCGGGACGCGGCGAACAGCAGCGCCCCGCCGAGGACGGCGGCCAGCAGCTGCTTACGGAAGAAGTACGAGCCGGTCAGACCCATCTGCAGCGCGGTGATCTGAGAGGCCGAGTAGACCATCACCAGGCCGAGCACGGTGATCAGCGCGCTGCCGCCGACGATCAGGTAGTAGGCGGTCAGGGGCCGGTCCCAGGCCCGCCGGGCCCGCGCGTACGCCCGGGTGACGGCGTTGTCGCGGGGCGGGCGGGGGGCGGGGGGCCGGCGCGCGGCCCGCTGCACGGGCGGCCGGCCGGTACGGCTACTGGGCATCAGCGCCTCCGCTGCGCATCGCGCGTCCCACGCGTCCCTTCCGAGGTCGCCCGGCGCCAGGCGGCCGGGTCAGGCGCCGAGTTCGGACACGGCCTGAGCGAACGCGTCGCCGCGCTGGTTGTAGTTGGCGAACATGTCCATGGAGGCGCAGGCCGGGGCGAGCAGCACCGTGTCGCCGGGCTCGGCGAGCCGCTGGGCCTCCTGGACAGCCTGGAGCATCGCCCCAGTGTCGGTCCGGTCGAGGTCGACGACGGGTACTTCCGGGGCGTGTCGCGCGAGGGCCTCGCGGATGAGGGCCCGATCGGCGCCGATCAGGACGACACCGCGCAGCCGCTTCGCCGCGCCCGCGACCAGTTCGTCGAAGGTCGCGCCCTTCGCCAGACCGCCCGCGATCCATACGATCGACTCATATGCCGCCAACGAGGCTTCCGCCGCGTGCGTGTTGGTCGCCTTGGAGTCGTCGACGTAGGCGACGCCGTCCACGTCCGCGACGTGCGCGATGCGGTGCGCGTCCGGGCGGAAGTTCCGCAGGCCGTCGCGGACCGCGCGGGGCTCCACGCCGTAGGCGCGGGCGAGGGCCGCGGCGGCGAGGGCGTTGGCGATGTTGTGCGGGGCCGGCGGGTTGACGTCGGAGACCTCGGCCAGCTCCTGGGCGTTCTTGTGCCGCATCTCGACGAAGGCGCGGTCGACGAGGATGCCCTCCACGACGCCGAGTTGGGAGGGTCCGGGCGTGCCGAGGGTGAAGCCGATGGCGCGGCAGCCCTCCTCGACGTCCGCCTCGCGCACCAGGTCCTCGGTGGCCTTGTCGGCGACGTTGTAGACGCAGGCGACGCGGTTGCCCTCGTAGATGCGGCCCTTGTCGCGCGCGTACGCCTCCATGGAGCCGTGCCAGTCCAGGTGGTCCGGGGCGAGGTTGAGCACGGCGGCGGAGTGGGCGCGCAGCGAGGGCGCCCAGTGCAGCTGGTAGCTGGACAGCTCCACGGCGAGGACGTCGTAGGTCTCCTCGCCGAGGACGGCGTCGAGCAGGGAGACGCCGATGTTGCCGACGGCGGCGGTGCGCAGCCCGGCGGCCTTCAGGATGGAGGCCAGCATCTGCACGGTGGTGGTCTTGCCGTTGGTGCCGGTCACGCACAGCCAGGGGGCCGCGTCGGGGCCGCGCAGCCGCCATGCCAGCTCGACGTCGCCCCACACGTCCACGCCGGCCTGTTCGGCGGCGGCGAAGAGCGGCTTGGTGGGCTTCCAGCCCGGCGCGGTGACGATCAGCTCGGTGCCCTCGGGCAGGGTGTCGCCGTCGCCGAGGCGCACGGTGACGCCGAGCGCCTCCAGTTCGGCGGCCTGCTCACGCGCGCGTGCGTCGTCGCCGTCGTTGACGACCGTGACGATCGCCCCGCGCGCGTGCAGCACCTTGGCCGCCGGGACGCCGGAGACGCCGAGTCCGGCGACGGTGATGCGCTTGCCCTGGAAGTCCGGGGACACCGAGGAGGTCACTTGTCCGCTGCCCATCCCGCGTAGAAGAGGCCCAGTCCGACGATCACACAGATGCCCTGGATGATCCAGAAGCGGACCACCACAAGGACTTCGGACCAGCCCTTGAGTTCGAAGTGGTGCTGGAGCGGTGCCATCCGGAAGACGCGCTTCCCGGTGAGCCGGAAGGAGCCGACCTGGATGACGACCGACATGGTGATGAGGACGAACAGGCCGCCCATGATGGCCACCAGCAGCTCCGTGCGGGAGAGGATGGCCAGACCGGTGAGCACACCGCCGAGGGCGAGCGAGCCGGTGTCCCCCATGAAGATCTTGGCGGGCGAGGTGTTCCACCACAGGAAGCCGAGGCAGGCGCCCATCAGCGCGGAGGACACCACGGCGAGGTCGAGCGGGTCGCGCACCTCGTAGCAGGCGCCCGGGTTGGTGAGGGTGAGCGCGTTGGCGCAGGACTCCTGGAACTGCCAGACGCCGATGAACGTGTAGGCGCCGAAGACCAGCACGGAGGCACCGGTCGCCAGGCCGTCCAGACCGTCGGTGAGGTTCACGCCGTTGGACATCGCCAGGATCATGAACAGCGCCCACACGACGAACAGCACCGGACCGATGGTCCAGCCGAAGTCGGTGATGAAGGACAGCTTGGTGGAGGCCGGGGTGTTGCCGCGGGCGTCGGCGAACTGCAGCGAGAGCACGGCGAAGGCGATGCCGACGATGAGCTGGCCGGCCATCTTGGCCTTGGCCCGCAGACCCAGCGAACGCCGCTTGACGATCTTGATGTAGTCGTCGAGGAAGCCGACCAGGCCCATGCCGACCATCAGGCCGAGGACCAGCACACCCGAGTACGTCGGCGCGTAACCGGTGATGACCTTGGCGAGGAAGTAGGCGGCGACCGTCGCCAGGATGAACGCGATACCGCCCATGGTCGGCGTGCCGCGCTTACTGGCGTGCTCGCGCGGACCGTCGTCGCGGATGTACTGGCCGTATCCCTTGCGGGCGAGCAGTTTGATCAGCAGCGGGGTGCCGACCAGGGTGAGGAAGAGGCCAATGACTCCTGCGAACAGGATCTGCTTCATCATCGGGCGGCAACCTCACCCTCGGTACCGGTCTCGAGCAGCGCCTGCGCGACCGCCTCCAGACCGACCGAACGCGACGCCTTCACGAGTACGACGTCCCCCGGGCGCAACTCGCTGCGCAACAGGTCGACCGCCGCCTGTGCGTCGGACACGTGCACCGACTCCTCACCCCACGAACCCTCGTTATATGCGCCCAGTTGCAGCCAGGCGGCTTCCCTGCCCCCGACCGCGACGAGCTTGCTGACGTTGAGCCGGACGGCGAGCCGTCCGACCGCGTCGTGCTCGGCGAGCGCCTCGTCCCCGAGCTCGGCCATCTTGCCGAGCACCGCCCAGGTCCGCCGCCCCTTGCCCATGGCCACCAGCGCGCGCAGAGCGGCCTTCATGGACTCGGGGTTGGCGTTGTAGGCGTCGTTGACGATGGTCACGCCGTCCGGGCGCTCGGTGACCTCCATGCGCCACCGGGAGAGGGAGCCCGCCTCGGAGAGCGCGGTGGCGATCTCTTCCGCGGACATGCCCAGCTCATGGGCGACGGCGGCCGCGGCGAGCGCGTTCGACACGTGGTGCTCACCGTACAGGCGCATGGTCACATCGCTTGCACCGGAGGGTGTGAGAAGCCTGAAGGAAGGCTGTCCGCTGTCCGTGAGTCGCACGTTCTCGGCGCGTACGTCCGCTTCGTCGGACTCACCGAAGAACAGCACCTTCGCCTTGGTTCGGGAGGCCATGGCGCGGACATAGGGGTCGTCGGCGTTGAGGACGGCGACGCCGCCCTCCGCCTCGGGCGGCAGGGACTCCACCAGTTCGCCCTTGGCCTGGGCGATCTGCTCACGGCCGCCGAACTCGCCGATGTGGGCTGAGCCGACGTTGAGGACGAGGCCGATCCGCGGCGGGGTCAGCTCGGTGAGATAGCGGATGTGCCCGATGCCGCGCGCGCCCATCTCCAGTACGAGGAACCGGGTTTCGTCGGTGGCGGTCAGCGCGGTCAGCGGCAGCCCGATCTCGTTGTTGAGGGAGCCGGGCGTGAACACCGTCGGCGCCTTGCGCTGCAGCACCTGCGCGATGAGGTCCTTGGTGCTGGTCTTGCCCGCCGAACCGGTCAGCGCGACGAGGGTCGTGCCGAGGCGTCGTACGACATGGCGGGCGAGGGCGCCGAGAGCGCGCTGGACGTCGTCCACGACGATCGCGGGCACGCCGACGGGGCGCGAGCCGAGCACCGCGGCCGCGCCCGAGCGGACGACCTGGTCGGCGAAGTCGTGGCCGTCCACGCGCTCGCCGACGAAGGCGACGAAGAGGCTGCCGGGCTCCACCTCGCGGGAGTCCCGGACCACCGGCCCGGTCACCTGCACCGACGGGTCCGGTATGTCGTACGTCTGCCCGCCGACGACGCTTGCGATCTCGGCGAGGGAGAGGGCGATCACTGGTTCATCCCTGGGTCTTCTGGATTGCTTCGCGAAGCACCTGGCGGTCGTCGAAGGGACGGACCACCCCGGCGATGTCCTGCCCCTGCTCGTGGCCCTTGCCCGCGACCAGCACGGTGTCGCCGGGCTGGGCGCGGTCCACGGCGGCGGCGATCGCGGCGGCCCGGTCCTCGAAGAGGACGACCTCGCCGCGCTCGTGCGCGGGCACCGAGGCCGCGCCCTGGAGCATGGTCGCGAGGATCGCGAGCGGGTCCTCGGAGCGGGGGTTGTCGGAGGTCAGTACGGCGGTGTCGGCGAGCCGCGCCATGGCGGCGCCCATCGGCGCGCGCTTGGTCTTGTCCCGGTCGCCGCCGCAGCCCAGCACGACGTGCAGCCGGCCCTTGGTGACCTTGCGCAGCGCCTTGAGCACCGACTCGACGGCGTCGGTCTTGTGGGCGTAGTCGACGACCGCGAGGTAGGGCTGCCCGGCGTCGACGCGCTCCAGACGTCCCGGCACACCGGGTACGGCGGCGATGCCGTCGGCGGCGGCCTGCGGGTCGAGGCCCGCCGTGGCGAGGGCGACGACGGCGGCGAGGGTGTTCGCCACGTTGAAGGGGCCCGCCAGCGGCGACTTGGCCCGGATGCGCTGTCCGTCGGGGCCGACGACGGTGAACGTCGAGTCCATGGTGCCGACCTCGACGTCCTCGGCGCGCCAGTCGGCGTCGGGGTGGCCCTCGGCGGAGTAGGTGACGACCGGGACGGTCGCCTCCTTGGCCAGCCGGCGGCCGTAGTCGTCGTCGTGGTTGACCACGCCGCGTTTGCTGCGGTGCGGCGTGAACAGCTGTGCCTTGGCCCGGAAGTAGTCCTCCATGTCGGAGTGGAACTCCATGTGTTCCGGGCTGAGGTTGGTGAAGACGGCGATGTCGAAGACACAGCCGTCGACCCGGCCGAGCACCAGGGCGTGGCTGGAGACCTCCATGGCGACCGCCTCGACGCCGCGCTCGCGCATCACCGCGAACAGCGCCTGGAGGTCGGTGGCTTCGGGGGTGGTGCGCTCGGACTTGATGCGCTCCTCGCCGATGCGCATCTCCACCGTGCCGATCAGGCCGGTGCTCTTCGCGGTCTTCAGGCCGCCCTCGACGAGGTAGGCGGTGGTGGTCTTGCCCGAGGTGCCGGTGATGCCGATCTGGAGCAGGTCCCGGCCCGGGTGGCCGTAGAGCGTCGCCGCCAGTTCGCCCATCCGTCCGCGCGGGTCGTCGACCACCAGGACGGGCAGGCCGGTCGCCTTGGCGCGTTCGACGCCCGTCGGGTCGGTCAGCACCGCGGCCGCGCCCAGGCTCGCCGCCTGGGTGACGAAGTCGGCGCCGTGCAGGCGGGCGCCCGGCAGGGCGGCGTACAGGTCGCCGGGGCGGACGGCGCGCGAGTCGTGGGTGATGCCCGTGACCGCCGCGGTGCTCTCCGGCTGCTGGATACCCAGCTGGTCGGCGAGGTCCGCGAGGGGTGTGGCGGAGACCTCGGCCGGCCGGGGCGGTCCCGGGTAGGTCACGGAAGCGCCCTTCTGGGTGGTTCGGGACTGATCAGCGTGTGGCACGGCGGTGAGCGTACCGGGCGCACCCGCCCCTGGGCGAAGTGAGGGGCCGGAGGCGTTCTGGTTCCCGGGCTGGGGGGTGATCATGGTCACGGCTCGTTCCTGGCTGGTCGCGCTGATCGGCAGGGGGTCGGGTCCGGGTCGGGGGGAGCGGTCCGGTGGGGGTCGGGGCTGGTGGGAGACGGTCCCGGGGCGGGCGGGGTCAGGGCCGGCGGGAGGCGGTGCCGGGGGCGGGCGGGGTCACGGCTGGTAGGACACGGGCAGGTTCGCGGGGTGGGCGCCGGTCGGTGGGACCTGGAGGGTCTTGAGCGCGAACTCCATCACCTGCTTGTAGATGGGTCCGCAGATCTGGCCGCCGAAGTAGCTGCCCGTGGTGGCGTTCTGGATCGCGCAGTAGACGGTGATGCGCGGCTTGTCGGCGGGTGCGAACCCGGCGAAGGACGAGGTGTAGCCCTTGTAGCGGCCGGTGGCCGGATCCACGCGGTTGGCGGTGCCGGTCTTGCCCGCCACTCGGTACCCGGGGATGCGCGCCTTGATGCCGGTGCCCTGCTCGTCGTCCACGACCGACTCCAGCATCTGGGCCAGCGTCTTGGCGGTCTTGGCGCTCACGACCCTTCTCACCTCGGGCTTCGCCGCCGGCGTGAAGCGCCCGTCGGGTCCCTTGGTGCCGCGGACGAGGGTGGGTTCGACGCGGACACCGCCGTTGGCGATGGTCGAGTAGACGGACGCCGCCTGGATGGCGTTGATGGAGAAACCCTGGCCGAAAGGGATCGTGTACTGCTGCGAGGTCGACCACTGTCCGGGCGGCGCGAGGATGCCCTTGGTCTCGCCGGGGAAGTCGAGCCCGCTGTAGCTGCCGATCCCGAACCGGCGCAGATAGGAGTAGAGCACCTGGTTCGCCTGCGGCTGGGTCTTGCCGAGCTGGCCGGTGGCGAGGATGGTGCCGATGTTGGAGGACTTGGCGAGCACACCGTTGAGCGTGAGGTACCAGGTGGCGTGGTCGATGTCGTCCTGGAAGAGCCGGTCGCCGCGGTGCAGCCGGTTCGGCACGACGACGTGCGTGAGCGGCGTGGCGACGTTCTCCTCCAGTACGGCGGCCATCGACATCACCTTCGCGGTGGAGCCGGGCTCGTAGGCGTCCTGCACGGCCGCGTTGCCGAGCGCGGCGGGGTTGGCGTGCCGCAGGTTTCCGGGGTCGAAGCCGGGCGAGTTGGCCATGGCGAGGATCTGGCCGGTGCGGGTGTCCTGGACGACGACGTAGCCGCGGTCCGCCTTGGACTTCTTCACCTGCTCGGTGATGGCGTTCTGCGCGGCCCACTGGATGTCGCGGTCGATGGTCAGCTCGACCTGGGAGCCGGGCACGGCGGGCGTCTCCGTGGAGCCCGCGGTCGGCACCTGACGGCCGCCGGACTGGGCGTAGCGGATCTTGCCGTCCTTGCCCGAGAGCGTCTTGTTCAGCTGCTGCTCGATGCCGCCGCCGCCCCGGCCGTCGGCGTTGACCCAGCCCAGTATCCCGGCGGCGAGATCGCCGTTGGGGTAGATCCGCTTGCTGCTGGGGTCGGCGAAGACGCCGGCGAGGACGTTGACCGTGGACTTGTCCCTTTCGGCCTTCTTGGCGAGGGCGAGCCGGAGATCCTTGATCTGCGTCCACACCTGCGGGGTGCGGCTCAGGGCGAGGCGCACGTAGCGCAGGTCCTTGTCCTTCGGCCGCAGCTTCTTGACCAGGGCCGCCTGGTCCTGGCCGAGGATCGGGGCGAGCAGCGCCGCCGCCTGCTCGGGGCCGTCGTCGATCTTGAGCTGCTTGCGCGTGAACATCGTGGGGTCGGCGGTGATGTCGTACGCGTCGACGCTCGCCGCGAGGGCCACGCCGTTGCGGTCGGTGATGCCGCCGCGCTCGGCCGCGAGGGTGTGCACGACGTACCGGTTCTGCTCGGCCTTGGCCGCGTAGGTGCTGGCGTCGACCGCCTGCACCTGCAGCAGACGGAAGACGAAGGCGGCCATGACGAGGGTCAGGCCCAGGCCGACCAGGCGCAGCCGCGGGCGCGGGCTGCCGAGCCTCAGCGTGCGCGGGGGCGCGGCCCTGCGGGGCGGGGCGGGGCGGCGCGCCGGACGTCCGCCGGGGCCGGGCTGCCGCCGGGGCGCCCCGGACCGGGCGGGCCGGGCGGGGCCGGGCACGCGGCGGCGCGGCGGTTTCCTGCCGAAGTCATCGACCACTTCCGTCACCTGCCGGGGGGCGTCGTCTGGGATGTCTGGGGCGTGGTGGCGGCCGCCGGGGAAGCGGTGACCGACGGGGTGGTTGCCGCCGGGGAGCCGGTGGCCGAGGGGGCGGTCGCCGCCGGGGAGGCGGTGGCCGAGGGGGATGCCGTGGGCGTCGGTGCCTGGCCGGCGGGCCTGGCCTCCGGGGCGAGGACGAGCGGGGCCTCCTCCAGGTCCGCGGCGGCGGGCGAGGGGAAGCCCTTGACGGTGCCGTCGAGGCCGAGGAAGGCGGGGTCCCCGCCCGGCACCATGCCCAGCTCGCGGGCGCGGCGCTGCAGGGCCTCGGGGGCGGAGTAGGCGTCCACGTCGCGTTGCAGGGCCTGCTCCTCGTCGGTGAGCGACTTGGTGTCCTTCTGCAGGTCGTCGAGCTTGAAGGAGCCCTCGCTGAGCGCGGAGTTCAGCACGAGGAGCCCGATGAGGCCGCCGCCGAGCAGCAGGACGACGAGCAGGACGAACGGCGTACGGGCCGCCTGCCCCCGCCCGGCCGCCGGGAACAGCCGGGCAAGCCGCGCGGCCCGCCCCTTCACCTGGGGTTTCCCACTCACTCGCCCCTCCCCCGGGTTCGCTCACCGCTGTGCCGAACGGTCGCTGCCGCGCCGTACCGGGAGTGCGGGCGCAGGCCGGTCCGCCGGGGCGGACGGCAGGCGCGGCCGCAGCCCCCTGCGCGGGTGGTGCGGCCGGCCCGGACCGCCCAGCGGCAGCCGGCCTCCCGGTGGACCGCACCGCACGGGTCGCCGGATGACGCGGACGCTCCGGCGCGCGGGGGCGCCGTGACGCGGCCGGCCCCGGGCCGCGCGGCCGGCTCGCGCGGCCCGGCCGCACGGGCCGTGACCGGCCGTGACCGGCGGGGGCCGACTCCTCCGCCCGGTGTTACGGCCGTCGTCGGCCCCGGCCGCCCGGGGCCGGTCCCCGCGCGCGCCCGCCCCGTCGCCTGGCTCACTCCACGTCCTCCCTGATGCGTTCGGCGCCGCGCAGCCGCGCGGGGGCCGCCCGGCGGTTCTCGGCGACCTCTTCCTCGGTGGGAAGTTCGGCACCACGGGTGAGCAGCTTGAGCCGCGGCTGGTAGCGCTCGGGCACGACCGGCAGCCCGGGCGGCGCGGTGGAGGCGGCACCGGCCGCGAAGACCTGCTTGACCAGCCGGTCCTCCAGGGAGTGGTAGGAGAGGACGGCGACACGTCCGCCCACCGCGAGCGCCTTGACCGCGGCGGGGATGGCCCGCTCCAGGACCGACAGCTCCCCGTTGACCTCGATGCGCAGCGCCTGGAAGGTGCGCTTGGCCGGGTTGCCGCCGGTGCGCTTGGCGGCCTGCGGCAGCGCGTCCCGGATCAGCTCCACCAGCCGCGCGCTGTTGCTGAACGGCTCCTTCTCCCGCTCGCGCACGATCGCGGCCACGATCCGCTTGGCCTGCTTCTCCTCGCCGTACGCGCGCAGGATGCGGACGAGTTCGCCGGGCGGGTAGGTGTTCAGCACCTCGGCCGCGCTGACGCCGGTCGTCTGGTCCATGCGCATGTCCAGCGGCGCGTCCTGCGCGTAGGCGAACCCGCGGTCCGCCTCGTCCAGCTGCATGGAGGAGACGCCCAGGTCGAACAGCACGCCCTGCACGCGCGCGATGCCGAGCCGGTCGAGGACCTCGGGCAGCTCGTCGTAGACGGCGTGCACGAGCGTGGCACGGTCCTGGTACGGCGCGAGCCGCTCACCGGACAGCCGCAGCGCCTCCTTGTCCCGGTCGAGACCGATCAGCCGGGCCTCGGGGAAGCGGGTCAGCAGCGCCTCGCTGTGGCCGCCCAGGCCCAGGGTGCAGTCGACGACGACCGCCCCCGGCTCCTGCAGGGCGGGCGCCAGCAGGTCCAGACACCGCTGGAGCATCACTGGGACGTGTCGACTCTGACTCAAGGGGCCCTCTCAGGTCCGGCGCGAACGCTCCGCACCGCCGGGTCCCCGCCCGCTCCCAGAAGGGGAGGCCGACCGGCGCCTCACGGCGGCGGCCGACCGGGAGCGGGAGGAGGCCGAGCCGTACGTACGCGCCGCGCACGTGGGAGATCTCCGGACAGCACGCCGGGGTCTTGCAGGGTTCTGACGCGGGGACGGGAAGTCCCGTGGGGAGGGCCTCGCCTCCCGCTTCGCGTCACTTTAGTCCACCCTGTCTCGCGGTCAATCAACCGGCCTGCGCGTCGCGCACCGGCACGCACGCGTAGCACCGGATCCGCCGAATTCACCCGTTCGGCACCGCCCGCGTTACCCATGTGGGTCACGGCACCGGAGTGACGTGCTGACCGGTCCACAGCCCGCCCGGACAGGGTGGCCGTGACCGTCACGGATGCCCGCCGGACGGCCCGCCCACGCGTTCTCCTCACGCATCGTTCGCGAAATCCGGCGTTCCGAGGGCCGAAAGGCCGCAAGGCCCGACATATCGCAGCCAGTTGTCCACAGGCGAGTGACACGAACCGGTAACGGCAACAAGAATGCGGTTGTGACGTCGCGCGGAACCTTTTTCGCGAGGTGTCCGTGATTCGGGGTGGGCCGGTTCCGCATCTGCGGCGGCCCGAAAGAAAGAACGGGCCGAGGAGGGCCGGGTGACGACCTATGACGAGCGAGCGAGCCTTACAGATCTGACCGCCACCGCGGAGCGTGTGCGCAGCTCCGTGGAAGGAGTGATCGAGGGCAAGCCCGAGGTCGTTCGGCTGGCACTGACCGTGCTGCTCGCCGAGGGACACCTCTTGATCGAGGACGTCCCCGGTGTCGGCAAGACGATGCTCGCCAAGACGCTGGCGCGTTCCATCGACTGCTCGGTGCGGCGGATCCAGTTCACCCCGGACCTGCTGCCCTCGGACATCACCGGTGTGTCCATCTGGGACCAGCAGCGCCGGGACTTCGAGTTCAAGCCGGGCGCGATCTTCGCGCAGATCGTGATCGGCGACGAGATCAACCGGGCCTCGCCCAAGACGCAGTCGGCGCTGCTGGAGTCGATGGAGGAGCGCCAGGTCACCATCGACGGGCAGACGTACGAGCTGCCGAGTCCCTTCATGGTGGTGGCCACGCAGAACCCGGTCGAGATGGAGGGCACCTACCCGCTGCCCGAGGCCCAGCGCGACCGCTTCATGGCCCGCGTCTCCATCGGTTACCCCACCCCGGAGGCCGAACTGCAGATGCTGGACGTGCACGGCGGGGTCAGCCCCCTGGACGACCTGCAGCCGGTGGCGCACGCGCACGACGTGGTGAAGCTGATCGACGCCGTGCGCGGGGTCCACGTCGCCGACACGGTCCGGCGCTACGCGGTGGACCTGGTCGCCGCCACCCGCACGCACCCGGACCTCAGACTGGGCGCCTCCCCGCGCGCGACGCTGCACCTGCTGCGCGCGGCGAAGGCGTCCGCGGCCCTCAGCGGCCGGGAGTACGCGCTGCCGGACGACGTGCAGGCGCTCGCCGTGGCCGTCCTCGCGCACCGTCTGCTGCCCACCGCCCAGGCCCAGCTCAACCGTCGTACGGCCGAGCAGGTCGTGCTGGAGATCCTGCAGCACACCCCGGTCCCGACGGCGTCCCAGCAGCACGGCTTCGGCCTGGGCGCCACCGCCCCGGCCTACCCGCAGCAGCCGCCGCGGAGGCTGTGATGGCGTACGACGGGGGGACGGGACGTCCGGACGCCGGCCGCGGGGAGCCGGGCGGTGTCCGTACGGCCCTGGCCGGGCTGACCACGCGCGGCCGTTCCTTTCTGGCCGCCGGCATCGCCGCCGCGATCTGCGCCTACGTCCTCGGACAGGAGGGCCTGCTGCGCGTCGGGCTGCTGCTGGCGGCGCTGCCGCTGGTGTGCGCGGCGGTGCTCTACCGCACCCGCTACCGGGTCGCCGGCAGCCGCCGGCTGAGCCCCGCACGGGTGCCGGCCGGCAGCGAGGCCCGGGTTCATCTGCGGGTGGACAACGTCTCGCGGCTGCCCACGGGCCTGCTGATGCTCCAGGACCGGGTGCCGTACGTGCTCGGTCCGCGCCCGCGCTTCGTGCTGGACCGGGTGGAGGCCGGCGGGCGCCGCGAGGTGTCCTACCGGGTCCGCTCCGACCTGCGCGGCCGCTTTCCGCTGGGCCCGCTGCAGCTGCGGCTGTCGGACCCGTTCGGCATGTGCGAGCTGACGCGGTCCTTCTCGTCGTACGACACCCTGACGGTGATCCCCCGGGTGGAGCCGCTGCCGCCGGTGCGGCTGACCGGTGAGGCGAAGGGCTACGGCGACGGACGGCAGCGTTCGCTGGCCCTGGCCGGCGAGGACGACGTGATCCCGCGCGGCTACCGCCACGGCGACGATCTGCGCCGCGTGCACTGGCGGTCCACCGCCCGCTACGGCGAGCTGATGGTGCGGCGCGAGGAGCAGCCGCAGCGTTCGCGCTGCACGGTGCTGCTGGACACCCGGGGCGTCGCCTTCCGCGGCGCGGGCCCGGACTCCGCGTTCGAGTGGGCGGTGTCCGGCTGCGCCTCGGTGCTGACGCACATGCTGGAGCGGGGTTTCTCGGTGCGGCTGCTGACCGACACCGGCAGTTCGGTGCCCGGCGAGGGCGCCGACGGGTTCGCGGGCACCGGCCACCAGTCCGCGGACGCGGCCGGCCTGATGATGGACACCCTCGCGGTGATCGACCACTCCGACGGCGCGGGGCTGTCCCGGGCCTACGACGTGCTGCGCGGCGGCAACGAGGGGCTGCTGGTGGCCTTCTTCGGCGACCTGGACGAGCAGCAGGCCGCGGTGGCCGCCAGGATGCGGCAGCGCAGCGCGGGAGCGATCGCGTTCGTCCTGGACAGCGACGTGTGGCTGCGTGAACCGATCGACGTCCCTCGTCCGATGAACAGGACGGAAGAGCGGTTGCGGCTGCTGCGGGAGGCGGGCTGGACAGCCCTGAGCGTCCCGCGGGGTGCGACACCGGCCGATCTGTGGCGTCAGGCGGACCGGGAGCGCACGAGCCTCGCGGCCGCGGGCGGTCCGGGCATGACGGGGGAGGCACGATGATCAGCGGACGGGCACGGCTGGCGCTGTGCGCGTGGGCGGCCACGGTGATGGCGTCCTGCGCGCTGCTGCCCCTGGTCGACCCGGCCACCTGGATCCTGCAGGCGGCGGTCCTGCTGGCCGTCCAGTCCGGCGTGGGCGCGGCGACCCGGCGCGTGCCGCTGGCGCGGCCGCTCACCGTGGCCGCGCAGGCGCTGGTCACCCTGCTGCTGCTCACCCTCGTCTTCGCCGGCCGGCAGGCCGTGGCCGGGTTCGTCCCCGGCCCGCAGGCGTTCCAGCACTTCTCCGACCTGCTGCGGCAGGGCTCCGACGACATAGCGCGGTACGCGATCCCGGCACCGCTGGAGTCCGACGGCATCCGGCTGATGCTCGTCGGCGGCGTCCTGGTGATCGGGCTGCTGGTGGACACGCTCGCGGTGACCTACCGCAGTGCCGCCCCGGCGGGACTGCCGCTGCTCGCGCTGTACTCGGTCGCGGCGGGGCTGTCCGACGGCGGCATGGACTGGCTGTGGTTCCTGGTGGCGGCCGCCGGTTATCTGATGCTGCTGCTCGCCGAGGGCCGGGAGCGGCTGTCGCAGTGGGGGCGCGTCTTCGGCGGCACCCCCCGTGTCCCCGGGGCGCCGGACGGTCCGCTGGCCCCGGTGCGCACGGGCCGGCGCATCGGCGCCGTCGCGCTGGGAATCGCCCTGGTGGTGCCGCTGCTTCCATTGCCGGCGATCCAGGGCGGACTGCTGGCCGACGCCCGGGGCGGCGTGGGCTCGGGCAGCGGCGCCGGGGGCACGATCTCCGCGGTCAACCCGCTGGTCTCCCTGCGCGACAGCCTGAACCAGGACCAGGACCGCACGGCCATGGTCCTGCGCACCGACAGCGACGACTTCAACAACCTGTATCTGCGGATCGTCTCGCTGGACGACTTCGACGGCACCACGTGGAAACCCGCCAAGCGGCACATCACCGCGGTGCCGGAGCAGTTCCCCGGCCCGGCCGGCCTGGGCGCGGACGTCCGCCGGGCGCAGATCACCACCCGCATCTCCGCGGCCGAGTGGTACGCCCAGGACTGGCTGCCGATGCCCTACCCGCCGAGCGGTGTGAGCGTGGGGGGCAAGTGGCGCTACGAGCCGGTGGGCATGACGCTGGTCGGTGACCACGGCCAGACCACACGCGGTGAGACGTACGAGGTGCGCAGCCTCGACGTGCGGCCGACGGCCCAGCAGCTGGCATCGGCTCCGCGGGCGCCGGAGCGGATCCTGCAGGAGTACACCAAGGTGCCGGGCTCGGTGCCGTCGGTGGTGGCGCGGACGGCACGGCAGATCACCCGGAACGCGACGAGCGACTACGACAAGGCGGTCGCGCTGCAGGACTACTTCGCGCTGACCGGCGGTTTCCAGTACGACACGCAGGTCGAGGTGGGCAGCGGTCCCGACGCGATCGCCAAGTTCCTGAAGGACAAGCAGGGCTTCTGCGTCCACTTCTCCTTCGCGATGGCGGCGATGGCCCGCACCCTCGGCATCCCGGCCCGGGTCGCGGTCGGGTTCGCGCCGGGGACGGTGCAGTCGGACGGCTCGGTGGCGGTCGGGGTGAAGGACGCGCACGCCTGGCCCGAGCTGTACTTCGAGGGCGTGGGCTGGACCCGCTTCGAGCCCACGCCGACCCGCGGGACGACGCCGTCGTACACCACGCCGGACAGCCCGGGCAACAACCTCCCCGACGCACCGCAGGCCTCGCGCTCGGCGGGCACCGCCCCGTCGGCGGCGCCCTCGGCGAGCTCGAGCTGCTCGGTGCAGGCCAAGAAGCTCGACGAGTGCGCCGGTGCGCTGCCGCTGAACCCGGCGCAGGGCGGCGACGACTCCACGCCCTGGTGGGCGATCGCCACCTGGACGCTGCTGGGCCTGGCGGCGGTGACCGTGCTGCTGCTGCCCATGCTGTGGCGGGTGCGGCGGCGTGCGCTGCGGCTGGCGTCGGCCCAGCACGCGCCGCGCGGGCCGACCGCGTCCCGTGCGGGCCGCGAGGGCGGCGCCGAGGGCCCCGAGGTGACGGCGGAGCCGGCGCTGCTCACGGCGCAGCAGGCGGCGACCGGGCATGTCCTCGCGGTATGGGGCGAGCTGATCGACACGGCTTGGGACTACGGCATCCCGCCGGACGACGCGCTCACCCCGCGCAAGGCGGCGGCGCGGATCGTGCGGCTGGGCGAGCTGGAGGGACCGGCGGCTGCGTCGGTGCACCGGGTGGCGGGCGCCGTGGAGCAGGTGCTGTACGCGCCGCGGGCGCAGGCGGAGGCCGGGCTGGCCGACGACGTGCGCCGGATGCGGGCCGCTCTCCGTGCGAAGGCCGGCCGTCGTACCCGGCTGCGAGCCCTCGTCGCCCCGCGGTCGGCGGTCCGGGCACTGTGGGACGTCTCGGCCCGCTGGACAGCGCTCAGATCCCGCTGGTCCCAGCGCTTGGCCCACCTGCTCCCCCGCCCACGGAGCCAGGAATCCAGCTGAGCCGACCCTGACCGGGGGCCAGGCTCAGGGCTCCCCTCACCGGGGGCCAGGCTTAGGGCTCCCCTGAGTGGCCCGGGGCCTCGCGGGCCGGCCCGACGGCACTCCCGCGGGCCGGCTCGACGGGCATCCTGAGCCCGCCCCGGGGCGTCCGGTCGGGAGAGCACTGCGCCCCCGGGACGGGCGTCGTGGGCGCAGACGCATGGCGCAGACGCCGAAGGGGTGACCACCTGGTGGTGGTCACCCCTCGGGATGTCGTCGAGGACCCTCGGCTTCAGTGGCCTTGCTCGTCCCGGCGCCGCTGCCAGCGCTGTTCGATGCGGTCCATCATGGAACGCTTCGGCCCCCGCTGCCGCCGGGCATGCGGACCCGCGGCAGCCGGATGCTCTCCGGGCTTGGGTGCCTTGCGCCAGCCGGTCACAGCGAGGACGGCACACCCCAGCATCACGAGGAAGCCCACGACACTGAGCCAGACCTGCTTGGCGACCATTCCGGCCATGAGGAGCGCGATACCCACGAGGAAGCCCGCGACCGCCTGGTAGACCCGCCGCCGGGTGTACGTACGCAGCCCGCTTCCCTCAAGCGCCGACGCGAACTTGGGATCTTCGGCGTACAGCGCTCGCTCCATCTGCTCGAGCATGCGCTGCTCGTGCTCCGAGAGCGGCACGGAGTCCTCCTCATCGTGCAGTCGCCGGGGCGACCCGGGGGGTCCCTTCAGGATAGGCAGGGAATCGCCCCCGTGAAACCCGCCCCTCTGCGCCAATTGGCCAACCGGAATCCGTCATGAACGTCCCGGCTCGCTGAGGCTTCCATTCCCCGGCGGCCGACCCGTCATGCCGGGCGGTCTCCTTCGATCATACGGCGACAAGCCCCCGAACGGGGGGTCTGTGGCGGACTCCATCCGCGGCCAACGCGCTGATCAACGGCGCGCCGCGGATCGCCTCGGGAGGCCTGTCAGCCCTCCGCAGCCGCCCGCGTCTCACCGAGGACGTGGAGCTGGGTCGCCACGGAGTGGAAGGCGGGGAGCTCGGCGGCGGCCTCCTCCAGCTTGAGCAGCGCCTCCAGCGCACCGGGCTCGGTGTCGACCAGCACGCCGGGGACGAGGTCGGCGAAGACCCGCACGCCGTGGACCGCGGCGACCCGCAGCCCCGCGCTCTCGACCAGCCCGGTGAGCTGCTCGGTGGTGAAGCGCCGCGGCACCGGGTCGCCGGTGCCCCAGCGGCCGTCGGGGTCGGCGAGGGCCTGCCGGGCCTCGGTGAAGTGCCCGGCGAGCGCCCGGGCGAGCACGGCTCCGCCGAGGCCGGCGGCGAGCAGGCTCAGCACGCCCTCGGAGCGCAGCGCGGCGACCGCGTTGCGCACGCCCTCGGCCGGGTCGTCCACGTACTCCAGGACGCCGTGGCACAGGACGGCGTCGTAGCCGCCCCGCTCGGCCACGTCGAACAGTCCGTGGGCGTCGCCCTGAACGCCCCGCACCCGGTCGGCCACGCCCGCCTCGGCGGCGCGGCGCTCCAGGGCGAAGAGCGCGTTGGGGCTGGGGTCGACGACCGTGACGTTGTGGCCGAGGCGGGCGACGGGCACCGCGAAGTTGCCGCTGCCGCCGCCGGTGTCGAGGACGTCCAGCACCTGCCGGCCCGTGGCCTTCACCCGGCGGTCGAGGGCGTCCTGGAGGACCTCCCAGACGACGGCGGTACGAAGAGAGGCTCGGGGTCGCATCGGGTCCGACACGTTGGTTGACTCCTCGGCGCGGCACCGCCACGTCACGGCGGCGCGATACGGGCTGCCCTCCGGGCCCGGACGCGGGACGGAAGGCTTCAGGCGTGCTCCACCCTATTGCCTCCGTGGTCGCCCCAGGCCACCGCGTCAGCCCGCGTCCGGCATGTCCGCGCCCCTCACCTCCCCGCGCACCGCCTCGTCCGTGTCCTGGCGGGGCTGCGGCAGGACCGGCTGGAGGACCAGCATCCGCTCGACGATGCGGAGGAACATCGCCACGTCGCGTATCAGGTCGTCGGCGTCGCGGTTGCCGGCCGCGCCCTGGATGCCCGCCTCCGCGCGGGCACGGCGCCGGGCGCCTGAGGCGAACAGCGCGCTCCATTCGGTCAGTTCGGGCGCGATCTCGGGGAGCACTTCCCAGGCGCTCCGGATCCTGGCCCGCTTCCTGGGAGTGGACTCGGGCCGGCCGCGCGCGGCGAGCACGGCGGCCGCGGTGCGCAGCGCGGCGAGGTGGGCCGTGGCGTAGCGCTCGTTGGGGGTGTCGAGGACCGCGGCCTCGTCGAGGCCGGCGCGTGCCTGGGCGAGCAGGTCGAGTGCGGCGGGCGGGGCGGATGCCCGGCGCAGCACCGGGTGCACGTCGCTCGCCGGGCCGTTCAGTGAGGGGGCAGGGCCGGTGGCGCGGCGCCGGTGCGCGGCTGCTGCGGAGTGGGTGGCCATGACGAACCTCCTGTCGTCTGCGTGACGGCACTGCCCTACGGGGGTGCCGTATGTGCCCATCGTCGGGTATGCCACTGACAATCCGTTCTGACCTGGGCTTTTGCCTCGATCGAAGGTTCGGGCTAGTTTTTGCACTGACCAGTCAGTTCAAAAAAGCAGGGGGTCACGTGGACGACGACTCGCCCGGGCTCGCCGTAGCGGCCCGCGGCCTCGGACTCAAAGGGCCGCGGGGCTGGGCCTTCCGCGGCGTCGACATCGAGACGGAACCGGGCTCGCTGATCGCGGTCACCGGGCCGTCCGGTTCGGGCCGTACCTGTCTCCTGCTCGCGCTCACCGGACGTATGCGCCCCACCGAGGGGTCGGTCACGGTCGGCGGCCACCGGCTGCCCCGGCAGATGGCCGCCCTGCGCCGGGTCGCCGCACTCGCCCACGTGCCCGGCGTGACCGACCTCGACCCCGCGCTCACGGTCGGCGAGCACCTGCGGGAACGGGCGCTGCTCCAGCGGCGTTTCGGGGACGGACTGCGCTCTCTGCTCAGGCCGCGCGCGGAGCGGGCCGCGACGGCCTCCCGGCGCGTCGAGGAGGCCCTGACGTCCGCCGGACTGGACCTGGACGCTCTGCCCAAGGGTCCCCGCACGGCCGTTCGCGATCTGGAGCGGCTGGAGGCGCTGCGGCTGTCGATCGCACTCGCGCTGATCGGGCGGCCGGGGCTGCTGGGCGTCGACGACGCGGATCTGAAGCTGGCGGACGCCGAGCGCGCCGAGATGTGGGCGCTGCTCAGGTCCCTGACCGAGGCCGGCATCACCGTCGCCGCGGTGTGCAGCGAGGCCCCGGACGGCGCCGTCACCGTGTCCACCGGCGGCGATCAGAAGACCGGCGCCGACGCCACGGCCACCGGCAACGACGAGAAGGGCCGCGCGGGGGAGGCGACGGCCGAGGACGGCGGCAACACCGGCGCGACCGACGAGACCGCCGAGGACACCGACAAGACCCGCGCGGGTGACGCGACCGTGAAGGACGACGAGAAGGAGGCGGCGGCCGATGCGCTCGCCGAAACTGGCCGCTCTTGAGCTGCGGCGCTTCGGCCGGGGCAAGCTGCCGCGCGCCGCCCTGGTCGCGCTGCTGCTGCTCCCGCTGCTCTACGGCGCGCTGTACCTGTGGTCCTTCTGGGACCCCTACGGCCGCCTCGACCGCATCCCCGTCGCTCTCGTGAACGCGGACAAGGGCGCCACCGTAGACGGCAAGAAGCTCACCGCCGGCGACGACATCACCGAGCGGCTGCTGGACAGCCGCACGTTCGAGTGGCACCAGGTGAGCGCCGGGCAGGCCCGCCGGGGCGTCGAGGACGGCACGTACTACCTGTCGCTGACCATGCCCGCCGACTTCAGCAAGCGGATCGCCTCCAGCGCGGGTGACGCCCCCGAGACCGGCGCCCTTCAGGTGCGCACCAACGACGCCAACAACTACATCGTCGGGCAGATCTCCCGGACGGTGTTCAGCGAGGTGCGCGCCGCGGCCTCCAGCAAGGCGTCGCGCTCCTTCCTGGACAAGATCTTCATCTCGTTCTCCGACATCCACGACAAGACCGTCCAGGCGGCGAGCGGCGCCGACCGGCTCAGCACCGGCATCGGCAAGGCGGAGAAGGGCTCCAAGGACCTGGCCGACGGGCTGAAGGAGGCCAAGGCGGGCAGCGGCAAGCTCAACACGGGGCTCACCAAGCTGAACCAGGGCGCGAGCGATCTGGAGGACGGCTCGCAGCGGGTCGCCGACGGTACGCAGGCACTCGCCGACAAGGTCAACGGCACCGCCGGCCAGGTGCGCCCGTTCCTGAAGGCCAACGAGAAGACCATCGGGGACACCGCCCGGCTCGTCGCCGACTCGGCGGCCGCCGTCCAGCACAACCTGGACGACCTGGTGAAGCGGGCCCCCCAGGCCGCCAAGGGCGCCCATCTGGCCTCCGACGCGCTGAACACGTTCTACCGCGAGCACTGCGAGAAGTCCCTGCTGCCGGACTCGGGCTGCACCAAGCTGAAGGACGCCAAGCAGGCGGCCGCCGACGTGGCGGGCATCGCGGACGACCTCAACACCCTGATCGCCGACCAGAACGGCGACCTGAAGACCATCCGCGCCAACCTCGGCACGCTGCAGGAGCAGGCGCAGGCCCTCGCCAAGCGCGCCCCGCACCTCACCGAGGACCTCGACGACGCCGTATCCAAGATCAACAGGTTGAACGACGGGGCCGCCAAGGTCGCCGCGGGCGCCAAGAAGCTGCACACCGGGCTCGGCACCGCCTCGACCGGCGCCGGCACTCTCGATCAGGGCGTCGGCAAGCTCAAGACGGGCGCCGAGACCCTGAACGGCGGCATGTACAAGCTGGTCGACGGCTCCGGCAAGCTGGCCGGCGGGCTGCACGACGGCGCGGGGAAGATCCCCGACTACGACCGGCAGGACCGCGACCGGCGCACCGGCGTCATGGCCGACCCCGTGCGGCTCGCCGCGCAGGACCTGCACAAGGCACCCAACTACGGCACCGGGTTCGCGCCGTACTTCATCCCGCTGTCGCTGTGGGTGGGCGCGATGGTGGCGTACATGCTGATTCCGCCGATGAACCGGCGCGCGCTCGCCGCGGGCGCCCCGGCCTGGCGGATCGCGCTGGCGGGCTGGCTGCCGGTGGTGGCCGTCGGCGTCCTGCAGACGGCGGCGCTCATGGCCGTGCTGCACTGGGCGATCGGCCTGCAGATGGTCCGCGCGGCCGGCACGGTCGGCTTCCTCTTCCTGGTGGCGGCGTGTTTCGCGGCGATCGTGCAGTGGCTCAACGCCCGGTTCGGCGCGGCCGGCCGGATCCTGGTCCTCGCGCTGCTGATGCTCCAGCTGACCTCCGCGGGCGGCACCTATCCGGTGCAGACCTCGCCGGGCTTCTTCAACGCGATCCACCCCTTCCTGCCGATGAGCTACGTCGTCGAGGCGCTGCGCAGGCTCGTCACCGGCGGCGGGCTGGGACCGGTGTGGACGGCGTGCGCGGTCCTCACGGCGTTCACGGCCGGGGCGCTCGCCCTGACCGCCCTGTCGGCGCGACGCCGGCAGGTGTGGACCCTGGACCGGCTGCATCCGGAGCTGAGCCTGTGACCACCACCCCCGGAACCGACCCCCTGACCACCGCCCCCGCGACCGGGCCTGCGACCACGCGCGCGTGCCGCCCCGCGCGACCTGTGAGAATCAGCGGCATGGACAGCAGCACCACGCCGGGCGGCAGCTCCCGCCGCGAGGCCACCCGGCAGAAGCTCTACGAGGCCGCCGTCACGCTCATCGCCGAGCAAGGGTTCTCCGCCACCACGGTGGACGAGATCGCCGAGCGGGCGGGCGTCGCGAAGGGCACGGTCTACTACAACTTCGCGAGCAAGTCGGTCCTGTTCGAGGAGCTGTTGCGGCACGGCGTGGGCCTGCTGACCGCCTCCCTGCGGCAGGCCGCCGAGTCCACCGTGCACGGGGGCGGCTCCCGGGTGGACGCGCTGGACGCGATGATCCGCGCGGGGCTCGTGTTCATCGACCGCTACCCGGCCTTCACCCAGCTGTACGTGGCGGAGCTGTGGCGTACCAACCGGGCCTGGCAGTCCACCCTGATGGTGGTCCGGCAGGAGGCGGTCGCGGTCGTCGAGGGCGTCCTGCGCGAGGGCGTGGCGGGCGGCGAGTTCAGCGAGGAGATCGACGTGCCGCTGACCGCCGCGGCGCTGGTCGGCATGGTGCTGGTGGCCGCCCTGGACTGGAAGTCCTTCCAGCCCGAGCGCTCCCTGGACGACGTGCACGCGGCGCTGTCCCGGCTGCTGCAGGGCCGGGTGAGCGGCCGCCGCTGACCGGTCGTCGCCGACCGGACGCCGCAGTCCGCCCGCCGCAGTCCGGACGCCGTCGACCGGGCGCGGCGAGATCGCCGGGCGCACGGGAAAGCGCCGGTGCCGAAGTGGCCGCGTCCCCCGCGGGCCACGCCGGAACCGGCGCTTCCTGTTGCTCCCCCGTACGTCCCCCGTGGGACCCCCTGTGCGGTCGTCCCCCGGATCTCCCCCGTGTCTCGCTCCCGCCGACGACCGCCGGCGGAAGGAGAGGATCGAGGGCCGCCCGGTTCCGGCGCCCCGTGCCGCCGGTACCGGAGCCGTGCCCCGTCTCCGTGTCTCCACTCTCCCGTCCCCGCAGGTCGCGGCCCATCCGCACAGCTACTCATCTCACCGGCTGAGTACGGATACTCAGACCTGCGCGCTCATGCCCAGGCACCCGGTCGGCGGTGTCGGTGGGGGCGGATAAAGTCGCAGGCATGGCACGGATTGCGGTGATCGGCGCCGGGATGGGCGCGATGGCGGCCGCCGCCCGGCTGGCCGTCGCGGGCCACCGGGTGGTGGTGTACGAGCGGTCGGACACGTACGGCGGGGCGGTGCGCCGCTTCGAGCGGGACGGGTTCCGCTTCGACACGGGCCCGGGGCTGCTGCCGCTGCCCGCGGTGTGGCGGGACCTGTTCGTCAAGACCGGCAAGGAGCCGCTGGAGAGCTGCGTCGAACTGGTGCAGGTCGACCCGGCCTCGCACCACGTCTTCCCCGACGGCACACGCGTGTCCCTGCCGAACGCCTCCCGCGCGGGCGTCGTCGCCGCCCTGGACGAGGCGCTCGGCAAGGGCGCCGGCGAACGCTGGGGCGACTTCCTGGTCCGGGCCCGCGAGACCTGGGACCGCACCCGCCGGCCCCTGCTGGAGGAGCCCCTGTGGCCGAACTGGCGGGTGCTGGCGGACAAGGAGCCGTATCCGGCACTGGAGCGCAAGCGGCTGCTGCGGACGCGGAAGGCGGCCACGGCCGCGCAGATCGGGGCATGGGAGCTGGGGGACGAGCGGCTGGCGGCGCTGCTGGAGAGCTGCGTGCTCGGCCACGGCCTCGATCCCCGGACCGCTCCGGCGAGCGCCGCCGTCCTGCCCTACATGGAGCACGCCTTCGGCGTCTGGTACGTGCGCGGCGGCATCAGGGAACTCGCTCGCGCGGTGTACGAGCGGTGCGTGGCACGCAAGGTCGAGTTCGTCTTCGGCGCCGAGGTCACGGGCATCGTGGAGAAGGACGGCCGGGCCGCGGGCGTGGAGTTCTCCGACGGGACGGTGGCGGAGGCCGACCACGTGGTGGCCGGGGTCGATCCCGCCCGGCTGCGCGGGCTGACCGAGCATCTGCTCGACGCGGACGGTGACGTACGGGCGGACACGGCGACCGTCCGCCCCGGCCGCTTCACGGTGCTGCTGGCGCTGCGCGGCGCGCGCGAGGCCGACGCCGTGCACCGCACGGTGATCCACCCGCCGGCTCCCGGGCCGGAGCTGGACTTCCTGCGTTCCCCGGACGGCGACCTGCCCCCGCGTCCCACCGTGACCGTGCTGCGCCCGGACGACCCCTCGCTCGTCCCTGACGGCGCCCACGAGGCCGTGGTGCTGTCCGCGGTGGTGCCGGCCGAGGCCGCCTGGGAGGACGAGGGCACGGTCCGGCGCTGCACGGACCATCTCCTCCAGGCCGCCGGTGGGGCCGTGCCGCAGCTGCCCGAGCGGATCCTGTGGCACGAGGTGCGCACTCCCGGGCACACGGAGGACGAGACGGGCGCCCGCTTCGGAGCGGTACCCGCCCCCGCCCTCGCCGCCGGCGCCGGACGCCTGCTGCACCCGGGGAACGCCACCGCCCTCCCCGGCCTCTACCGCGTCGGCGGCTGGTCGCATCCCGGCGGGGGGCTCCCCCACGCCGGCATGTCGGGCGCCCTGGTCGCCGGGCTCATCGTCGAGGGGCCGGAGTTCCGCGGCTCCCAGTGAGGACCGCGGGGCGTCGTCAGAAGCGGTACTGCTCGTCGAAGCCGTGGCCGGCCTGCTGCGGGCCGGTCCCGGTGCCCTGCTGGTAGGGGTACGGCTGCTCCTGCGGGAGCTCACCGCCGTAGGAGTCGTCGGTGCGCTGCTGCGGGACCCACACCCCGTCCGGCGGCGTCTGGTCGTAGCCGCCGAGGTAGGGGTCCTGCGCATAGCCCTGCTGCTGCTCGTACGAGCCGCCGTAGGCCGCGTCGTACGGGGCGCCGCCGTAGGTCTGGGTGCCGATGTACGGGTCGGAGTAGGCGGCGTACTGCTGCTGGCCGGTGGTGTCGTAGCCGTACTGGCCGTAGCCGGAGTAGTCGTAGCCGTAGGACGACTGCTGCTCGCCGGCGGCGGTCTGGGCCGTCGCGGCGTAGGCGGTGGAGGAGGCGGGGTCGCCGTAGACGCCGTAGGAGCCGGTGTCCTCGGGCATCGGCTGCGGCTCGTAGACCATGGTGGACTCGGCGGCCGTGGCGACGGGCGGGCGGGCCGGGGTGAAGACGTCGTCGTGGTCGTCGTCGGGGCCGTAGGACATTGTCTCGGCGGCGAAGGCGCTTCCGTGGTCCGCGTCCGCGCCGGAGTGTCCGGTGTCGGCCGGCTCCAGGTCGGAGACCTCCAGCGCCGGGTCCCGGCGCTCGGCCCGGCCCCTGCGGCGCTTCACGGGCTCCTCGTCGCGGCGGCGGACCGCCCAGCCCGCGGCGAAGCCACGCCGGAACGACAGCGTGACGTAGGTCTGCCCGACCGCGAACGCCGCCGCGCCCAGCCCGATGACGACGACCGACGGAATCAGTACGCCGAGCACGACGCCGAGGAAGCCGACGAACGCGAGCAGCCGCCAGCGAAGCCGCGCCTTGTACTGCAGCAGCACTTCACCGAGCAGCCACAGCGCGACGCCGCCGAACGCGATGTAGAGGACCGTCCAGCCCATGTACGCCCCTCTCCCTGTGGCCGCACCGCAGTGTGTCGTACGGCGGTGCGACCGGTCTAGGCCTGCGGAGGGTGGTGCAGGCCCAGGTTCTCGTAGATTTCCAGCGTCGCCGTGGAGTTGTTGAGCGTGATGAAGTGCAGACCCGGCACTCCCTCGGCCAGCAGCCGCGCGCAGAACTCCGTGGCGAAGTCGATGCCAATGGAGCGTACAGCGGCCGGATCGTCCTGCGCCGAGAGGATCCGTTCTTTCAGCTCGTCCGGGACGGCGGCGGTGCTCAGCTTGGGCAGGCGCTCCAGCATCTTCATGCTGGTCACCGGCAGGACCTCCGGGATCACCGGGGTGTCACAGCCGGCCGCCACGACGCGGTCGCGCAGGCGCAGATAGGACTCGGGGTGGAAGAACATCTGTGTGATGGCGTAGTCCGCCCCGGCCCGGCACTTGTCGACGAAGTGCCGGATGTCGGTGTCCCAGTCCGTGGAGCGCGGGTGCATCTCCGGGAAGGCGGCGACGCCCACACAGAAGTCGCCCGACTCCTTGATGAGCCGGACGAGGTCGGCGGCGTACGTCAGACCCCGCGGGTGCGGCACCCACTCGCCCATGGGGTCACCGGGCGGGTCGCCGCGCACGGCGAGCATGTTGCGGATGCCGGCGTCGGCGTACTGGCCGATGATGTTGCGCAGTTCGGCGAGGGAGTGGTCGACCGCGGTGAGGTGGGCGACCGGCGTGAGCGTGGTGTCCACGACGATCTGCTGGGTCTCCTTCACCGTGGTGGTGCGGGTCGTACCGCCGGCGCCGTAGGTGACGGAGACGAAGTCGGGGGCCACGGCCTCGACCCTGCGCAGGGCGTTCCACAGGTTCCGCTCACCGGCCGGCGTCTTGGGCGCGTAGAACTCGAACGAGTACGTCGTCTTGCCGGTCGCGAGGATGTCGCGCACGGTACGGGCGCGATCAGTCCTGGTGGATGCGGTTCCTAGGGCCATACGGGCAGGTTAGCCAGGGGTGGACGGTCCCCCAACCGAAAGCGGGAAATTTGCCCGAATTGTCGGGTTGTTGTCCACCCCTTGGACACTCATGAGACGACGGCGGGTGAGCCGCGGGTGCCCGGGCCGCCACGGCCGCCCCGCGCTCACATCTGGCGCAGCCGCTTGGCGAACTCCGCCGCGGCGGCACCGGGGTCCTGCGCCTCGGTGATCGCCCGGACGACGACGACACGGCGGGCACCCGCCTCGAGCACCTCGTCGAGGTTGCCGAGGTCGATGCCGCCGATGGCGAACCAGGGGCGGTCGGTGCCGAGCGCGGCGGTGTGCCGGACCAGGTCGAGACCGGGGGCATGGCGGCCCGGCTTGGTGGGCGTCGGCCAGCACGGGCCGGTGCAGAAGTAGTCCACGCCCTCCTGGACGGCGGCCGCCTCCGCCTCCGCCTCGGCGTGGGTGGAGCGGCCGATCAGCACGTCGTCGCCGAGGATCGCGCGGGCCGCCGGGACCGGGAGGTCGCCCTGCCCGAGGTGCAGGACGTCGGCGCGGGCCGCGTGGGCGACGTCCGCGCGGTCGTTGACCGCGAGGAGCTTGCCGTGCCGGGCGCAGGCGTCGGCGAAGACGCTCAGGTGCTCCAGTTCCTCGGCGGCCTCCATGCCCTTGTCCCGCAGCTGCACGATGTCGACCCCGCCGGCGAAGACCGCGTCGAGGAACTCGGGCAGGTCGCCCTGGCGCCTGCGGGCGTCGGTGCACAGGTACAGCCGGGCGTCGGCGAGCTGGGCGCGAGGAGTGGCGGCGGTGGTCATACGTGGTCCCCCCGGGGTGGGTGAGGTGTCCGGATCGTACGGGCCGCGGCGTGCGGGCGGCGGCGGCGCGCTCCGCGGACCCGGCCCACGGACGCACCCCAGGAACGTATCCCGCGCACACCACGACAGGGGAGCCCGGGCCCGGCCGGCCGGTCGGCCCCCCGGCTCGCAACCGTTGCGCCACCACGCGCACGGGCCCGGCTTTTCCGTAGGCCCCGGCTTCCCGGCGGGGCAGCTTCTTCGGCCGGTCGGGCTTGCGGCGGGGCCCGTTCTCCCGCCGGTCGGGCTTCCGGCGGGGCAGCTTCTTCGGGCCGGTCCGGCTTCCGGCGGGGCACGTTCTTCCGCCCGTCCGGCTTTCCGACGAGGCCGGACGTCGAACCCGGCCAGGCTTCAGGCCCGCCCTTCAGATCCGGCCGACCTTCGGGCCGCGGCCAGTCTTGAGGCCCGGCCGGAGTGCACGCCTCGGCCGGAGTGCACGCCCCGGCCGGACTTCAGGCCGGCCGGACGTGAGGTCCGGGCCGAAATGCAGGACCGGCCGGTCTTCAGGCCCGGCCGCAGTTCAGCCCGAGCAGCACGTCGCGCCGAGCGAGCGTGGCCTCCGCCCTGAGGCGTGTCTCGCCTCGCGGGCCGCTGCCCACCGGCCCGGCGGGCACGAGGGCATCAAGCGCCGAGGGCACGGTTGCCCCGGCGAACGGCACCGGGACGGAGAGCGCCGCGGTCCGGGAGGTCGTGGCCGAGGCCGCACGTGGCCCCGGCCGTGGCCCCCCGGGCCGCGGCCCGTGTGTCGACGGTGTTCAGTGTGGGTGCGTCAGACGGCGAGCGCCTGGGCGCGGCGCTTCACCTCCGTGCCGCGATTCTCGCTGAGCGCCTGTGCGGGCGTACCGGGCAGGCTCGGGTCCGGCGTGAAGAGCCACTCCAGCATCTCCTCGTCCGTGAACCCGTCGTCCCGCAGGAGCGTCAGGGTGCCCGTCAGGCCCTTGACGACCTTGTCCCCGTCGATGAAGGGGGCGGGGACGTGCAGCGCGCGGTTCTCACCGCGGCGTACGGCGATGAGCTGGCCCTCCTTGACCAGCTGCCGGACACGCGTCACCTCGACGCCGAGCATCTCGGCGATGTCGGGAAGGGTGAGCCAGGCGGGGACGAGAGCATCGATCTTTGCGTCAATCTCGGTCACGGGACAAGCCTGCCATCTGCCACTGACAGTCGGAAGTCAGGGCGGTCCACCCGGGCCGGTCGACCTGGGACGACACACCCGGCACACCCCTGACGACACCCCCGGACGGCTCAGGCCGTGGCCGCCTTCAGCGGCCTCGCCGGGTCCGCCAGCAGCTCCGGATCCATCGCCGTGCCCGCCTCGATCAGCCGCCGCCCCTGGGCCAGGTCACGCGGGCGGCCCACCGCCAGCAGGGCGACCAGCCGGCTCTCGCGCAGCCAGCACACCGTCCAGGCCGGTCCGTACTCGTCACCGCGCCACACGGTGCGGTCGGCCGAGGTGTGGTGGCCGGCGTACTGGACGAAGCGGCCGAACTGCTCGGACCAGAAGTACGGCACGGGGTCGTACTCCGCGGGCGTGTCGCCCACGATGTTCGCGGCGACGGTGCGCGGGCCCTGGAGGGCGTTGTCCCAGTGGTGGACGAGCAGACGTTCGCCGTAGCGGGCGGAGGGGAAGGAGGCGCAGTCGCCGACCGCGTACACGTCCGGCACCGAGGTGCGCAGACGCGCGTCGGCCACCACCTCGCCGCGCGGGCCCAGCGCGACGCCGGAGCCCGCCAGCCACCCGGTGGCCGGCCGTGCGCCGATGCCGACGACGACCGCGCCGGCGGGCAGCCGGGTGCCGTCGTCGAGGACCACCACGCCCGGCTCGACGCCCGCCACGCGCGCGCCCGTGCGCAGCTCGGCGCCGGCGTCGGCGTACCACCGGGTCATCGGCGCGGCGACCTCGGCGGGCAGTGCCCCGGCGAGCGGGCGGTCGGCGGCCTCCACGACGGTGACCGCGCAGCCCGCCTCACGCGCGGCCGTGGCGAACTCGGCGCCGATCCAGCCCGCGCCGACGACCACGATGTCGTGCTGGGCGGCCAGCACCGGGCGCAGCCGCTCTGCGTCGTCCAGGGTGCGCAGCAGGTGCACCCCGGGGACGCCCTCGGCGCCGGGCAGGGTGATCGGTTCGGCGCCGGTGGCGAGCACGAGGACGTCGTACGGGACGGGTCCGGCCCCGGTGTCCAGTTCATGGTCGGCGGGGCGCAGGCCCAGCACCTCGCAGCCGAGGCGCAGCTCGATGCCCAGCGCCTCGAAGTCCACGTCGAAGGCGGAGCCCTCGGCCGTGCCGAGCAGGACGGCCTTGGACAGCGGCGGACGGTCGTAGGGCTGGTGGGGTTCGGCGCCGATGAGCGTGACGGTGCCGGTGAAACCCCGTTCGCGCAGGGCCACCGCGGTCTGCACCCCGGCCATGCCCGCGCCCACGACGACCACCCGCCGCGCCGCCGATGACGTGCCCCGTTGCTGCGTCTGCTCGCTCACCTGATCACCATAGACACCTGACAGACCGTCAGTCAGCGGTCCTGCGCCGTGACCTGCTCCACACGCGCGTGCAGCTCCTCCACCACGCTGGTGCCGCTGCCCTCCTGGGACTCCCACTCCCAGGTCTCCTCCAGCCGCACCCGCCCGTCCGGCAGCTCGACGACCGTGGACACGCAGTGCCCGCCGGAGGTCGTCCCGTCCTGCTTGAGCTGCACGTACCGGAAGTCCAGCCGGTCCCCCTGCCGGGTGCCCACGAGGTGCCCGCGCACCACGTCGCCGCCGGCGTACTCCGCCCAGATCTCGCCGCCGCGCTCGTGGTAGGTGAAGCGGGTGCGCGTGCCCACCTGACCTGGTGCCTGGTCGGCGACCGGGGCGAGGACGAGACCGTCGAGGGACCGGGGCATGACGGAAGGCTCCCTTACAGACACACAGCGGCACGGGCTAGGGTGGCCACCGTAAAGCACTCGCGGGAGCCCGGACGCACCGGGCTGAGAGGGAGGCTGGGACGGCCTCCGACCGTACGAACCTGATCCGGGTCATGCCGGCGAAGGGAGGGGCTGGACGCCCATGTCGCCTACGCGTACGTCAGACGTCCTCGTCATCGGGGGCGGGATCATCGGGCTGGTCACGGCCTGGCGGGCCGCGCAGCGGGGGTTCGCCACCACGGTCGTGGAACCCGAGCCCGGCGGCGGAGCCGCGCAGGTGGCGGCCGGGATGCTGGCCGCCGTCACCGAACTGCACCACGGCGAGCAGACCCTGCTCGCCCTCAACCTGGCCTCGGCGCGCCGCTATCCGGACTTCGCGGCCGAACTCACCGAGGCGAGCGGCCACGGCCTCGGCTACCGCCGCAGCGGCACGCTCGCCGTCGCCCTGGACGCCGACGACCGCGCCCACCTGAAGGAACTGCACGCCCTGCAACGGCAGTCGGGCCTCGCCTCGGAGTGGCTGTCCGGCCGGGAGTGCCGGCGTCTGGAGCCGATGCTCGCGCCGGGTGTGCGCGGCGGGCTGCGGGTCGACGGCGACCACCAGGTGGACCCGCGGCGGCTGGCGGCCGCGCTGGTCACCGCCTGCGAGCGGGCCGGAGTGGTGTTCCGGCGCGACTGGGCCGAGCGGCTCGTCGTCTCCCGTGAGCGCGCCGCGGGCGTCGTCACCCGAGGGGGCGAGGAGCTGGGCGCGGGACAGGTCGTGCTCGCCGCCGGCAGCCTGAGCGGTCGCCTCGCGGGCGTACCGGAGGACGTACTGCCGCCGGTGCGGCCGGTGAAGGGCCAGGTCCTGCGGCTGACCATGCCGGACCACCGGACGCCGTTCCTGAGCCGGACCGTGCGCGCGGTGGTGCGCGGCGGCGCGCTGTATCTGGTGCCGCGCGAGAACGGCGAGCTGGTCGTGGGCGCGACCAGCGAGGAGATGGGCTGGGACACCACGGTCACCGCGGGCGGCGTCTACGAGCTGCTGCGCGACGCCCACGAGCTGGTGCCCGGCATCACCGAGCTGCCGCTCACGGAGACCCGGGCCGGGTTGCGCCCCGGCTCCCCCGACAACGCGCCGCTGCTCGGCCCCACCGCGCTGGAGGGGCTGCTGCTGGCCACCGGGCACCACCGCAACGGCGTCCTGCTCACCCCGGTCACCGGGGACGTGCTGGCCCACGCCCTCGTCACCGGTGAGCTGCCGGACGAGGCCCGCCCCTTCACCCCTAAGCGTTTCGCCCCCGCCGCGGCCGCGCGGCAGCCCGCCCGCACCCTCACGGAGCAGCCCGCATGAACATCTCCGTCAACGGTGAGCCCCGCCGCGTCGATCCCGGCACGGCTCTCGACGCCGTCGTGACGTCCCTCACCGCGGCCCCCTCCGGGGTGGCCGCCGCCCTCAACGAGACCGTCGTCCCGCGCACGCAGTGGTCCACCACGGCCCTCGCCGAGGGCGACCGCGTCGAGGTCCTCACCGCCGTCCAGGGAGGCTGAACCATGGCTGACGACCCCTTCGTCCTCGGCGGTACGCCGTTCTCGTCCCGTCTGATCATGGGCACCGGCGGCGCGCCGAGCCTGGACGTGCTGGAGCGGGCGCTGGTCGCCTCCGGCACCGAGCTGACGACCGTCGCGATGCGCCGGGTCGACCCCGGCGTGCACGGCTCGGTGCTGTCGGTGCTGGACCGCCTCGGCATCCGGGTGCTGCCGAACACCGCCGGCTGCTTCACCGCCGGGGAGGCGGTGCTCACGGCCCGCCTCGCGCGCGAGGCGCTGGGCACGGACCTGGTGAAGCTGGAGGTCATCGCCGACGAACGCACGCTGCTCCCGGACCCGATCGAGCTGCTGGACGCGGCGGAGACGCTGGTCGACGACGGGTTCACGGTGCTGCCGTACACCAACGACGACCCGGTGCTCGCGCGGAAGCTCCAGGACGTCGGCTGTGCGGCGATCATGCCGCTGGGCTCGCCCATCGGTTCCGGGCTCGGCATCCGCAACCCGCACAACTTCCAGCTGATCGTCGAGCACGCGCGCGTGCCGGTGATCCTGGACGCGGGCGCGGGCACGGCGTCGGACGTGGCGCTGGCGATGGAGCTGGGGTGCGCGGGTGTGATGCTCGCCTCGGCGGTGACGCGGGCGCAGGAGCCGGTGGTGATGGCGGAGGCCATGCGCCACGCGGTGGAGGCGGGCCGGCTGGCCTTTCGGGCGGGACGCATTCCCAAGCGGCACTTCGCCGAGGCGTCCTCGCCCAGGGAGGGCGTCGCCCGGCTGGACCCGGAGCGCCCGGCCTTCTGAGACCGGTGGCCCTTCGGGGGTGGCGGTGCGCCTGACATGCGTGATGCCGGTGCGCGCGACACGTCACAGGTCGGCTGCAGTCACCCCGCCGGCTGGGTGAAACGGCTGGGGTGTCGGTCATGGCTCGTAGACTCGCCTGCGTGGATACGACCCTCTCGGACCCCCTCGTCGGGCAGGTGCTCGACGGCCGGTATCGCGTCGACGCGCGGATCGCGGCCGGCGGGATGGCCACGGTCTACCGGGCCCTGGACACCCGTCTGGACCGCGTGCTCGCGCTGAAGGTGATGCACCCGGCGCTCGCGGCCGACGCCTCGTTCGTCGAGCGGTTCATCCGGGAGGCGAAGTCCGTCGCCAGGCTGGCCCACCCCAACGTGGTCCAGGTCTTCGACCAAGGCGCGGACGGCCGGTACGTGTATCTGGCGATGGAGTACATCGCCGGCTGCACCCTGCGGGACGTGCTGCGTGAGCGCGGCGCGCTGCAGCCGCGGGCCGCGCTGGACATCCTGGAGCCGGTGCTGGCCGCGCTCGGCTCCGCGCACCGGGCCGGGTTCGTGCACCGCGACATGAAGCCGGAGAACGTCCTGATAGGGGACGACGGCCGGGTCAAGGTCGCCGACTTCGGGCTGGTGCGCTCGGTGGACACCGTCACCAGCACGACCGGCGAGGTGCTGGGGACCGTCTCCTATCTGGCGCCGGAGCAGATCGAGCACGGCACGGCCGACCCGCGCGTGGACGTGTACGCGTGCGGTGTCGTGCTCTACGAGATGCTGACCGGCGGCAAGCCGCACGACGGCGACTCCCCGGCCGCCGTGCTCTACAAGCATCTGCACGAGGACGTCCCGGCGCCTTCCACCCTGGTGCCGGGGCTGGCGCACCCCCTGGACGAACTCGTCGCGGCAGCGACCGCCCGCTCGCCCGAGGCGCGCCCGCACGACGCGGTGGCGCTGCTGGCGCACGCGCGCGAGGCGCGGGCCGGGCTGAGCGAGCAGCAGCTGGACGCGGTGCCGCCGCAGGCGCTGTCCGCGGAGCACGACAACGCCGACGACCGCACGAGCGTGATCCCGCGCGCGCTGACCGTGCCCCGCCCGTTGCCGGTCGACGTGGACGCCGAGGGCGGCGCGGCCGTGCTGAACCGCACCAGCCGCTTGCAGAGCCCGCCGCCGGTGCCTCCGCGCCCGGGGCCTTCGCGCTCCCGGCGGCGGCTGATCACCCTGGTCGCCGCCGTGCTGCTGGTGTTCGGTGTCGGCTCGGGCGTCTGGTACATCAACTCGGGGCAGTTCACCAAGGTGCCGCCGCTGCTGGCGCAGTCCGAGGCGCAGGCCAAGCAGCGGCTGGAGCGGGCCGGTCTGGAGTCCGGCAAGGTCACCTACGCCTACAGCGACACGGTCGCGCGGGGCAAGGTCATCAGCACCGACCCGGAGCCGGGAGCCCGCATCCGTGACCACGACGCGGTGCGGCTGACCGTGTCCAAGGGCCCGGAGACCGTGAAGGTGCCCGATCTGGAGGGCTACAAGCTGGACAAGGCCCGCTCCGTGCTGAAGGACAGCGGACTGGAGCCGGGCATGATCAACCGGGAGTTCAGCGACGACGTGACGCGCGGCTCGGTGATCGGCACCGATCCCGAGGCGGGCACGGAGCGCCGCGCGGGCTCGGCGGTGGCGCTCACGGTCAGCAAGGGCAGCCCCGTCGACATCCCGGACGTCACCGGCTCGGGCCTCGCCGACGCCCGGTCCCAGCTGGAGGAGGCCGGCCTGAAGGTGAAGGTCGCCCCGGAGCGGGTGAACTCGGAGCTCGACGCCGGACAGGTCGCCGCGCAGTCCCCGGACTCCGGCGGTCAGGCCGCCGAGGGCGACACGGTGACGCTGACCCTGTCCAAGGGACCGCAGATGATCGAGGTCCCGGACGTGGTCGGGGACAGCGTCGACGACGCCAAGCAGGCCCTGAAGGACGCCGGTTTCCAGGTCAAGGAGGACCGCGGGCTGCTCGGGCTGTTCGGTGACACGGTGAAGAAGCAGTCCGTGAAGGGCGGCGAGAAGGCGCCGAAGGGGTCGACGATCACGATCACCATCCGCTGACGGAGCAGCGGGCCTGCGGTGACCGAGGCCACCTCGGCCGTGTGCGGGGCCACGCCGGCGCGCGTGGCAGGCTGAACGGGTGACACCTCGATCCCCCTTGCGCAACCCCGTCGGCTCGCACGTCCCGGTGGCCGGCGGTCTGCACTCCGTCGGTCTGCCGTACGCCCGTGACCTGGGTGCCGAGACCGTGCAGGTCTTCGTCGCCAACCCGCGCGGCTGGGCCACGCCCGCCGGGAACCCGCGGCAGGACGAGGCGTTCCGCGCGGCGTGCGAGGCGGAGTCCATCCCGGCGTACGTGCACGCGCCGTACCTGATCAACTTCGGCTCCCACACGGAGGCGACGGTCGAGAGGTCGGTGGAGTCGCTGCGGCACTCGCTGCGGCGGGGGCGTGAGATCGGGGCGCTGGGCGTGGTCGTGCACACCGGCAGCGCGACCGGCGGCCGGCACCGGGAGGTGGCGCTGAAGCAGGTGCGCGCGCACATGCTTCCGCTGCTGGAGGAGCTGACCCATGACGACGATCCGTTCCTGCTGCTGGAGTCCACGGCCGGGCAGGGTGCCTCGCTGTGCTCGCGGACCTGGGACTTCGGGCCGTACTTCGACGCGCTGGACCGTCACCCGAAGCTCGGCGTGTGCCTGGACACCTGCCACATCTTCGCCGCGGGGCACGACCTGACCGGGCCGGACGGGGCGCACCAGACGCTGGATCTGCTGGTGGAAACGGTCGGTGAGGGACGGCTGAAGCTGATCCACGCCAACGACTCGAAGGACGTGGTGGGCGCGCACAAGGACCGGCACGCGAACATCGGCGCCGGTCACATCGGCGAGGACGCGTTCCGCGCGCTGCTCACGCACCCCGCGACCGACGGGGTGCCGCTGGTCATCGAGACGCCCGGCGGCAAGGAGGGGCACGCGGCGGACGTGGAGCGGCTGAAGAAACTCCGCGTGTCATAACGCGTTGAGGAATACCCCAGGGGGGTATACGGTTCCTGTCGTCGCAGGAACCGTTACCTGGCCATGGGGGCAGTCATGCAGCACGAAGCGCACGCCGAGCACACGCACCACCACGCGGACCACGGTCACGGCGACCACAGCGACCACGCTGACCACGAAAGCCACAGCGGCCACGGCCACGGCGGCCGTCACCACGCGCCGGCCGCGAGCTGGGCCATGGCCGCGCAGGCCACCCTGCACTGCCTCACCGGCTGCGCCATCGGCGAGGTGCTGGGCATGGTGATCGGCACCTGGCTCGGCTGGGGCAACGTGGCGACGATGGTGGCGGCGATCGCGCTGGCCTTCGTCTTCGGCTACTCCCTGACGCTGCGCGGCGTGCTGAAGGCCGGCGTCGACTTCCGTACGGCCTTCCGGGTGGCGCTGGCCGCGGACACCCTGTCGATCGCCGTGATGGAACTGATCGACAACGGTGTGATCGCGCTGTGGCCGGCGGCGATGGACGCCCAGCTGGGCGATCTGCTGTTCTGGGGCGCGCTGGCGATCTCGCTGGCACTGGCCTTCGTCGCGACGACCCCGGTGAACAAGTGGATGATCGGCCGCGGCAAGGGCCACGCGGTGGTGCACCAGTACCACCACTGACCCGCGCGCCAGTACCGCCACCGACCCACGCACCGGTACCGCCACCGGCCCGCGGCGGCGGCAGGACTCAGAGCTCGGGGCCGTCCCCGGGCTCTTCCTGGTAGGAGTAGCGCTGCTCCTTCCAGGGGTCGCCGATGTTGTGGTAGCCGCGCTCCTCCCAGAAGCCGCGGCGGTCGGCGGTCATGTACTCCACGCCCCGCACCCACTTGGGGCCCTTCCAGGCGTACAGATGGGGCACGACCAGCCGGAGCGGGAATCCGTGCTCGGCGGTCAGCAGCTCGCCGTCCTTGTGCGTGGCGAAGAGCGTGCGCTCGGCGGCGAAGTCGGCGAGGCGCAGATTGGAGCTGAAGCCGTACTCCGCCCACACCATCACATGGGTGACCTCGGGGGCGGGCGGCGCGATGTCCAGGATGACCCGGGCGGGGATGCCGCCCCACTCGGCGCCCAGCATGCTGAACTTGGTCACGCAGTGCAGATCGGCGACGACCGTGGTGTACGGCAGCGCCGTGAACTCCTCGTGGGTCCAGCAGTGCTTCGCGCCGTCGGCGGTGGCCCCGAACACCCGGAACTCCCAGCGCTCGGGCCGGAACTTGGGCACCGGTCCGTAGTGCGTGACCGGCCAGCCTTTCTGCACTCGCTGTCCCGGCGGAAGCTCGGACGCTGCTGCTTCTCCAGATTCTCGCTCCACCGGATGACCCATGTATCCATCCTGACAGACCGGGAGCAGTGCACAGGACCAGGCCGCCCCTGAACCGGACAACTCGCCGCCAAATCCGCTAAGCATGGACTTACTTACTAAGTGCGCACTTACTGGACGATCCTCGAGGCCGGTGCAATCATGCCGCCGCAACCTCCCGATCCCCCAGGTGGAAGGAGCCCGCCGCGATGCAGGGCGACCCCGAGGTCATCGAGTTCCTCAACGAGCAGCTGACCGGTGAGCTGACCGCGATCAACCAGTACTTCCTGCACGCGAAGATGCAGGAGAACTTCGGCTGGACCAAGCTCGCCAAGTACACGCGGCACGAGTCGTTCGACGAGATGAAGCACGCCGAGGTGCTCACCGACCGGATCCTGTTCCTGGACGGGCTGCCGAACTACCAGCGGCTGTTCCACGTACGGGTCGGGCAGACGGTCACGGAGATGTTTCAGGCCGACCGGCAGATCGAGGTGGAGGCGATCGACCGGCTCCGGCGCGGCATCAAGGTGATGCGCGAAAAGGGTGACATCACGTCCGCGAACATTTTCGAGGAGATCCTCGCCGACGAGGAGCACCACATCGACTACCTCGACACCCAGCTGGAGCTGGTCGAGAAGCTCGGCGAGGCGCTGTACATCGCGCAGCTCATCGAGCAGCCGGAGAGCTGAGCCACCGCGAGGACCGAACGGCCGAGCGGCTCCGGCACCTAGGCGGCCTCGTCCAGATCCTGCAGCTCGGCGAGGACCGGCTTGCCCTGGTCGGCGAGGTCGCGGCGCGGGCAGGAGCCCCGGCCCAGCAGCGCCTGGATGCGGCGCACGCAGGAGCCGCAGTCCGTGCCGGCCTTGCAGGCGGAGGCGATCTGGCGGGGGGTGCAGGCGCCGTTCTCCGCGTGCTGCTTGACCTGGGCCTCGGTCACACCGAAGCAGCTGCAGACGAACACGCGGGTCACCTCCCGGTCGGTCGGGGTCGTGCCACTCCGACCCTTGATCGGTGAGGCTAACCTAACCTTACCTGCCGTGCGGGGGCCGGAAAAGAGCCGTGGGGCGCGGATCGTGTGTGATCCGCGCCCCACTTCTTGGCCGAAAACAACCCCTACGAGCGGGCCCCGTCACTGGCCGCCGTACAGGTCGCTCACTGGTCCCGGTACATCTCCGCGACCAGGAACGCCAGGTCCAGCGACTGGCTGCGGTTCAGCCGCGGGTCGCAGGCCGTCTCGTAGCGCTGGTGCAGGTCGTCGACGAAGATCTCGTCGCCACCGCCCACGCACTCCGTGACGTCGTCGCCGGTCAGCTCCACGTGGATGCCGCCCGGGTGGGTGCCGAGGGCCTTGTGGACCTCGAAGAAGCCCTTGACCTCGTCGAGCACGTCGTCGAAGCGGCGGGTCTTGTGCCCGGAGGCCGCCTCGAAGGTGTTGCCGTGCATCGGGTCGGTCACCCACGCCACCGTGGCACCGGAGGCGGTGACCTTCTCGACCAGCTCGGGGAGCTTGTCGCGGACCTTTCCGGCGCCCATGCGGACGATGAACGTCAGCCGGCCCGGCTCGCGGTCGGGGTCGAGGCGCTCGATGTACTGCAGCGCCTCCTCGGCCGTCGTGGACGGGCCGAGCTTGATCCCGATCGGGTTGCGGATCTTCGAGGCGAACTCGATGTGCGCGTGGTCGAGCTGCCGGGTGCGCTCACCGATCCACACCATGTGCCCGGAGACGTCGTACAGCTTCCCGGTGCGCGAGTCGACACGGGTCAGCGCCGTCTCGTAGTCGAGGAGCAGCGCCTCGTGCGAGGCGTAGAACTCGACCGTCTTGAACTCCTCCGGGTCCGTCCCGCAGGCGTGCATGAAGTTCAGCGCGTTGTCGATCTCGCGCGCCAGCTGCTCGTAGCGCTGCCCGGACGGCGAGGACTTCACGAAGTCCTGGTTCCAGGCGTGCACCTGACGCAGGTCGGCGTAGCCGCCGGTGGTGAAGGCGCGCACCAGGTTCAGCGTCGAGGCCGACGCGTGGTACATGCGCTTCAGACGCTCCGGGTCCGGCACCCGCGCGGCCTCGGTGAACTCGAAACCGTTGACGGAGTCGCCCCGGTAGGTCGGAAGCGTCACCCCGTCCCGGGTCTCGGTCGGCTTCGAGCGCGGCTTGGAGTACTGGCCGGCGATCCGGCCCACCTTCACCACCGGGACGGACGCGGCGTACGTCAGTACGGCACCCATCTGGAGCAGCGTCTTGAGCTTGTTGCGGATGTGGTCGGCGGACACCGCGTCGAAAGCCTCGGCGCAGTCGCCGCCCTGGAGGAGGAACGCCTCTCCCTTGGCGACGGCCGCCATCCGGGCGCGCAGCTGGTCGCACTCGCCCGCGAAGACGAGCGGCGGATACGACTCGAGGTCCGCGATCACTGCGCGCAGAGCCTCGGGGTCGGGGTACTCGGGCTGCTGCGCCGCGGGCAGGTTTCGCCAGGTGTTGCCAGCGCTGGGGCTGGTTGCGTTCACGGTCACGCCCTCAACATTACGGGGTCACCGCAGACGTCCATGCCGTGGCTCAAAAGATGAGACGGACGGGTCCGCCGCGCGGGCTGTGCGAGGCGGACCCCGTCCGGGGCGTCAGTGCAGGTCCTGTACCGCCGGATCGGTGAAGCCGACGGAGAACACCGCGCGCAGGGAGAGGTTGCCGGTGCCCTGGTGGCCGAGGCACGCGTCGCCCTCCTCGGTGGCGGCCGTGAACTCCGGGTGCGCCGCCCTCAGGGCGGTGCCCGCGCAGATGCCCTCGGTCAGCCCCCACACCTCGTCGACCTGCTCGGCGCCGAGCCGGGGCCAGTAGCTGAGGGCCTGCGGCGGGCCCGCCGACCAGTTGCCGCCGGCCGCGCAGCTGGTGCCGGCCCGGGTGTCACCCGTCCAGGTGTGCGAGTAGACGCCGGGCTTGGTGCCGCAGCCCTTGTGGAAGGCGAAGTTCAGCACGCCCTGGCCGTCGGTCCAGGTCATGCCGCCCTGCAGGCCCCGGTAGCGGGAGGCGGCCCAGGCGTCCTGGATCACCGTCCTGCCGCCGGACATGTTGAGCAGGCCCGGATAGGTGCCGGCACTGGTCGGATTCAGCTGGTACCGCACGACACGGCCACCGTCGGTGTAGCCCTGCCACTCGCCGGCGACCAGCTTGTAGGGCGCGCCGCCGGTCTTGTCCAGGGACAGCCAGGAGAAGCACAGCTGCTCGGGGTCGATGCTGTGGCCCGAGCAGTCGGAGGGGGTGCCCGCCTGCTGGTAGTAGTGCACCTGCGGCACGACGTACGGGTAGCCGCAGGCGCTGGAGCGGCCGGCGCCGTCGATGCCGTAGGTGCTCACTGCGGAGCCGTAGGTGTCGACCTTGGCGAGCTTGTTCAGGTCGAAGACCCGGATGCCGTGGGCGGTGTCCGTGACGTACAGGTAGTTGGCGTACCAGACGATGCCGCCCCCGTGGCCGGTGACGAAGCGGAAGTTGCCGCCGGTACCGGTGGGCTCGGCGAGCAGGATGTGGCGGTACTTGCCGGTGTCGCGGTCCAGCAGGGAGAGCCTGAGCAGGTTGTCGGTCCGGCAGCCGGCGGACGTCTCGCCGCTGAGCGTGCGGTAGTGCCAGGCGACGGCCAGGGCGTGGCGGCCCTGGATGGTTCCGTCGGCGCCGTCGGCGGTGCCGGTGCTGCTCATGCCCTGCGGCCACCAGTGCGGGTCGGTGTCGTCGCCGTGGGCCTGCGACCAGCACCAGGCCGTCCTGGTGCCCACCGGGGGCAGGGCCTTGGTCTCGCTGCCGGCGCAGGAGCGCATCGAGCGCAGGTTCAGCCCGGGGTCGTCGGCGCCGGCGGAGTTCCTGGTGAGATCGGTGGTGACGACGTCGGACAGCGTCGCGTGAGTGGTGAGGTGGTTGGTGTAGAGGTTGTTCGCGGCCGACACGGAGCTGGTGTCCGTGAGCTGGAACTGGTCGGCGCCGAGCGAGAGCTTCGTCATCGTCGGCGTGTCCGCGGCCGCGGCCGGACGGACGGTCAGCGCCGTCAGCAGCGCCGCCGTGGCCGCGAGCCAGGCGAGCAGCCTGGTTCCCCGTAGGAGTCCCATGCACACCTTCCGTGGAGTCGATAGGGACATGCCAAAAAGGCAGACGGGGATCGTAACCCGCGGCGGCATCGGGTAGGGTGCCCGGCATGTTCGCGCAACTCGTCCAGAACTGGTGGTGGACCGCTACTCCGGCGGCCCACTGACTGCGCGTACGCAAGACTTCGCGAAGGCCGCCCGAGGGGCGGCCTTCGGTGTGTCCGGGGTCGTTCCTCTCCATCGACAGATCGAGAAGGACCCACCCCATGAACCTCACGGACCTGCTGTCCGACCCCCGCCCCTTCGCCCTGCTGCGCCGCCGCACCCCCGGCCACCGCGAGGACGTGGTCGAGCTGCTGATCGGCCCGGTCACCCACCACGACCGCCTCGCCGACCTGCCCGACGAGTGCCTGGCGCTGGTGCCGTTCCGGCAGATCCGCGAGCGCGGCTTCGATGTCCGCGACGACGGCACACCGCTCGCGGTGCTGGTCCCCGAGGAGCGGCACACGCTGCCCCTCGACACCGCACTCGCCGGGCTGCCCGCCCACGCGGTGCGGGTCGAGGGCGGCGGCTTCGACATCGACGACGAGGCGTACGGCGCGATCGTCGCCCGGGTGCTGCGCGAGGAGATCGGCCGGGGCGAGGGCGCCAACTTCGTCATCCGGCGCACCTACGAGGGCGGCGTCCCGGGGTTCGGGAGGGCCGACGCGCTGGCCCTGTTCCGGCGGCTGCTGGAGGGCGAGCGGGGGGCGTACTGGACGTTCGTCGTGCACACCGGGGACCGCACCCTCGTCGGCGCGAGTCCCGAGGTGCACGTACGGATGTCCGGCGGCACGGTCGTGATGAACCCGATCAGCGGGACGTACCGCTATCCCGCCGGAGGGCCGACGCCGGAGCATCTGCTCGGCTTCCTCGCCGACAGCAAGGAGATCGAGGAGCTGTCGATGGTCGTCGACGAGGAACTGAAGATGATGTGCACCGTCGGCGACATGGGCGGGGTCGTCGTGGGCCCGCGGCTGAAGGAGATGGCCCACCTCGCGCACACCGAGTACGAGCTGCGCGGCAGGTCGACGCTGGACGCCCGGGAGGTGCTGCGCGAGACGATGTTCGCGGCGACCGTGACCGGCTCGCCGGTGCAGAACGCCTGCCGGGTCATCCAGCGGCACGAGGTGGGCGGACGCGGCTACTACGCCGGCGCCCTGGCGCTGCTCGACCGGGACTCCGGCGGCGCGCAGACCCTCGACTCCCCCATCCTCATCCGCACCGCCGACATCGACGCGTCCGGCCGGCTGCGCGTCCCGGTCGGCGCCACCCTGGTGCGCGGCTCGGACCCGGCCGGTGAGGTCGCGGAGACCCACGCGAAGGCGGCGGGTGTGCTCGCCGCGCTGGGCGTGCGCCCCTCCCGCCCGCGTGAAGAGCACACGCGCGTGCGCCTCGCCGACGATCCCCGTGTGCGTGCCGCCCTCGACGGGCGCCGCTCCTCCCTCGCGCCGTTCTGGCTGCGGATGCAGGAGCCGTCGGCGGAGCTGACCGGACACGCCCTGGTCGTCGACGGTGAGGACACCTTCACGGCGATGCTCGCGCACGTACTGCGGGCCGCCGGGCTCACCGTCACCGTACGGCGCTACGACGAGCCGGACCTGCGCCGGGCGGTCCTCGCGCACGAGGGCCCGGTGGTGCTGGGCCCCGGCCCGGGCGACCCCGGCGACCTGGACGATCCCAAGATGCGGGTCCTGCGGGAGCTGACCGCGGCCGTCCTCGCCGGGCACCGGCACGGCGTTCTCGGCGTCTGCCTCGGGCACGAGCTGATCGCGGCCGAGCTGGGCCTGGACCTGGTCCGCAAGGAGGTGCCGTACCAGGGGGCGCAGACGGTGATCGACCTGTTCGGCCGCGAGGAGACCGTCGGCTTCTACAACAGCTTCGTCGCCCGCTGCGACGACGAGAGCGCCGCGGAGCTGGCCGCGCACGGCATCGAGGTCAGCCGTAACGCCTCGCACGAGGTGCACGCCGTGCGGGGTCCCGGGTTCGGCGGGGTGCAGTTCCACCCGGAGTCGGTGCTGTCCCTGAACGGCGCCGCGGTGGTGCGGGAGCTGCTGGGTCAGCTGCGCGGCACCAGCACGTTCCCCGAGCGGCGGCCCGCGGTGTAGTCGAGGACGGGGAAGGTGACGAGGCGGGCCGGGATGTCGTCCTCGGTGGCCTGAAGGGACTTGTCGAGGAAGAACAGGCCCGCCTCCCACTCGTGAACGTCCAGCCCGACGCCCGTGAAGCGGCCCGAGCTCAGCCGAAGAACACGCCGACCTCCTCGTACAGCTTCGGCTCGACCTTCTTCACCCGGGCCGTCGCCTCGGAGATCGGCACCCGTACGACGTCCGTGCCGTGCAGTGCGACCATCGTGCCGAAGTCGCCCTCGTGCACGGCGTCGATGGCGTGCAGACCGAAGCGGGTGGCCAGCCAGCGGTCGAAGGGGCTCGGTGAACCGCCGCGCTGGATGTGGCCGAGGACCGTCGTGCGGGCCTCCTTGCCGGAGCGGTGCTCGATCTCCCGGGCGAGCCACTCGCCGACACCCGACAGCCGCACCTGCCCGGGGCCGCCGTCCGGCGTGTGCTGCAGCACCATCGACCCGTCCCTCGGGCGCGCCCCGTCGCCGACGACCACGATCGGCGCGTAGGACGCCCGGAAGCGGGAGGTGACCCACGCGCACACCTGGTCGACGTCGAAGGGCTGCTCCGGGATCAGGATGACGTTCGCGCCGCCGGCCAGGCCCGAGCGCAGCGCGATCCAGCCCGAGTCGCCGCCCATCACCTCCACGACGAGCACCCGCTTGTGGGACTCGGCGGTGGTGTGCAGCCGGTCGATCGCCGCGGTCGCGACGCAGACGGCGGTGTCGTAGCCCACCGTGTAGTCGGTGCCGGACAGGTCGTTGTCTATGGTCTTCGGTACGCCGACCAGGGGCAGCCCGTACTCGTCCGCGAGGCGGGCCGCGGTGCCGAGCGTGTCCCGGCCGCCGATCGTGATCAGCGCCTCCACCTCGGCCTTGGCGAGGTTCTCCCGGATCCGGCGGACCCCGTCCGGATCGTCCAGCGGGTGGGTGCGCGAGGAGCCGAGGATGGTGCCGCCGCGCGGCAGCGTGCCGCGCACCTGGGGGATGCCGAGGGGGACGGTCTCCCCCTCCAGCGGGCCGCGCCAGCCGTCGACGAAGCCGACGAACTCGTCGCCGTACTCCTGGACGCCCTTGCGGACCACGGCGCGCACCACGGCGTTGAGGCCCGGGCAGTCACGGCCTCCGGTCAGTACTCCGACGCGCATGGGATGTCCCTTCGCGGACGTCACGCTGCTGCTCCCCGCGAGCTGCTGCTCTCCACGCTAGCGGTGCGACGGGGCCGTACGCGGGCGACTCACTCGTCGTCGAGACCGCGCTCTATCGCGTACCGCACCAGCTCGACCCGGTTGTGGAGCTGGAGCTTGCCGAGGGTGTTCTGCACGTGGTTCTGCACGGTGCGGTGGGAGATGACGAGGCGTTCGGCGATCTGCTTGTAGCTCAGGCCTTTGGCGACCAGCCGCAGCACCTCGGTCTCGCGTTCGGTGAGCCGGGGCGCGCTCGGCTCACCGGCGTCCGGGGCGGGCGCGGGCTCGGAGGCCAGGCGCCGGTACTCACCGAGGACCAGCCCGGCCAGGCCCGGCGTGAACACCGGGTCGCCGGCCGCGGTGCGGCGCACGGCGTCCAGCAGTTCCTCGGTGGAGGCGGACTTCAGCAGATAGCCGGTGGCGCCGGACTTCACGGCCTCCAGTACGTCGGCGTGCTCGCCGCTCGCGGAGAGGACCAGCACGCGCAGCGCCGGGTCGGCGGCGACGACCTCCTTGCAGACCTGGACGCCGGGCTTGGCAGGCAGGTTGAGGTCGAGGACGAGCACGTCGGGCGCGGCGGCCCTGGCGCGGCGCACGGCCTGCTCGCCGTCGCCGGCGGTGGCGACCACGTCGAAGCCGGACTCCGCCAGGTCGCGCGCGACGGCGTCGCGCCACATCGGGTGGTCGTCGACCACCATGACCTTGATCGGGTCCTGCTGCTCACTCATCGCTGTCCCGCCTTCCCCCGTGCGGCCTTCGCCTTCGGTACCTTCAGTTCCACTTCGGTGCCCTGCCCGGGCGTCGAGATCACCTCGGCGCTGCCGCCGAGGTCGCGCAGCCGGCCCCGGATCGACAGGGCGACGCCGAGCCGCCCCTCCCCCTCGGCCTGCGCGAGCCGCCCCTCGGGGATGCCGGGGCCGTCGTCGCGGACCGTCACCACGATCTCGTCGGCCTCGTCCTCCAGCAGGATCCAGGCCCGGGCGCCCTCCCCGGCGTGCCGGCGGACGTTGTCCAGCGCCGCCCCGACCGCCGCGGCCAGCTCCCGCGCGGCGAGCGGCTCCAGCTCCACGGGCGCGCCGGGCTCGGCGAAGGAGACCCGGTCCGCTGCGTACGGCGCCAGCAGGGCGCGCAGGTCGACCGGGCCGGCGTCGTCGTCCGGTTCCTCCACGGCCCGCACGAACGCCCCCTCGGCGGCGTCCTCGGACACCCGCGAGACGGGCACCAGGCCGCCGGAGACCAGGGTGCGCAGCGCCACCTCCTGCTCTCCGGCCAGCCGGCCCAGTTCGCCCGCCTCACCGCCGAGCGCGGCACCGCGCCGCTTCACCATGGCGAGCACCTGCAGCACGCTGTCGTGGATGTCCCGGGCGAGCCGCTCCCGCTCCCTGGTCGCGGCCTCGATCTCCAGGGCCCGGGCCAGGGTGCGCTCGGAGGCGCGGGCCACCTCGACGACGTAGCCGATGGCGATGGAGGCGACCCAGACGAGGATCACGTTGTGGACGGTGTCGCGGGCCGGGGCACCGCGTTCGAGGAGGTTCGCGACGGCGACGAGCGTGGAGGCGTACGCCGCCCAGCGCCAGCCGCCCTTGACGGCGAAGGCGAGCACCGCGCCGGCGGTCCATATCGACGGCAGCGTCGGACCACCGTCCATGATCCGCTGGTGGTCGTCGGCGAGCGGGGTCAGCAGGATGCCGGCGAGCGCCACGGTCAGGTCGGCGGCGAGGAAACGCCGGGTGCAGCTCCGCGCGTTGGCGACCCGGGGCAGGGTGGCGAGGGTCCACACGCACAGCACCGCGTAGTAGGCGATGGCCAGCCAGGGGCGGGTGAAGCGGCCGTAGGCGGTGGCGAACAGTCCGACCGCGTACAGCATGGTGAGCACCCGGTAGGCGGTCAGCGCGCGCCACAGCGGCAGCTCCACCGACATGCGCATGACCCGCTCGCGTCCAGCCACGTCCCCCACCCCCGTCGGTCCGCAGGCGCCTTAAGCGTCCTTCTCCTTCTTCGCCTGCTCCTTCTCGGCCTTCGCGAGCGCCGCGTCGGCCTCCTTCTGCGCCTTCGCCGCCTCCGCGATCTGCCGCTTGGCGGCGGTCGCGTACATGTCGACGTACTCCTGGCCGGAGAGCTTCATGATCTCGTACATGACCTCGTCGGTCACCGCGCGCAGCACGAACCGGTCGTGCTCCATGCCCTGGTAGCGGGAGAAGTCGAGCGGCTTGCCGATGCGGATGCCGGGCCGCATGACCTTCGGGACGACCTTCCCGGGCGGCTGGATCTTCTCCGTGTCGATCATCGCGACGGGGATCACGGGCGCGCCGGTGGCGAGCGCCACGCGCGCGAGGCCGCCCGGCTTGCCCCGGTAGAGGCGGCCGTCGGGCGAGCGGGTGCCCTCGGGGTAGATCCCGAACAGCTCGCCGCGCTCCAGCACGTCGATGCCGCTCTTGATCGCGGCCTCACCGGCACCGCGCGCCCCGGAGCGGTCCACCGGGAGCTGGCCGACGCCCTTGAAGAACGCCGCCGTCAGCCGGCCCTTGACCCCGGGGGTGGTGAAGTACTCGGCCTTCGCGATGAACGTGACCTTGCGGTCGAGCACCGCGGGCAGGAAGAACGAGTCGGAGAACGACAGGTGGTTGCTCGCCAGGATCGCCGGGCCCTCGGCCGGGACGTTCTCCAGGCCTTCCACCCAGGGCCGGAAGACGAGCTTCAGCGACCCTCCGATAGAAACCTTCATCGCGCCGTACAACAACCGAGTGCCTCCTGTATGTGTCGAACAGACCTTAACCCGGAGGGCCGCGAAGAGACCGACGCCCCTGGTCGGTGTCAGTGCCGTCGCGTACGGTGAAGCTCACCTGGAAGTCTTGGGAGCAGTTCACACCCTTCTCACGAACAGGAGACCGACCGTGCCGGTCCTTCCTGGAGCCGAGCCGTACCGCCACGAGGGCGGGGAGGTGGGGGTCCTCCTCTGCCACGGCTTCACCGGTTCCCCGCAGTCGCTGCGCCCCTGGGCGGAGTACCTCGCCGGGCACGGCCTGACCGTCTCGCTGCCGCTGCTGCCCGGGCACGGCACCCGCTGGGAGGACATGCAGGTCACCGGCTGGCCCGACTGGTACGCGGAGGTGGACCGCGAGCTGCGCGCCCTGCGCGAGCGGTGTGCGCGCGTCTTCGTGGCCGGGCTGTCCATGGGCGGCGCGCTCGCCCTGCGCCTCGCCGCGCGGCACGGGGACGCGGTGGAGGGCGTCGTCGTGGTCAACCCGGCGAACAAGGTGCACGGCCTCGCCGCGCACGCCCTTCCCGTCGTACGTCACCTGGTGCCGGCGACGAAGGGCATCGCCAGCGACATCGCCAAGCCGAACAGCGCCGAGCTGGGCTACGACCGGGTGCCGCTGCACGCCGCGCACTCGCTGCGGAACTTCTTCCGGCTGGTCGACAGCGAGCTGCCGCAGGTCACGCAGCCGCTGCTGCTCCTGCGCAGCCCGCAGGACCATGTCGTCCCGCCGGCCGACTCGGCGCGCGTCCTCAGCCGCGTTTCGTCCACCGACGTCACGGAGATCCTGCTGGAACAGAGCTACCACGTGGCGACGTTGGACCACGACGCGGACCGCATCTTCGCCGAGAGCCTCGCGTTCATCGGCCGGCTCGCACCCAGCTTCGGCAAGGAAGGGACGGCGGCAGGTGGCTGAGCACGACTCGGAGCGCGAGGAGCGCGAGGGCCGCGACGAGCGCGACGCGCGCGAGCCCCAGGAGCAGAGCGTCCCCTTCGACGAGGAGGCCGCGTGGAAGGCGATCATCGCCGCCTACGGTGAGGAGCCGCCGGACCCCCCTGGTTTCGCCGGGGGGACGTCCGGCAGGAGACCGTTCCGGCCGGTGGAGGATCTGGCGCTGCCGGAACCGGACACGGACGACGAGCCCGGGAAGCGGGGGCCGGCGAAACCGGCCCGGCCGCTCGGCAGCTCGATCTCCTTCGCCCCCGGTCTCGGCCCGCGCGACCACACCCCGCCCGACCCCTCCGACGACGACTTCGACGAGGACGACGAGGGCCACTTCGTCCCACCGGAGCCGCCGCCGCTGCCCGAGGCGGACGCCACGGCGAAGTTCGCCTGGCTCGGTGTCATCGGCGGCCCGGTGCTGCTCCTGCTGGCGGTGCTGCTGCGCTGGGACATGACGTGGTGGCTGACGACCCTCTCGGTCGGCGGCTTCCTCGGCGGCTGCGTGACGCTGGTGATGCGGATGCGGACGGACGAGGAGGACGACGGGGACCCCGGGCGCGGGGCGGTCGTCTAACCGACGGGAACTCTGAGGGCGGCCAGGACCGGCAGATGGTCGGTGGCCGCCCTCAGGTCTGCCTCCGAGACACCCGGGGCGCCGACGGGCACACCGCAGCCGAGCACCTCGATCTCCTTCGTGGCGAAGATCGCGTCGATGCGCTGGTAGGGGTCGGCCGGGGTCCAGGTGTGCGCCCGCCCCCAGGGCGCCACGGCATGGCAGTCCTGCAACGAGCCCGCGATACGGCGGAAGGCGGGGCCGTCGGGACGTTCGTTGATGTCGCCCCCTGCCACGACGTGGTCCACACCGAGCGTGGCCAGCCGGTCCAGGAACAGGCCGGCCTGCGTGCTGCGCTCCTCGTCGTCGAGGGAGAGGTGGCAGCTGACGACGCCGAGGCGGACCCCGCCGAAGCGGACCACCGCCATGGCGAGGCCGCGGCGGTGCAGATCCGGATCGCGGGGCGGGGGCAGCAGGACGTCCTCGGTGCGCTCGACGGTGGCGCGCAGGCTGGACAGGATCGCCGGCCCGGTGGTGGTGGCGCCGCCGGTGACCATGACGAGGTCGGCCGCGTGGGCGAGACGGGCGAGCTTCTTGCGCCAGCGGAAGAAGCGCGGGGCCTCCTGGATCAGGACCAGGTCGGGGGCGCAGGCGCGGATGACGCGGGCCAGCGCCGCCGTGTCGTCCCGCAGGGAGCGGATGTTGTAGCTCAGGACGCGGATGACGGCGGAACCATCGGGCTCCGTGCGGGAGTTGGGGAGGAGCGGGGTTGCCATGCCGTCCATTTAAGCCGCTGCGGGAGCCGGGGGCGCCACATGACTCGGGCGCGGGGGTACGTGCGCGACCGCCGGTTCGTCGTGGCTGGTCGCGCAGTTCCCCGCGCCCGTCGGGTCAGCGGTGTGGCCGTGCGCCGGAACGTGGCGTCACATGATCGGGTCGGGCTCCCGGGCCAGGTCCGCCGCGCCCACCAGGCCGGCCTCGTTGCCCAGTTCCGCGGCGCGGACCTCGGCGACCGGGCGCCAGTTGCCGCCGACCAGCCAGCGCTTGTACGACTTGCGGATCGGGTCGAGGACCAGCTCGCCCTCGTCGGACAGGCCGCCGCCGACGATGAAGGCGGACGGGTCGAAGAGCGAGGCCAGGTCGGCGAGGCCGGCGCCGACCCAGCGGGCCAGCTCGCGGTAGGAGTCCACGGCGACCTTGTCGCCCTGGCGGGCGGCCACGGAGATGTGCTTGCCCTCGATGCCGTCGGGGGTGCCGTCGCCGAGGCCGAGCAGGATCTCGGCGCGCTCCGGGGTGGCGTTGGCGCGCTGCCGGGCGTAGCGCACGAGGGCGCGGCCGGAGGCGTACTGCTCCCAGCAGCCCTGCGAGCCGCAGCCGCACAGCAGGCCGTCCGGCACCATGCGGATGTGGCCGAACTCGGCGGCCACGCCGAAGTGGCCGCGGCGCAGCTTGTTGCCGATGATGATGCCGCCGCCGAGACCGGTGCCGAGCGTGATGCAGATGACGTTGCGGTGGCCCTTGCCCGCGCCGAACTTGTACTCGCCCCACGCGGCGGCGTTGGCGTCGTTCTCCACGACGACCGGGAGGCCGGTGCGCGCCTCGACCTTCTCCTTCAGCGGCTCGTTGCGCCAGTCGATGTTGGGCGCGAAGTAGACAGTGGAGCGCTGCCGGTTGACGTATCCGGCGGCGCCGATGCCCACACCGACGATCTCGTGCCCCGCGCGCGCGCCCTCCACCGCCGAGGCGATGGCGTCGATGATGGCCTCGGGCGTGGTGGGGGTCGGCACCTTGAAGGTCGAGAGGATGTTGCCTTCCTCGTCGACCACGCCGGCCGCGATCTTCGTGCCGCCGATGTCGACGCCGATGGTGAGTCCCATGAATCCCTCAGTTTCGGTCGAGCCCCGCTACGGCCAACGGTACCCGAGGCGTTTGCCCTCGGGTCGCCGTCGTCCGCCCGGTGGACCCGGCGCCGAAGCGGGCGGGGCTCAGTCGAGGTCGATGCGCTGGCCGGGGCCGTCGTCGCCGCCGCGTCCGCGCAGGTCCTCGTCCAGGTCGCTCGCGCCGGCGGTCCAGCGCTTCTCCTGGGCCTGCACGGCCGAGCGGTAGGCGGCGAGCAGCTCGCTGCCGGCCGCGGCGAGGTGGTCGAAGACGTCCGGGTTGCGTTCGATGACCGGCTCGACGGCGGCCTTGGCCTGCTCCACGACCTGCCGCACCACCTGCTGGGCGGCCGGCCCGGCGACCGAGCCGAGCAGCGGTGACTGGATGCCGGAGAGCTTCTCGGCGACCGAGTCGACCAGCTTCTTCAGCTCCTCGGCGGCCGAGCCGGGCGGCGGGCCGTGCTGGGCGCGCCGGCGGGCCTTCTCCGCCGCCAGGTCCTCGGCACAGGCGCTGGCCCAGGCGTCGGCGTCGGTGGCGCGGAACTCCTCGCCGGCGTTCTCCTGCTCACCGGCACCGGACGGGGGGCGCTCTTCGCTCATGACGCACTCCTGACTACGGCTGGTCCTTACGACGTTACCCGAACGGCGGTAGGCGGTTCACCGCTCGCGGGGCCACAGCGCGGGGTCGGGAGCGAACCGGACGCACAGCTCGCCCTCGCGCAGGGCGGCCCCGTCGACGGTGCAGCGGCGCAGGGCCGAGGGCAGCGGGACGATACGGCGGAAGGGACCCGCGGTGACGACGAGTTCGTCGCCGCGCCGCACGAGGTCGAGCTCCTCCCGTACGGCGCCGGGCAGGGGGACGCGCCAGACGAGGACGCCGTCGTCGGCGATGCGGTCGGTGAGGGGCCACTCGACGGGGGCGGGCGCCGGATCGGCGCCGGGCACGGCGAGGGCGGCGAGGTCGTCGGTGCCGCGCGGGTCGCGGCCCAGGTGGCCGACCTCGTGGACCGGGCCGTAGGTCTCCCGCCACTCCTGAAGGGCCTTGCGCTGCTGGGCGAGGGGGCCGGCGAGCCAGGGGCCGGCGGCGTCCTCCGGCAGGACGCGGTTGGCGACGGCCGACTCCACGGGCAGGGCGCGCAGGGCGAGCCCCAGGGTGGCGGTGCGCAGCGCGTCGCTGCCCCCGGGGCCGGGTTCGGCGACGAGGCGTACGGCGGTGTTCCGGTCGGCGAGGACGGCCTCGACCGCCGCCAGCTCGGTGTCCCAGCGGCCGGCGGTGTCGTACAGCCAGTCGGCCGGCATGGGGACGCCGGCCAGGCGGCCGAGGACCGGGCGCAGCGCGCGGGCGGCCTGCCGCTCCGGCGGGAGCAGGCGGCGCAGGTAGCGGCGCAGCTCCTCGGGGAGGGAGAGCAGGGCGAGGGCCTCGGGCGTGGCCGGAAGGTCGACGACGAGGAGGTCGTGGGTCTCGGCGAGGGCGGCGTCGCGCAGGGCGCGCAGCAGGGTGAGTTCCTCGGCGCCGGGCAGCGGGGTGACCTCTTCGGCGTCCAGGCGGGAGGCGCCGAGCAGGTCGAGGAGGTTCGCGGCGCGGTGCTGGAAGCCGGTGAGGTCGTCGCGGAATCCGGCGGTGGCGTCGGGGCGCCAGGCGGTGAGGTGCTCGGTGACCGGGGTGGGGGTCGCCCCGGTGGGTGTGCCGAGGGCGGCGCCGAGGGTGTCGGTGCGGTCGGCACCGAGGACGAGGGTGCGGGTGCCCTCCCGAGCTGCGGCGAGTGCGGTGGCAGCGGCGACCGTCGTACGGCCGCTGCCACCGGGACCGGTGATCAAGAGGGTGCGCATGAGGGTGAACGGTACCGAAGCCGGCGTCGGCCGCGCGGCCGCCGGTGCCGCGGCCCGCCCCGGGCAGCGAGGGCAACCGCGCGACCAGCCACCCACCGGCCGCGCCCGGCGCATGGGCGCCGCTACTGGCCCGACTCGACCCGCTTCTTCAGCCCGGCCAGGGCCCGGTCGATGATGACCTTCTCGGCCTTGCGCTTGATCATGCCGAGCATGGGGATCTTGACGTCCACGGTGAGGGAGTAGGTGACCTCCGTCGACCCCGTGCCCACCGGCTTCAGCAGGTACGAGCCGTCCAGCGACCGCAGCATCTGCGACTTCACCAGCGTCCAGGAGACCTCGTCGCCCCCGGTCCAGGTGTACGCCAGCGTCTGGTCGTCCTTGATCGCACCCGCGTCCATCACGAGCCGCACCTGCTGCGCGCGCCCCGCCTCGTCGGTCTTGAGGACCTCCGCCTCCTTCACCTCACCGGTCCAGTCGGGATAGCGGGCGAAGTCGGCGATGACCGCCATGACGTCGGCCGGTGCCGCCTCGATCACGATGCTCGAGCTGGTGTGTTCCGCCATCGCCGTGGCTCCTCCAGATGCGGGCCGGTTGGGAGTGGTAACAGGTGCGCTGTGAAGGCTACCGCGCCCGCGACCAGCCGCCTTCACCGCCGGTCACCACTCCAGCGCCCACGGCTCGCCCGTCCCCGCGAAGTGCCCGACGTTCACGCACTCGGTGGCTCCGATCCGCATCCGCTTCACCAGCGGCTGGTGCACGTGCCCGAACAGCGCGTACCGCGGCCGGGTGCGCCGGATCGCGTCGAGCAGGGCGCGGCTGCCGCGCTCGAAGCGGCGCGCGACGGTGTCGTAGACCAGCTCCGGCACCTCGGGCGGGATGTGCGTGCACAGCACGTCGACCTCGCCGACCGCCTCGATCTTCGCGGCGTACTCCTCGTCGGAGATCTCGTAGGGGGTGCGCATCGGCGTGCGCAGGCCGCCGCCGACGAAACCGAAGGTCCAGCCGCCGATCTCGACGCGCTCGCCGTCGAGGACGGTGGTGCCGGAGCCGGCGTACTCCTTCCACAGCGCCGGCATGTCGACGTTGCCGTAGGTGGCGTACGTCGGCGTGGGGAACGCCGCGAACAGCTCCGCGTACTGCCGCCGCACCGCCTGTTCGATCACCGTGGCGCGGTCGCCCTCGATGCCCGCCCAGAGCCGGGCGCCGAGCTCGCCGGCCTCCTTGAAGCGGCGGGCGGTGCGCAGCGCGACGAGGCGGTCGGCGTTCTCGGTCCCGAACAGGTCGGGGAAGATGCCGCGGGAGTGGTCGGCGTAGTCGAGGAAGAGGACGAGATCGCCCAGGCAGACCAGGGCGTCGGCGCCGTCTCCGGCCCGGGCCAGGTCCCGGGCGTTGCCGTGCACGTCACTGACCACATGAACACGTGTCCTGCGCCCGCGGGCCGGTGTGGATGACATGGCGATCAAGCGTAGGCGCAGCGATGCACCTGTGAACAGTGGCAGCCCGGCCTGCGGTTACTGGCTAGTCAGGAAAGCCGTGGACTACTGTGCGCGAAGGAACACCAATCTGTGTGACGCAGCGAACATCTCGCCGGGACCCCCTGTCGAAGAAGCCATACCGGCGGGTAACGTCCGGGCAGTCCAGTCGTGCTCAGGATTTCAACCAGTGGGCTCCCCATCCTCCTGGCGTCCTCCCGAGCACCTGACCGAGCCTTGGACCGGACCGTCGCATCACACAACGTCGTGGCGCCGGCGCCCTATGAGGAGCAGCAGTCTTGCGCGAGTTCAGCCTTCCGGCTTTGTACGAGGTCCCTGCGGACGGCAACCTGACCGACATCGTCCGCAGAAACGCCGCGCAGCACCCGGACGTCGCCGTCATCGCCCGTAAGGTCGCAGGGGCCTGGCAGGACGTGACGGCCACGGCGTTCCTGGCCGAGGTCCACGCCGCCGCCAAGGGCCTGATCGCCTCCGGTGTGCAGCCGGGCGACCGGGTGGGCCTGATGTCCCGCACCCGTTACGAGTGGACCCTGCTCGACTTCGCGATCTGGAGCGCGGGCGCGATCACCGTGCCGGTGTACGAGACCAGCTCCCCTGAGCAGGTGCAGTGGATCCTGTCCGACTCCGGCGCCACCGCCTGCATCACCGAGCTGGACACCCACACCGCCGCCGTGGAGTCGGTGCGCGAGCACCTTCCCGCGCTCAAGCACGTCTGGCAGATCGAGGCCGGTGCGCTGGAGGAGCTGGGCCGGGCCGGCCGGGACGTCTCCGACGAGACGGTGGAGGAGCGCGGCTCGCTCGCCAAGGCCGACGACCCGGCGACGATCGTCTACACCTCCGGCACCACCGGCCGCCCCAAGGGCTGCGTGCTCACCCACCGCAGCTTCTTCGCCGAGTGCGGCAACGTCGTCGAGCGGCTGCGCCCGCTGTTCCGTACCGGCGAGTGCTCGGTGCTGCTGTTCCTCCCGCTCGCCCACGTCTTCGGCCGGCTGGTGCAGGTCGCGCCGATGATGGCGCCGATCAAGCTGGGCTGTGTCCCGGACATCAAGAACCTCACCGACGAGCTGGCCGCCTTCCGCCCGACGCTGATCCTCGGCGTGCCGCGGGTGTTCGAGAAGGTGTACAACTCGGCGCGCGCCAAGGCGCAGGCCGACGGCAAGGGCGCGATCTTCGACAAGGCCGCGGACACCGCGATCGCCTACAGCAAGGCGCTGGACAGCGCCTCCGGCCCGTCGTTCGGCCTGAAGGTCAAGCACAAGGTCTTCGACCGGCTGGTCTACAGCAAGCTGCGCGCGGTGCTCGGCGGCCGGGGCGAGTACGCCATCTCGGGCGGCGCCCCCCTCGGCGAGCGGCTCGGCCACTTCTTCCGGGGCATCGGCTTCACGGTGCTGGAGGGCTACGGCCTGACCGAGTCCTGCGCGGCGACGGCGTTCAACCCGTGGGACCGGCAGAAGATCGGCACGGTCGGCCAGCCGCTGCCCGGCTCGGTGGTCCGCATCGCCGACGACGGCGAGGTGCTGCTGCACGGCGAGCACCTGTTCAAGGAGTACTGGAACAACCCGGGCGCGACCGGCGAGGCGCTGGCCGACGGCTGGTTCCACACCGGGGACATCGGCACCCTCGACGAGGACGGCTACCTGCGCATCACCGGCCGGAAGAAGGAGATCATCGTCACGGCGGGCGGCAAGAACGTGGCGCCGGCCGTGATCGAGGACCGGATCCGGGCGCACGCGCTGGTCGCGGAGTGCATGGTGGTGGGCGACGGACGGCCGTTCGTCGGCGCGCTGGTCACCATCGACGAGGAGTTCCTCGGCCGCTGGGCGGCGGAGCACGGCAAGCCGGCCGGCGCCACGGTGGCGTCGCTGCGGGACGACGCGGACCTGCTGGCGGCGATCCAGTCGGCGGTCGACGACGGCAACGCGGCGGTGTCGAAGGCCGAGTCGGTGCGCAAGTTCCGCATCCTCTCCCACCAGTTCACCGAGGAGTCGGGCCATCTGACCCCGTCGCTGAAGCTGAAGCGGAACGTGGTGGCGAAGGACTACGCGGACGAGATCGAGGCCATCTACGCGAAGTAGGGCGCCTTCGGGGGTGCCGGGCTCCGTGCGCCGGCGGCCACCGGTCGTCGTCGGTGGCCGGTCACGCCCGCGCGGCGCAGCCGCGCATCGGATCGGCCCCGCGCCCCTTCGGGGCGCGTCGTCCTACAGCAGCGCTTTCAGGTTCTCCGCCAGCAGGTCCCAGCGCCACTTCTCCTCGACCCACTGCCGGCCCCGCTCCCCCATTCGGCGGCGCAGCTCCGCGTCGCCGAGCAGGGTGACGATCCGCTCGGCGGCCTCCTCGGGGGAGCCGCCGCGCACGACCCAGCCGGTCTCGCCGTCGAGGACCGCGTCGGGCGCCCCGCCGGAGTCGCCCGCGACGACGGGCAGTCCGGTCGCGGAGGCCTCCAGGTAGACGATCCCGAGGCCCTCGACGTCGAGCCCGCCGCGCCGCGTCCGGCACGGCATGGCGAAGACGTCCCCGGCACCGAAGTGGGCCGGCAGGTCCGACCAGGGCACGGCGCCGGTGAAGCGCACCGAGGCGGCGACACCGGTCTCGGCGGCGAGGCGGCGCAGGTCCTTCTCGTACGGTCCGCCGCCGACGATCAGCAGCACGGCGTCCGGCTCGGCGGCCAGGACGCGCGGCATCGCCCGGATCAGCGTGTCCTGCCCCTTGCGCGGCACCAGCCGGGAGACGCACACGACGACGGGCCGGTCGGTGAGCCCGAGCCGGGCGCGCACCCGGTCGCCTCCGGACCCGGGATGGAAGGTCTTCTCGTCGACCCCGGGCGGCAGTTGCACCATCCGCGCGGCCGCCTCGGAGGTCAGCGCACCGGCGATCCGCGAGCGCGTGTACTCGCCGAGGTAGGTGATCGTGTCGGTGCCCTCGCCGATCCGGCGCAGCAGCTGCCGTGCCGCGGGCAGCTGGGCCCAGCCGGCCTCGTGCCCGTGGGTGGTGGCGACCAGCCGCCGCGCCCCCGCCCTGCGCAGCGCCGGTGCCATCAGCCCGAGCGGCGCGGCCGCCCCGAACCACACCGACGTGCACCCGTGCTCGCGCAGCAGTCCCACCGCGCGCCGGGTCACCCGGGGGGTCGGCAGCAGCATCGTCGTCGCGTCGCGTACGACGGTGAAGGGCTGTTCGGCGTCGAAGGCCGCGGTCGCCTCGGCGCCTTCCCGGCCGCGCTTCCAGGTGGAGGCGTAGACGACGACCCGCTCGGGATCCAGCCGGAGGGCCATGTTGTGCAGGAAGGCCTGGATGCCGCCCGGCCGGGGCGGGAAGTCGTTCGTCACGATCAGGGTCTTGTGCATCGCCGCCGACCTTACAAGAGCCGCCGAATGTGGCAGGCACACAGCCGGGCACGCCATCATGTCCTTCAGGCAGGTATTCGAACGGACGGGGATCACGTGAAGACGACGGCCACCAGGTGGTCCCTGACCGGACTGCTCGCCGTGTGGGCGGTGACCCGGCTGCTGCTGCTCCTGTTCGTCTTCCGGGTGTACGTCTTCCCCGGCCCGGACGTCACCAGCGACGTGTGGGTGATCTACCAGGGCTGGTACGACGTCCTGCGCGGCGGAACGTTCCCTCAGCAGGACGTCACCTGGCAGTACCCGCCCGCGGCCGCGCTGGCGATCCTCTCCCCCGCCGCGCTGCCCTTCCTCGGCTTCGCGCACGCCTTCTTCGTCCTCGCCTTCCTCGCCGACCTGGTGGCGTTCGCGCTGCTCGTGTACGCGGGCCTGCGCCCCGGCAAGTGCCTGTGGGGTCCCTGGATGTGGGCGGTCGGCGTCCCGCTGCTCGGCCCGACGGTGTACGCCCGTTACGACGTGATGGTGACCGCGGTGGCCGTGGCCGCGCTGCTCGCCGGGGTGCGCCGGCCGCGGCTGATGGGGGCGCTGGCCGCCTTCGGGGCGATGCTGAAGGTGTGGCCGGCGCTGCTGCTGGTCGGCGCGTGGGGCGCGGCCCGGCGACGGGCCTGGACGTCGGCCGCGGTGACCGCCGCGGTGCTGGCGGCCGGTTTCGCGCTCTGGATGCCCGGCGCCTTCGCCTTCCTCACCGCCCAGCGGGACCGGGGCACCGAGGTGGAGTCCCTCGGGTCGATGGTCTTCCATGTGGCCCGGCACTTCGGCTGGAACGGGCAGGTGCTGCTGAACTACGGCTCGGTGGAATTCCTCGGCCCGTACGTCCAGGTCGTCAGCACCGCGGCGCTGGCGCTGACCGGGGCCGTGTTCGCCTGGCTGCTGCTGTGGCGGGTGCTGGCCTCGGAGTTCTCGCCGCACTCCCTGGCGGACGCCGCGTTCACCGCGGTGCTGCTGTTCACCACGACGAGCCGGGTGATCAGCCCGCAGTACCTGGTGTGGCTGGTCGGTCTGGCGGCCGTGTGCCTGTGCTTCCGCTCGACCCGGATGCGGTGGCCGGCGGCGCTCGTGCTGGCGGCGACGCTGTTCACGGTGCTGGAGTTCCCGGTCCACTTCGGCAATGTGGTCGCGAGCGACAACCTGGGCATGACGCTGCTGTTCGCCCGCAACGGCCTGCTGGTCGCCGCCACCGTCACCGCCGCCGTCGTGCTGTGGCGTTCGACGGTGCCACCGGCACCGCGCCGGACCCTGCCCGCCCGCACCGCCGACCCCGACAGGACGCCGGTGGTCTCCTGAGGCGGACCGGCCCTCAGACGGCCCGCACCAGGGAGACCTTCTCCTCCTCCGGCGCCGGGGAGCGCCTGAGCAGCAGCGCCACCGCCGCGCACTGAACGGCCATCGCCAGGGCGAGCGCCAGGCACACCCCGGGCAGTCCGAGCCCGGCCAGCGCCAGGGCGAGCGGCAGCTGGACGGCCGTACCGGCGAGGGTGACCCGCAGCAGAGCGGGCGCTCCGCCGCTGCCTTCGAAGACCCCGCCCAGCGCGATGAAGCAGGCCATCAGCAGCAGGTAGGGGCCGACGCAGCGCAGGAAGAGCACCCCGTCGTGGGCCACCGCGGGCCCGGCGCCGAAGGCGGCCATGATCCAGGGGGCCGCGAGGGCGAGCAGCGCGGACGCGGCGAGCCCCACGGCCCCGGAGACCACCACGGCCTGCCGGCCGATCGCCCCCCGCGCGTCGCGGCCCTCGCCGCGGGTGTGCGCGGTGTGGATGGAGGCGGCCTGCCGGACCGAGTAGAAGGCCATGGTCGCCACGTACATGACCTTGTAGGCGATGGCATAGGCGGCCACCGCCGTCACCCCGATCCGTGCCACGATCGCGACGAGGACGAGCGCGCCGGTCTGCCGCACGGTGAAGTCGGCGGACATCGGCAGCCCGGTCACCAGGGTCCGCCGCAGGGCGGCCGGGACCGGTTCGGCGGCCTGCGCCGCTGCGGCCGCGCGCAGCAGTGCGTTGCGGCGCAGGGCGAGGAATCCCGCGGCGAGGGCGACGCAGCGGCACGCGACGGTGGAGGCGGCGGCGCCCCGGACGCCGTAGAGGTGGATGAAGAGCGGGTCGGCGGCCAGGATCAGGCCGTTGGCCAGCAGGGCCAGGCGCATCGGGGTGCGGGTGTCGCCGGTGCCCTTGAGGACGGCGTCGAGCAGCTGCTGCGCGTAGAAGACGGCGACGCCCGGCAGGGAGACGGCGAAGTAGGCCGTGGCCGGCCGCACGGCGGCAGTGTCCCCGCCGCCGAGCACGAGCCGGGCCAGCGGTTCGCGCAGCAGGAACCCGCCCGCCACGACGACCGGGGTGACGACCCCGAACAGCGCCCACCCGCCCCGTACGGCCGAGCGCACCGCCCCCGGATCCCGCGCCCCTCGGGCGTGCGCGACGAGCACGGTCGTGCCGGAGGCGAAGACGAGGGCCACTCCGAGCAGCACGTTCTCCGTGTTGGTGGCCACGGCCACGGCGGCCACGGCGGGGCCGCCGAGCCGGGAGACCCAGACGGTGTTGATGATCCCGGCGGCGACGGAGGCCAGCAGGGAGAAGTAGACCGGGTGAGCGAGTGCGATCAGTTGCCTGCGATGCGCGTCCATGACGTCCCCCTCGGCAGCGGCTGAGTACCGCGGACCACATACATACCTCGTATCGAGGTAGCTCGACCAGAGGTACCATGACGGGAAGACCCCCCGCAAGGAGGACTCGTGCTGGAGCTGTCGATCCTGGGCTTCCTCGCCGAGGAGCCGTTGCACGGCTACGAACTGAAGGAGCGCATCAAGGGCCTCCAGGGCCATGTCCGCCCGGTGAGCGACGGCGCGCTGTACCCGGCGATCACCCGCCTGGTCGGCGCGGGCAAGCTCGCCCAGCACACCGAGGAGGGCGCGAGCGCGGCCCCCCGCCGGGTGCTCTCCCTCACCGGGGCCGGCCGAGCGGACCTGCTGGAGCGCCTGCGGCGGCCGAAGCAGGTGGAGATCACCGACCAGGTCCGCTTCAACGTGGTCCTGGCGTTCCTGCGCCACCTGCCGGACCGCGGGGAGCAGGCGGCCGTTCTGCGCCGCCGTCTGGAGTTCCTGGAGACCCCCGCGAGCTTCTTCTACCGGGACGGCAGCCCGGTGCGCGCGGAGGAGGCCGGCGATCTGTTCCGCGAGGGCATGCTGCGGGTGGCCCGGGCGACCGGCGAGGCGGAGCGGGCCTGGCTGCGGGAGGCGATCGGGCTGCTGGAGAAGTCCGGCTGACCGTCCGGCCTGCCGCCACAGCCCGGCGGGCCTTGCTGCCGCGGGCGCCGCCCTCAGCCCAGCTGGACCCGCAGATAGTCCCGCCACTTTGCGGTGAAGTCCGGCAGACTCACGCCGAGCGTCGTCCGCATCGCGTCCTCCACCGCCCCGGCCCGCTCCCGGTGCTCGCCCACCGCGCGGTAGAACGCGCGCAGCCGGGCCTCACCCCACCGCTCGGCGATCATCCGGCAGGCCAGCCAGCCGCTCTCGTACGCCCGCGCCAGCCGCCCGGCGTCCCCGGCGAAGCCGAAGTCCTGATCGCTCGGCAGCGCGGTCGGCACCTCGCCGTCGGTCACGGCCCGCTGGAGTTCCGGCGCGGCCTGCGCGGCGGTGCGTCCGCTGCCCCGGTAGCCGACCCAGTCGGCGTACCCCTCCGACAGCCACAGCGGCGTCGCGGCGTCGGTGGCGCGCCGGGTGGCGACATGCGTGGTCTCGTGCGTGAGGACCACCTGCCGGCCGAGCGAGCCGAGCATGCCGTAGGCGTCGGGGTTGACGATGACCCGGTCGGCGGCCGCCTTGGCCGGCGCCCCGGTCTCGCCGGTGGTGACGGCGGCGATGCCGCGGTAGGAGGAGGCGGGAGAGCCGAGCAGCCGTGCCATCCCGTCCAGCGACCTGGGCACCAGCACCACCACCCGGCCGGGCCAGTTCGTCCCCCAGGCGTCGGTCACCGCGGGCACCGCCCGGTCGGCGAGCGAGGCGTAGGCGCGCAGCTGCCCGTCGGACTGGCCGACACCGAGCACGAGGCTGTGCTGCCCGCGCACGACCCGTACCGCGCCCTGGTCCCAGAGCTGGTCGGCCGACTTCGGCGCGGGCCGGTCGGCGGTGACCGACCAGCGGCCGTCCGGGGAACGGGTGAGCGTGAGCGTGCGCCCCGCCGTCACCGGCGCCTGGTCGTACCCGCGCACCCGGTAGCGCAGCTCGGCGTCCGCGGTCGCGGTGTTGCCGCTGCGGCGCACCCCGGTGACCCGGTACGCCCACGAGGCGAGCGGCACCGCGCCCACCTCGGCGAACCCGGCCCGCGTCCCCGTGCTGCCATAGGTCTGCGCGTCGTGGTCCAGCACCGCCTGCGCCCGCCGGTCGAGCAGACGCTGCACGTCCGCCTGCACACCGCCGGCGCCGAGCCGGGCTCCGCACCCCACGAGGGAGGCGAGCAGCAGGCACACCGAGACGAGAACCGACATCCCCGACGCACGCCCTCGACCAGCCACCTTCCCGAGGGTACGGGGACAGGGCCCGGTCAGACCCTGGTCACCGACGAGATCGGCATCATGCCGACCGGGTCGTAGCGCACCGGGGCGCCCGGGTAGGGGGCGTGGATGACGCGGCCGTTGCCTACGTACATCCCGACGTGGCTGGCGTCGGAGCGGTAGACGACCAGGTCGCCGGGGCGGGCCTGGGAGAGCGGTACCTGCCGGCCGGCGAAGCGCTGTTCCTGCGAGGTGCGCGGCAGGTGCACCCCGGCCCGGGCGTACGCCCACTGCATCAGACCCGAGCAGTCGAACCCGGTGGGGCCGTTGGCGCCCCACACGTAGGGCCTGCCGAGAGCGGCGCGGGCGGCGGCGACCGCGGCGGCGGCCCGCCCGGAGGCCGGCACGGCGCCGACGGGGTCGGGCAGATCGGTGCGGCCGGAGCGCGAGGTGCGCTCGTAGGCGGCGCGTTCCGCGTCCGGCAGGGAGTTGAGCAACTGGCGCGCCTTGGCGAGCTTGTGCTCGACCGTCTTCTTGTGCCGGGCGACGGCCGCGCGGCTGCGCTCGAGTTCGGCCAGCTGCCGGGTCGCTTCGGCGCGTTCCTGGGCGAGTTCGCGCAGGGCGCCCTGCAGTTCGTGCAGCTGGCCCGCCTGGTGGGCGGTGATCCGGTCGAGCACGGAGGCCTTGTCCAGGTAGTCGTCCGGGTCGGCGGAGAACAGCAGCGCCACGGCCGGGTCCATGCCGCCGGAGCGGTACTGGGCGCCGGCCAGCGAACCCAGCGTCTCCCGCAGTTCGTTGACCTTCTCCTGCTGACGGGCGATCAGATCCTGGCTGTCGCCCACCTGACGGCGCAGCGTGTCGGTCCGCTCGTCGGCCTTGTTGTACGCCTCGGTGGCCTTCTCGGCCTCCTCGTAGAGGCGGTCGACCTCGGCCCGGGCATCGCCCTGCGGCGCGGCCACGGCGGAACCGGCCGGTACGGCACCGAGGGCGGCGGCCGCGACGGACAGCACACTGAGGGCGGCGCACGCGCCCCGGTCGAACCCGGAGTGCGCGAGGCGACGGCGATGGGAACCCACGGGAGGCCGCGCTCCTTCCACTGGGGAACAGGACTGCTCCCCACGGCACCGGGAACACCGTGAACGGCGAAGGCCGGGGAAACGCGGCAGACAGTAGCCCCGCCACGGGCCGGCGGCCAAAGACCGCCGCGGCCACACACGGTGACGCCCCGCCGCTGACGCAGGTCATCGGCGGGGCGTGGGGTCATTTCCCGTCGCCAGGATTCGCCCGTTCGGGCGGCACGACGTGTTGATCTTGTCGACTCCGGGGTGTCCCGGCGCGCTCGACGAGGGTCAGATCCGCACGCCGAACTGGAACGGCATGTTGTTGATCGACTCGTACCGCACGACGGTGCCGGTGCGCGGGGCGTGGAGCACCTGGCCGTTGCCCGCGTACAGGCCCACGTGGTGCAGGTCGCCGTAGAAGAGCACCAGGTCGCCGACCTGGAGGTCGCTCATGGAGTAGATGCGCGTGCCGGCGTTGGCCTGGGCCTGGGAGGTGCGGGGGATGGAGACCCCGGCCTGGGCGTAGGCCCAGGAGGTCAGGCCCGAGCAGTCGAAGGAGGAGGGGCCGGTGGCGCCGTAGACGTACGGGGAACCGAGCCTGGACTGGGCGGCCGAGAACGCGGCGGCGGCGCGGCCGGAGGCGGCCTTGGAGTTGCCGAGGTCGACGCGGCTGCTCGCGGAGCGGCTGGCGCGGGCGTCCTCGGCGGCCATCGCGGCCTTCTCTGCGGCGCTCAGGGAGTTGAGCAGCTTCTGCGCCTCGGCGAGCTTGCCCTGGACTTCCTTCTTCTTCTTGCCCAGCTCGGTGCGGGTGGCGGAGAGGTCCTTGAGCTTCGCGGCGGCCTCGGAACGCTCCTGGGCGAGCTGGCGCTGCTTCTCCTGGATCTTCTTCAGCGCCTCGACCTGCTGGCCGCTCAACTGGTCGAGCGTGGAGGCCTTGTCGAGGTAGTCGTCCGGGTCGGCGGAGAGGAACAGCTGGACGGAGGAGTCGATGCTGCCGCTGCGGTACTGGGCGGCGGCCGCCTGGCCTATGCCGTCCCGCAGTTCGTTGAGTTCCTCCTGGCCGCGCGCCACGTTGTCCTGGATGGTGGAGATGTCCTTCTGGAGCTTCTCCTGCTTCTCCTTGGCGCCGTTGTACTTCTCGGTGGCCTGCTCGGCCTCCTCGTAGAGCTTGTCGACCTTGGCCTTGACCTCGTCCTTGCTCGGCTTCTCGCTCGGCGCGGCGCTGGCCGCCTGCGCGCTGATGGCGACGGCAGCGGCGGCTGCGGTGGTCAGCACGGTCACACGTGCACGGCTCGGCTGCTTGGGTCGACGGTGGGACGCCACGGAGGCGAACTCCTTCTTGTGAGTGATCACCCGTTCGGAGGTTCGATGGCAGACCCTAGTGACCTTCTTGTGATCATTCAAATCCTCACAGCAAAAAATCCAGCCCCGCCATGCATTCTTTGCACACAACTCACCAGGGGTGACACCGGATTGACCGTGCGTGGAGCGCGACGAGCCTCAATTCGGGCATTGGGGCCGTGCGTTCACCTTCTAGGACAGTCGCTTGAGGAGTACCGCAGAAGCCACGGGCCGGGCACCGGCGCGTGCGACGCCGTCGGCCACCTCCCGGTCGGTGGAGGCGACGATGACCGGACGGCCGGGCGGCTCGGCCCGCACCAGCTGGCGGATCAGCTCGTCCGCCGTCACGCCCGGCTTGGAGAACAGCACCCGCACCCCGCGCGGCGGCGCCAGCAGCACCGGCGCCACCAGCTCGGCCCCGTCGAAGACACAGGTGACCTCGGCGCCGGTCTGCGCGGCGAGCGCGGACAGCTGCCCGAGGAGCCTCAGGCGCTGCTTCTCCAGCGGCATCTGGGGATAGCCGGTCTTGGTGACGTTGTAGCCGTCGACGACCAGATGTGCCTGCGGCAGCGCGAGCAACTGGTCGAGGATCGCCGGGTCGTTCTCCGACAGGGCGCGCGCCGCGATGTCCTTCGGCGTCATCCGCCCCGGCTCGACGGCGTCCACGGTCTCGGCCGGGCGCACGGAAACCGGCGGCAGGGCGAGTTCACGCCGCAGCCCCTGGGTGGCGTCCAGCAGGGTGTCCAGCAGCAGCCGGACGCGCATGTCCTCCACGCTGCGCCCCTCGCGTGCCGCGCGGCGGGTCGCCTCCAGGGCGGCCTCCGCCTCGCCCAGGCGCGCCTTGAGGCGCCGTGACTCGCTCTCCGCCGAGGACACCTGCGCCTGCGTCTCGGCGCGTACGGCCTCCATCTCGGCCTGCACCTTGCGCACGGCCGCCTCACCGCGCTTGACGTCGCTGAGGGCGGCACGCAGCTTGCGGTGAAGCGATTCCGCTTCCTTCCTGGCCTGGTCCAGCTCCGCGCGCAGCCGATCGGTCTCGGCCCGGGTGTGCTCCTTCGTCTGCGCGAGCAGCTCGCGCAGCCGCTCCAGCTCGGCGCGGCTCTCCTCGTCGACGCGCTCGGCGTGGGCGCGCTGCGCCTCCTCGCCGGCCGCCGTGACCAGCTTGACCCAGGCCGCCGGCCGCAGCACATAGGCCGCGGCCGCCACGTCGAGCGGGTCCGCGGCCGGGGGCGGCGAGCCGGAGTCCAGGGCGCCGGCCAGCTCCGGCTGCGCCTCTCTGAACTTCTCGCCGATCCGCTGCCGGAACAGCGGATCGGTCTCCAGCGCGGCCGCCATCGCGTTCCCGGCGAACTTGGCCCGCCGGTTCGGCGCGAACCGCGCGTACTGCCGAAGCTGCGCGGGCAGTTCGCCGACGGTCAGTCCGCCGAAGCCGTCCGCGACGATCTGGACGACTCTGCGGCGCACGCCGTCGGGCAGCGGACGGTCGAGCACCTCAGCGGCGCCGTCGCCCGGCCCCCCGCCTGTGGTCTCCACCATCCGTCACTCCTGTACCTGTCGTACGGTTCCCTGTCGGCCGTGCGGGGCGCTGCGCTCAGGCCTCGGCCGCGGGCCGGTCCACGAGCTCCACCTGGTCCACGGCGTTGCACCAGCGGCAGCGCACCGACTCGATGGTCTCACTGAGCACCTCGCGCTCCTCGACCTTGGGCTCGCCCGCGAGATCGAGGTGCACGTACTCGACGACCTTCGACGAGCGGGTCACGTCGAAGCGGGTGAGGTTGCCGCAGAGCGTGCAGCGCCACCGCGTCGTGGCGGTCGGCAGGGGAACCGTCATCGTGACTGTTCGCTTTCTTCCAGTGTCCGTGACGCACCGGGCTCCCCGGTGCGTGTGGCTCGTAACCCTACGGCCTGGCGGTGACTCGCCGCTGGTCCGTCCACGGCGGCGAGGCGGCCTCGTCCGATGCATCCCGTTACGTCATGCTCTGTAGACATGATCGGCAACTGGACGACCGCGGCCGGCAAGGCGGCCAGGACCCTCCGGCGCACCTCGGCCCCGGTGACGTACGGACTGATCGCCGTGTGCTGCCTGATCTTCCTGCTGGGGCCGGCGGCGGGCGTCAACCCCGTCTACGGCCACGGTGACGAGCTGCTCACCGCCCAGCGGGCGTATTTCCGGCGCTGGGGCGTGGTCCCGGCCGAACTCCTCCAGGGCTCCCCGCGAGCGGTCCTGACACCCGTGACCGCCCTGTTCGTGCACGGCAGCTGGGTGCATCTGCTCGGCAACATGCTCTTCCTCTACGTCTTCGGAGCGATGACCGAGGAACGGATGGGCCGCGGCCGGTTCGTCGTCTTCTACGTCGGCTGCGGCTGCCTGGCCCTGCTGGGATACGCCGCCGCACACGCCGCATCCGAGCAGTCGCTGGTCGGCGCCTCGGGGGCGATCTCTGCGGTCCTCGGCGCGTTTCTCTCCCTCTTTCCCCGCGCCCGGGTGACCAGTCTCCTGCCGTTCCTGTTCTTCGTGCCGCTGCGCTTCCCGGCGTGGGTCGTCCTGCCGTTCTGGGCGGCGCTGCAGTGGCTGGCGGCGGGGCGGGCGACCGAGGGGCCGGGGGTGGCGTACCTGGCGCATCTGATCGGGTTCGGGCTGGGCTTCCTGGTCGCGTGGGCCCTCTTCCGCCGTACCACTAGAGTGAAAGCCGCCCCTGCTCCGGCCCCCGAGGGAGAGAACCAGCCGTGATCACCGCGATCGTCCTCATCAAGACCAGCGTGGACCGGATCCCCGAGATCGCCGAGCAGATCGCTTCGCTGGAGTCGGTGAGCGAGGTCTTCTCCGTGACGGGCACGTACGACCTGATCGCCATGGTGCGGGTGCGCCGGCACGAGGACCTGGCGGAGGTCATCCCGGGACGGATCAGCAAGATCCCCGGCGTGGAGGGCACGGACACGCACGTGGCGTTCCGGACGTACTCCCAGCACGACCTGGAGGCGGCGTTCGCCATCGGTCTGGACTCCTGACCGCGCGCACACCGCCTCCCCGGGCGTCGGGTCCCCTCAGACCGCCGGGACGCAGCGGCCGTCCTCCGTCCGGTACGTCCAGCGGGCGCCCTGGGTGACCAGTTCCCGCACCGCCGTGACGAAGCGCTCGACGTGCTCGTCCGGGGTGCCCGCGCCGAAGCTCACGCGGATGGCGTTGAGGGACTTCTCGCCGGGGGCCGCCTCGGGGGCGCCGCACTCGCCCTGGGTCTGGGGGTCGCTGCCGAGCAGGGTGCGCACCAGCGGGTGGGCGCAGAAGAGGCCGTCGCGGACGCCGATGCCGTACTCGGCGGACAGGGCCGCGGCGAAATGCGAGCTGTTCCAGCCCTCGACGACGAACGAGATCACGCCCACCCGCGGCGCGTCGTCGCCGAACAGGGAGAGGATCTTCACCTCGGGCACGTCCGCCAGGCCCTCGCGGACCGCGGCGATCAGGTGCTGCTCGCGCGCGACCAGGGTGTCCCAGCCGGCCTCGGTCAGCGCCTTGCAGGCGGAGGCGATGGAGTGGACGCCGATCACGTTCGGGGAGCCGGCCTCGTGGCGGGCGGCGCTGTCGTGCCACTCCACGTCCACTCCACCGTCCTCGCGCCGGGCGACCTTGCGGCTGGCGCCGCCGCCGGCGAGGTAGGGGTCGGCGGCCCGGAGCCAGTCGGCGCGGCCGGCGAGGACGCCGGAGCCGAAGGGGGCGTACAGCTTGTGGCCGGAGAAGGCGACCCAGTCGACGTCGAGGTCGCGCACGCTCACCGGGTGGTGCGGGGCGAGCTGGGCGGCGTCCAGGACGATCCGGGCGCCGTGGGCGTGCGCGGCGGCGGCCAGCTCGCGCACCGGCCACAGCTCGCCGGTGACGTTGGAGGCGCCGGTGACGCAGACCAGGGCCGGACCGTGGGGGTCTCGGCCGGCGAGGGCGCGCTCCAGGGTCTCGACGGCCTGCTGCGGGGTGCGCGGGGCGTTGAGGTAGGTGACCTCGGCGTGCTGCCAGGGCAGCAGCGAGGCGTGGTGCTCGGTCTCGAAGACGAAGACCTGGCAGTCGGCCGGGATCGCCCGGGCCAGCAGGTTGAGCGAGTCCGTCGTGGAGCGGGTGAACACGACCTGGTCGCCCTCGCGGCAGTCGAGGAACTCCGCGACCGTCTTCCGGGCGTTCTCGAACAGGTCCGTGGACAGCTGGGAGAGGTAGCCGGCACCGCGGTGCACGCTGCCGTAGTACGGCGCGTACGCGGCCACGTCGTCCCAGACGCGCTGCAGGGCGGGGGCGCTGGCGGCGTAGTCGAGTGCCGCGTAGGTGACCTCGCCGCCGGTGACGAGCGGGACGGTGACATCCCGGCCCAGAACGGGCAGCGGGGCACAAACGGAACGGTCGGAGGCAGCGGTGGGGACAGACATGGCGGAACTCCCGTGAGGACGCGCGAGACGGCGCGGGAACGAGTGAAAGAGGGTGTGCGGAGGCGGGGCTCTGCGGCCCTAGCGCATTCGCTTGCTCACGGAAGACTCCTCGACGACCAGGACCCCTGGGTTCGCGAGGGGTCCGCGCTTGCCGCAGACCTTGCTGACTGCGGCCTGGTCTTCACCCGGGGCACCCCGCCACGGACGGAGGGTTGCCGGACAGTCGGCCGGGGCCTCATGACTGTCACTCATGACCTGGTCAAGGAACGTAACGGAAGTGATCGGCGTCCCGCAACCCGAGTCCGGATCGCGGGACGCGTTTCGGTGGACGCTAGGAGTTGCTGGCGGCCACCCAGCGCTCCAGCGTGCGCTTGGCGGAGCCGGAGTCGATGGAGTGGGCGGCCTTCGCCATGCCGGCGCGGATCTGGTCGGCCAGGGGGGCGTCGGTCGGCGCCAGGGCGACCAGCGCGGCCGCCGAGTTGAGCACGACGGCGTCCCGGACGGGGCCCTGCTCGCCGTCCAGCAGGCGCCGGGCCACCTCGGCGTTGTAGGAGGCGTCGGCGCCGCGCAGGGCCTCCACGGGGGCCAGGTCGATGCCGACCTCCCGCGGGTCGAAGGTCTCCTCGGTCACCTTGCCGTCGCGGACGATCCAGACCCGGGACGTGGAGGTGATCGTCAGTTCGTCCAGGCCGTCGTCGCCCCGGAAGACCAGGGAGGAGTTGCCGCGCTCGGCGAAGACGCCGGCCACGATGGGCGCCATCTTCGCGTCGGCGACACCGACGGCCTGCGCCCGCACCTTCGCCGGGTTGGTCAGCGGACCCAGCACGTTGAAGGTGGTGCGGATGCCCAACTGGCCTCGCGCGGCGGCCACATGACGCAGCGCCGGGTGGAACTTCACCGCGAAGCAGAAGGTGATGCCGGCCTCCTCGGCCACCTGGGGCACCCGGTGCAGCGGCAGGTTGAGATTGACGCCGAGCTTCTCGAGCACGTCCGAGGCGCCGGAGGCCGAGGACGCGGCGCGGTTGCCGTGCTTGACGACCTTCGCGCCCGTGCCGGCCACGACGATCGAGGACATCGTGGAGATGTTCACCGTCTTCGCGCCGTCGCCGCCGGTGCCGACGATGTCGACGGTCGGACCGGGCACCTCGATGACGTTGGCGTGGTCGTACATCGCCCGGACGAGGCCGGTGATCTCCTCGACCGTCTCGCCCTTGGCCCGCAGCGCGACCGCGAACCCGGCGATCTGCGCGTCGGTGGCCTCACCGAGCATGATCTGGTCCATCGCCCAGGCGGTGTCCTCGGCACTCTGGTCACGGCCCTCGAGCAGGCCGTTCAGCACACGGGGCCAGGAACGGCCCGCCGCGGTGTCGCCTCCAGCGGGGGTCACAGCGCTCATCAGCCGCTCCTGGTCGTCTCACGCATCGAATGACACCTCCACCCTATCCAGCCCCGCCCACGGCGAAGGGCCCCGTCCGAACACCGGACGGAGCCCGGCGGCAGGCGGCGGCCGTACAGGCCGCAGCCCCCCCTCCCCCGGGGAAGCCCGGGCGGGCACGGCGACCGGGCGGGCACGGTGGCCGGGCGGACACGGCGAAGGGCCCCGTCCGAACACCGGACGGGGCCCTTCGACCGTGGCGTGGCTGACGCAGCGATCAGTGGTGGCCGTGGCCGCTCGTGATCTCCCTGTACTCCTCGGCGGTCGGCTTCGGAACCTGCGCCTCCTCACCGAAGTACGCCTCGCTGAGCTTGGCGCGCAGCTTCTCTCCGCCCTTCACCTTGCGCTCGACACCGTTCTCGTCGACCGTGGGGCCGATCTCGAGCGGCTGGTACTGCTCGTGCGCGGTGAGGGTGTGCAGCGCCTCCTGGCTGAGGGGCTCGTGGACCTCGATGAACTCACCGTGCGGCAGGCGCTTGATGGTGCCGGTCTCGCGACCGTGCAGCACCTTCTCCTTGTCCCGGCGCTGCAGGCCGAGGCAGATCCGCTTGGTGATCAGGAACGCGAGGACCGGTCCGACGAAGACGAAGATCCGGACGAACCAGGTGACCGCGTTGATCGACAGGTGGAAGTGCGTGGCCCACAGGTCGTTGCCGCCACCGATCAGCAGGGTCAGGTACACCGTCATCCAGGCGACGCCGAGACCCGTGCGCGTCGGGGCGTTGCGCGGGCGGTCCAGGATGTGGTGCTCACGCTTGTCACCGGTGACCCAGGCCTCGATGAACGGGTAGACCGCGATCGCCACCAGGACCAGCGGGAAGATCACCAGCGGGATGAACACGCCGAGGACCAGCGTGTGACCCCAGAAGTTGATCTCCCAGCCCGGCATGAAGCGGATCAGACCCTCGGAGAAGCCCATGTACCAGTCGGGCTGGGCGCCCGTGGACACCTGGTCCGGCCGGTAGGGGCCCATGGCCCAGATCGGGTTGATCTGCGCGATCGCGGAGATGACCGCGATGACACCGAAGACCAGGAAGAAGAAGCCGCCCGCCTTCGCCATGTACACCGGAAGCAGCGGCATGCCGACGACGTTCTTGTTCGTCTTGCCGGGGCCCGCGAACTGGGTGTGCTTGTGGTAGAAGACCAGGATCAGGTGGGCCACCATCAGGCCCAGCATGATGCCCGGCAGCAGCAGGATGTGGATCGAGTAGAAGCGGGCCACGAAGTCGCCGCCCGGGAACTCGCCGCCGAAGAGGAAGAACGACAGGTACGTGCCGACGATCGGCACGGACAGGATCGCGCCCTCCATGAAGCGGACACCGGTGCCGGAGAGCAGGTCGTCCGGGAGCGAGTAACCGGTGAAGCCGGTGAACATGCCCAGGACGAACAGCAGGAAGCCGAACAGCCAGTTGACCTCACGCGGCTTGCGGAACGCGCCCGTGAAGAACACGCGCATCATGTGCACGAACATGCCCGCGAGGAAGATCAGCGCGGCCCAGTGGTGGATCTGCCGGATGAGCAGACCACCGCGCACGTCGAAGGAGATGTGCAGGGTCGACTTGAACGCCTCGGACATCATCTGCCCCTGCAGCGGGACATACGTGCCGTGGTACTCGACCTCGTTCATCGACGGGTGGAAGAACAGCGTCAGATAGACACCCGTCAGAATGATGATGAGGAAGCTGTACATGCACACTTCGCCCAACATGAACGACCAGTGGTCGGGGAAGATCTTGCGCATGTTGGACTTGGCGAGGGAGTAGATCCCCAGCCGGCCGTCGGCCCAGTCGGCGACGCGCTCGCCGGCCGGTGCCTTCCCGCGTGAGCGGGGTGCTTCGTTGGCGTGAGTACTCATCCGCGCTCCCAGAAAGCAGGACCGACGGGCTCCTCGAAGTCGCCGAGCGCCTCGAGGTAGCCCTCGTCGTTCACACCGATGCGCAGCTGCGGCAGGGCGTGACCGGCGGGACCGAAGATCACACGGGCACCGTCGGACAGGTCGAAGGTGGACTGGTGGCAGGGGCACAGCACGTGGTGCGTCTGCTGCTCGTACAGCGAGATCGGGCAACCGACGTGGGTGCAGATCTTGGAGTACGCCACGATGCCCTCGTGCGACCACTCCAGCTCACGCTTGTCCTTGATGTTCTCCGGCTGGAGCCGGACGATCATCAGGGCCGCCTTGGCGATCTCGGTCTGGAAGTTCTCGTCGTGCTCCTCCAGGCCCTCGGGCTTGGCGAAGGTGAGCGAACCGACCGCGACGTCCTCGGGACGCAGCGGCTCGTTCGTGTTCACGTTGACGAGGAGCTTGCCCTTGGACCACAGCGTGTGACGCAGGCTCGTCCCGGGCAGCGGACCGAGGTCGCGCAGCAGGAACAGGCCCGACAGCGGGACCAGGGTCAGCGCGCCGAACATCGTGTTGCGGATCAGCTTGCGCCGGCCCAGCGCCGACTCCTTGGCGCCCTGGCGGAAGTCCGCGTGGACCTTCGCCCGGACCTCCGGGGAGGCCTCGATCGGGTGACGCTCGTCGGCGACCTCCACGTCGGACATCAGGGTGCGGGCCCAGTGGACCGCGCCCGCGCCGATGCAGAACAGCGCCGTGCCGAGGGTCAGACCCAGCGCGAAGTTCATCGCGCTGAGGTGGCCGATCGGGAAGACGAAGATCGACTTGTGATGCGGGATCGTCACGTACGCGGCGATGAAGCCGAGGGTGGCCAGCATCGACACCGTGAACAGCAGGGCGACCACACGCTCGGACCGCTTGGCGGCCCGCTCGTCGATGTCCTGGATCCGGTGCTCGTGGGGCGGCAGGCCGGGGTCGGCGAACGGGTTCTCGCCGTCCGCGACGCCTACCGCGCCGTGCGCGTGGGCCTGCTCTGCGGGCAGGTTCTCTTCTGGAATGTCTTGGCTACTCATGACTTCTTGGCCTTTGCGGTCCGAGCGGCGACCCAGACGGCGACCGCGATCAGGGCGCCGAGGCCGAAGATCCAGGCGAACAGACCCTCACTGACCGGGCCGAGGCCGCCCAGCTCGAGACCGCCGGGGTTCTCCGTCTCGCTGCCGTTGACCGCGTGCAGGTACGCGATGATGTCCTTCTTGTTCTGCTCCGACATGGTGGTGTCGGGGAACGACGGCATGTTCTGCGGGCCCGTCTGCATGGCCTCGTAGATGTGCTTGGGGTCCACGTCCTCGAGCGTCGGGGCGAACTTGCCGTTCGTCAGCGCGCCGCCCTTGCCGGTGAAGTTGTGGCACTGCGCGCAGTTGGTGCGGAACAGCTCGCCACCCTTGGCGATGTCCGCGCCCTCCGGGCCGTACTGCTGCTTCGTCGGGACGGCCGGGCCGGCGCCGAGCGAGGCCACGTAGGCCGCGATCTGGTCGATCTGGGCCTGCGTGTAGATGTTCTTCTTGCGCGGGATCTGGGCCATCTGCGAGGTGGAGGCCGGCATACGGCCGGTGCCCACCTGGAAGTCGACCGCGGCGGCGCCCACGCCGACCAGGCTCGGACCGTCGGAGGAGCCCTGACCGCCGGTGCCGTGGCAGCTGGCGCAGCCCACGGTGTAGAGCTTCTTGCCCTCGTCGATGGCGAGGGACTGGGAGGAGTCGTCGGCCTGCGCCTTGCCCGCGGGCGCGAACGCGGCGTACAGACCCCCCGTGGCCGCCAGCGCGAGGAGTAGGACGACGACCGCCGCCAGCGGATGGCGTCGTCGTGCGGAAAGCTTTTTCACGGATTACCCCGGTGTCAGGATCTTCAGCGTCGATGCTTCTGGGTGGTGCGTTGCGAGAACGCGCGTGGGATCTTCTCGCTACTTGATCAGGTAGATCGTGGCGAAGAGGCCGATCCAGACGACATCGACGAAGTGCCAGTAGTAGGACACGACGATGGCGGCGGTCGCCTGCTCGTGCGTGAACCTCTTGGCCGCGTAGGTACGGCCGAGGACCAGCAGGAAGGCGATGAGACCGCCCGTCACGTGCAGGCCGTGGAAGCCGGTGGTCAGGTAGAACACCGAACCGTAGGGGTCCGAGGACAGCGAGATGCCGTCCTTCTTCACCAGCTCGGTGTACTCGTAGATCTGACCGCCGATGAAGATCGCACCCATGATGAAGGTGACGATGAACCAGCCCCGGAGCTTCTTCACATCCCCGCGCTCGGCCGCGAACACGCCGAGCTGGCAGGTGAGGGAGGAGAGCACCAGGATCGTGGTGTTCGTCGCGGAGAAGGGCACGTTCAGGGCATGCGCCATCTCCTTCCAGTGATCGGCACCCGTCACCGAACGCAGGGTGAAGTACATCGCGAAGAGGGCCGCGAAGAACATCAGCTCGGAACTCAGCCAGATGATGGTTCCGACGCTGGTGAGGTTCGGCCGATTGACCGACGGGTGCGCGTGCCCGGTATCTACTGTCGTTGCTGTCGCCACGACCGACATTATGTCGGTCGCTTATCCCGCCCTCACTCCGGGGGGTGCCGTTCGGAGTGTTCCCCGGGTGTGTACTGCCCGGATGGCCCATCGCAGAGGTGTTCCAACAGGTGTTGACGGGCTGCGCGAGGGAGTAGCATCCGCCGCAACGGGCTTGTCTCTTACGACGCTGACGTCTCGGAGGAACCATGCGGCCGACCGCCACGGTGCTGGTCTACAGCGACGACTCCAACACGCGGGAGCAGGTACGGCTCGCGACGGGACGGCGGCCCGCGCCGGACGCCCCGGTGGTGGAGTTCATCGAGTGCGCGACGCCCGAGGCGGTCCTGCGGGAGATGGACAAGGGCGGCATCGACGCCTGTGTGCTGGACGGCGAGGCCGTGCCGATGGGCGGCATGGGGATGTGCCGGCAGCTCAAGGACGAGATCTTCCAGTGCCCGCCGGTGCTGGTACTGATCGCACGGCCGCAGGACGCGTGGCTGGCGACGTGGAGCCGGGCGGACGCGGCGGTGGCGCTGCCGGTGGAGCCCGTGGAGTTCGCCGGGGCGCTGGCCTCTCTGCTGCGCACGGAGCGGCTGGCCAGCGCCTAGGGACTCGGGCCGGCCAGCGCCTGGGGAGTCGGGGCGCGAGGCCTTCGGGCGCCTGCGGGCCGTCCGTGGCCGGTCGCGCCCACGCGGCGGAGCCGCACGTCGGTGCAGCCCCGCGCCCCTGGGTTGCTCAGAGTGCCCTGGGCTGGAGACGGGCCGCGTCCTGGGAGCTGGTCGTGTTGGTCTTGGCGTTGGTGACGGCGCTGCCCGTGCGCCACTTCTTCCAGTCCAGGTTCCAGTCGCCGAAGCCGTTGCCGAAGGGTTCCATCGTCTCGCCGGCCGAGTTCACGACCTGGACGACGTCGCCCTCGCGGACGTGGTCGAAGAACCACTCGGCGTTGGCGGTGCTCATGCCGGTGCAGCCGTGGGAGACGTTGGCGTAGCCCTGGGAGCCGACGGACCACGGGGCGGCGTGCACGTACTCGCCGCTCCAGGTCACCCGGGTGGCGTAGTAGACCGGCAGGTCGTAGGAGTCCGCGCTGCCCTCGGCGATGCCGATGGTGGTGCCGCGCATCCGTACGAAGTACTCCTTGCCGAGCACGACCTTGACACCGTTACGGGTGTCGAAGCCGGGCTTGCCGGTGGTGACGGGGAACTGTTCGACCTCCTCACCGTTCTTGTAGTACGTCAGCGTGTGCGCCGCGGCGTCCGTGACCGCGATGACCCGATCGCCCGTGGAGAGCTTCACCGGGGCGGACTTGCCGCCCCAGAGCCGGTCGCCGATCTTGATGCCGTCCAGGTTGCTGCGCACCTCGATGGTGGCGTGGGCGGGCCAGTACTCCTGGGGCCGGAAGTGGAGCTGCTTGTCGTCGACCCAGTACCAGGAGCCCTGCACGGCGGGGGTGGAGGTCACCTTCAGGGCGCGTTCGACGACGGCCCGCTGGTTCTTGTCCTTGATGGGCTGGCTCAGCTCGGCGGTGATGGGCTGTCCGACGCCGTAGGTGCCGGACTTGGGGCCGAACTTCACGGTGAGGGTCTTCTTCGCCGTGGGCTTGCCGGTGTCGAAGGTGAGGACCTTGCGCCCGGGGGCGCCGTCGTCGTCCTCGGTGCTCACCCGGACCGTGTAGTGGGCGTTGGCGGCCAGCGGCTCGGTGCTGTGCCAGCGGGTGCCGTCGGCGGAGAGTTCGCCCGCCACGAAGCGCCCTGTGGCGTCCACGGCGGTGACGTCCGTGATCCGGTCGTCGTCCTCGGCGGTGACTTCCAGGGGCTTGTCCGGGTCGGCCTTCTTCCCGTCCCCTGAGGGGCCGTTGAAGGCGATCTGGTCGGCCGCGTCGTAGGGGCGGTCGGCGAGCGGGTTGCCGTCCGAGCCGCAGGCGGTGGCGGCCGCGCTCAGGGCGATCACCAGCAGCGTGCAGCCGACGGCTGTGCGGGGGCGGGAAGGCGTGCTCATGACTTCACGCTAGGAAGCTTCGTCAATGGCGGCGCGCGGGGTCACTCTCCTGAGTGAAGAGGATTACGGCGAACGGACACGCGGGCCCCTGCGAACGCGTGAGCCCGGACGCTCCGTGAGGAGTGTCCGGGCTCAGCGGGGTCCAGCGCGTGTTACTGGGTGCGGTTCTCACCGCGGTAGTACTCGAAGACCCAGCCCCAGATGCCGATCAGGATGATCGGGACCGAGAAGTACAGCAGCCACCAGCCGACCGCGACACCGAGGAAGGCGATCGCACCGCCGATGCCGAGGGCGAGCGGCTGCCAGCTGTGCGGGCTGAAGAAGCCCAGCTCGCCCGCGTCGTCCGCGACGTCGGCCTCCTTGTTGTCCTGCGCACCGGTGTCGACCCGCTTGGCCGTGAAGCCGAGGTAGAAGCCGATCATGATGGACAGGCCGAAGGCCAGGAAGAGTGCGGTGGTACCGGCCGGCTCCTTCGACCACACGCCATAGACGCACGCCATGACGAGGATGAAGACGCTCAGCCAGATGAACATCTTGCCCTGGATCTTCACTTGCCGGCCTCCTTGCCGCCCGCGATGGCCTTCTCACCGTGGCCGGCGTGCGCCAGCTGGTCGAGCTCGGCGATCTCCGGGTGGTGCAGGTCGAACGCCGGGGATTCGCTGCGGATCCGCGGCAGGGTGAGGAAGTTGTGCCGCGGCGGCGGGCACGAGGTGGCCCACTCCAGGGAGCGGCCGTAGCCCCACGGGTCGTCGACGCCGACCGGCTTGCCGTACTTGGCCGTCTTCCACACGTTGTAGAGGAACGGCAGGATCGACAGGCCGAGCACGAAGGACGCGATCGTCGAGATCGTGTTCAGGGCGGTGAAGCCGTCCGCGGCCAGGTAGTCGGCGTAACGGCGCGGCATGCCCTCGGCGCCCAGCCAGTGCTGGATCAGGAAGGTGCCGTGGAAGCCGACGAACAGCAGCCAGAAGGTGATCTTGCCCAGGCGCTCGTCGAGCATCTTGCCGGTGAACTTCGGCCACCAGAAGTGGAAGCCGGAGAACATCGCGAAGACGACGGTGCCGAACACGACGTAGTGGAAGTGCGCCACCACGAAGTACGAGTCCGAGACGTGGAAGTCCATCGGCGGCGCGGCCAGGATGACACCGGTCAGACCACCGAAGGTGAAGGTGATCAGGAAGCCGGTCGCCCACAGCATCGGCGTCTCGAAGGACAGACTGCCCTTCCACATGGTGCCGATCCAGTTGAAGAACTTCACACCGGTCGGGACCGCGATCAGGAAGGTCATGAAGGAGAAGAACGGCAGCAGCACACCGCCGGTGACGTACATGTGGTGCGCCCACACCGTCACGGACAGACCGGCGATCGCGATGGTGGCCGCGATCAGACCCATGTAGCCGAACATCGGCTTACGCGAGAAGACCGGGATGACCTCGGAGATGATGCCGAAGAACGGCAGGGCGATGATGTACACCTCTGGGTGTCCGAAGAACCAGAAGAGGTGTTGCCACAGCAGTGCGCCGCCGTTGGTGGCGTCGAAGACGTGGGCACCGAACTTGCGGTCCGCCTCCAGGGCGAACAGCGCGGCCGCGAGGACCGGGAAGGCCAGCAGGACCAGGACACCGGTCAGCAGCACGTTCCACACGAAGATCGGCATGCGGAACATCGTCATGCCCGGAGCGCGCATGCAGATGATCGTGGTGATGAAGTTGACCGAGCCGAGGATGGTGCCGAAGCCGGAGAAGGCCAGACCCATGATCCACATGTCGGCGCCGATGCCCGGCGAGCGGACCGCGTCCGACAGCGGGGAGTAGGCGAACCAGCCGAAGTCGGCCGCACCCTGCGGGGTGAGGAAGCCGCCCACGGCGATCGTCGAGCCGAACAGGTACAGCCAGTAGGCGAACATGTTCAGCCGCGGGAAGGCGACGTCGGGGGCACCGATCTGGAGCGGCATGATCCAGTTGGCAAAGCCCGCGAACAGCGGCGTCGCGAACATCAGCAGCATGATCGTGCCGTGCATCGTGAACGCCTGGTTGAACTGCTCGTTCGACATGATCTGCAGGCCCGGGCGCGCCAGCTCGGCGCGCATGAGCAGCGCCATGACGCCGCCGATGCAGAAGAACGCGAACGACGTGACCAGGTACAGCGTTCCGATGGTCTTGTGGTCGGTGGTGGTGAGCCACTTGACCACGACGTTGCCGGGCTGCTTGCGCCGCACCGGCAGCTCGTCCTCGTAATACGGCTTGTCGGCCGCCGAGGCACCCTGGGGTTCGTTGACGATGCTCACAGGACGTTCGACTCCCGGTTCTTCTCGTGCCCCGTCTGCGCGATGCCGGCGGGAACGTAACCGGTCTGCCCCTTCTTGACGAGGTCCTTCAGGTGCTGCTCGTAGCGCTCGGGAGAGACGACCTTCACGTTGAACAGCATCCGGGAGTGGTCGACGCCGCAGAGCTCGGCGCACTTGCCCCGGAAGGTGCCCTCCGCGTTGGGGGTCACCTGGAACGCGTTGGTGTGGCCCGGGATGACGTCCTGCTTCATCAGGAACGGCAGCACCCAGAACGAGTGGATGACGTCCCGCGAGGTGAGGACGAACCGGACCGTCTTGCCCTTGGGCAGCCAGAGGGTCGGACCGGGGTTGTTCGTCTGCGGGTTCCGGCTGCCCGGGACACCGCAGTCGTAGACGCCGCCGGCGCCGGCCGGGAACGCCTTGGTGAACCGCTCCGGGATCGCGTTGAGTTCCGGGGCGGTCTTGGCGTCACCGGAGGAACCGTTGACGCTCTCGATGTAGTTGAAGCACCAGCTCCACTGGAAGCCGACCACGTTGACCGTGACGTCGGGCTTCTTGTCGAGGCTGAGCAGCTTCGACTCGTCGCGGGCGGTGAAGTAGAACAGCACCGAGACGATGAGGATCGGAACGACCGTGTACAGGGCCTCGATGGGGAGGTTGTAGCGGGTCTGCGGAGGAACCTCGATCTTGGTGCGGCTGCGCCGGTGGAAGAAAGCACTCCACAGAATCAGACCCCACACCAGCACGCCAACGGCGAGCGCGGCAGCCCAGGAGCCCTGCCACAGGGAGAGGATCCGCGGAGCCTCTTCCGTGGTCGGGGTGGGCATACCAAGGCGGGGGAAGTCCTTGTATGTGCAACCGGTTGCGGTCGCCAGGACCAGGCCCGCGGTCAGTGCCTGCAGCAGCTTCCGCCGCATCGGGCGCCGCGGCGAGCGGTCGGAGCCGTTGGGACTCACGTAGCGCCTTCCCGAGAGTCTCGCCCGCGCTGTTCGGCTGCGGCCTTCTCGCTGGTCGGTCGCCGCCCTGCGTCGGGCAGGGGTTTGGATGTTTATGCGGACCAAACCCTAGCCGACGCTCTCCGAGGGTTCGCGGGGAGGGGTGCCTAGTCACTCCGTGGGTTCGCTGGATTGGCGGGTGCGGGCCCGTCGCGGCTGGTCGCGCAGTTCCCCGCGCCCCTGGGGATGCTGCCCTGACCGTGGTTCTAACGTTGCCGTATGGGCTACTTCGACGCTGCTTCCGGTGCTCCTCTCCATCCCGTTGCTCGTCAGGCGCTGTTGGCCTCTTTGGATGAGGGGTGGGCGGATCCTGCCCGGCTGTACAGGGAAGGGCGCAGGGCGCGGATGCTGCTGGACGCCTCGCGGGAGGCTGCCGCCGAAGTCGTGGGGTGCCGGGCCGATGAGCTGGTGTTCACCTCGTCGGGGACCCGGGCCGTTCATACGGGGGTCGCGGGGGCGCTGGCCGGGCGGCGGCGCGTCGGACGTCACCTGATCGTGTCGGCTGTCGAACACTCCTCTGTCCTCCATTCGGCCGAGGCGCACCGGGCGGACGGGGGCACGGTGACCGAGGTGGGCGTGGACCGGGGCGGCCGGGTGGACGCTTCGGCGTACGGCGCCGCCCTGCGGGAGGACACCGCGCTGGCGTGTCTGCAGGCGGCCAACCATGAGGTGGGGACGGTGCAGCCGGTCGCCGAGGTGGCCGCGGCGTGCCGGTCGGCCGGGGTGCCGTTGCTGGTGGACGCGGCCCAGTCGCTGGCGTGGGGACCCGTCGAGGGCGACTGGTCGCTGCTGGCGGCGAGCGCGCACAAATGGGGCGGGCCGTCCGGGGTGGGGCTGCTCGCCGTGCGCAAGGGGGTGCGGTTCGCGGCGCAAGGGCCGCCGGACGAGCGGGAGTCGGGGCGGGCGGCCGGCTTCGAGAACATCCCGGCGATCGTGGCGGCGGCGGCCTCGCTGCGGGCCGTGCGCGCCGAGGCGGCCCAGGAGGCGGTACGGCTGCGGGAGCTGACGCGCCGGATCCGGGCGGCGGTGCCGCGACTGGTGCCGGACGCCGAGGTGGTGGGCGACGCGGAGCGGCGGCTGCCGCACATCGTCACCTTCTCCTGTCTCTATGTCGACGGGGAGGCGCTGCTGCACGCGCTGGACCGGGCGGGTTTCTCCGTCTCGTCCGGTTCGTCCTGTACGTCGAGCACCCTGACGCCGAGCCACGTGCTGAAGGCGATGGGCGTGCTGAGCGAGGGCAACGTCCGGGTGTCGCTGCCCCCGGGGACGCCGGAGGAGGAGGTCGAGCGGTTCCTTCAGGTGCTGCCGGAGGCGGTGGCGGGCGTCCGGGAGCAGCTCGGGGCGCCGGCGCCGGCCGTGGCGGCGGTCACCGGGGACGAACTGGTCGTGGACGCCCTCGGCAAGCGCTGCCCCCTGCCGGTGATCGAGCTGGCCAAGGTCATTGGCACGGTACCGGTCGGCGGCACCGTCCGTGTCCTCTCCGACGACGAGGCGGCCCGCCTGGACATCCCGGCGTGGTGCGAGATGCGCGGCCAGGAGTACGCCGGCGAGGAGCCGGCTGTGAAGGGGACGGCCTACCTGGTGCGCCGGGTGAGCTGAAGGGGGCCGGGGACATCCCCCGGCGCCCCCCGCGACCAGGACGAAAGGCCGCCCGGCGTTCAGGACAGGTGCTTCTGGACCTCCGAGGCGGCCTCGTCGCCGTACGCCTTCGTGAAGCGCTCCATGAAGTGGCCGCGCCGCAGCTGGTACTCCTGCGTGCCCACCGTCTCGATGACGAGGGTCGCCAGCATGCAGCCCACCTGCGCCGCCCGCTCCAGGGACACGCCCCACACCAGGCCCGACAGGAAGCCGGCCCGGAAGGCGTCGCCGACACCCGTCGGGTCGGCCTTGCGGTCCTCCTCCGGGCAGCCGACCTCGATCGCGTCCTCGCCGGCCTTCTCGATGCGCACGCCGCGCGCGCCGAGCGTGGTGACGCGGTGGCCGACGCGGGAGAGGATCTCCTCGTCGCTCCAGCCGGTCTTGTTCTCGATGAGGCCCTTCTCGTACTCGTTGGAGAACAGGTACGTCGCGCCGTCCAGCAGTATCCGGATCTCGTCGCCGCTCATCCGGGCGATCTGCTGGGAGAAGTCGGCGGCGAAGGGGATGGCGCGGGAGCGGCACTCCTCCGTGTGGCGCAGCATCGCCTCGGGGTCGTCGGCGCCGATCAGGACGAGGTCGAGGCCGCCGACGCGGTCGGCGACGGTCTTGAGCTCGATGAGGCGGGCCTCGCTCATGGCGCCGGTGTAGAAGGAGCCGATCTGGTTGTGGTCGGCGTCGGTGGTGCACACGAAGCGGGCCGTGTGCAGCGTCTCGGAGATACGGACCGAGCCGGTGTCGACGCCGTGCCGGTCCAGCCAGGCCCGGTACTCGTCGAAGTCGGCCCCGGCGGCGCCGACGAGGACGGGCCGGGTGCCGAGCTGGCCCATGCCGAAGGCGATGTTCGCGCCGACCCCTCCGCGCCGTACGTCCAGCTGGTCGACCAGGAAGGAGAGGGAGACCGTGTGCAGCTGGTCCGCGACGAACTGGTCGGCGAAGCGGCCGGGGAAGGTCATGAGGTGGTCGGTGGCGATGGAGCCGGTGACTGCGATGCGCACGGCGTGGACGCTCCTGTGTGGAGGGGGATTGACAGTTCACGCTACCCGCTGGAGGGCCGGCTGCGCAGTGGACGAAACTACCCGATAGTAGATCTTTCCCGGCGGCGCGGCCGGTGCCTACGGTTCCGTTATGACGAACCTCGAGTTCCCGCGGACCGCGCCCGCCGACCCGGAGGGCGGCCTGGCCTCGCTCATCGGTGACAGCGCCCGGATGGCTCCGCACTGGGCGACCCCCGAGCGGGCCGCGTCCCGTCCCGTACCTCCCTCGCACATCCACGGCGTGCGGGTTCCGGACACCTCCGCCAGGCTGCTGGAGGCGATGTCGGACTACGGCGACTGACGGCGCGCGCCCGCGCGTCCGGCTCGGCGTACGGAAGGGAACCGTACGCTCCCCCGCTGCGTCCCATCGCTGTCCCCCGGAAAGGGGACGGGCGATACGACCCTCCAGCAGGCACCTTTGACAGGGCCTGGTCAGGGTTGAGGGACAGCTGCGCAGCCGAAGGAGCGATGCGGTGAACACCGAGCGACCCGACAACGACGACGCACCGGCCGGCCCCGAGGAGCACGGGACCATCGGTGAGCGGGGCGCCGCGCGCCGGCGGTCTCCGCTGGCCGTCGCCTCCGTGGCGGCCGCGGTGCTGCTGGTCGGAGGCGGCGGGGCGTATCTCGCGGCGAACGCCGCCGGCGGCTCACAGGGAGCCGGGGCGTCCGGCAAGAACGGCTCGCCGACGCCCCTGGCACTCGACGACTACGCGGCCGGTACGGGGCCGGCGTCCCCGGGGACCGGCGGCACGAACGGGATCGCGCCCGGGGAGCCGAATCCGTACGGCGTGACCTACCGGGCCGGCGGCACGCTGCCCGAGGGGCCCGGTTCGGCGCCGGTGTACCGGGCGGCGGGCGAGGTGCCCCGCGAGGACGTGGCCCGGCTGGCGAAGGCGCTCGGCCTGGAGGGGGCGCCGGTGGCCGAGGGGCAGACCTGGCGGGTGGGCACGAGCAAGGACGGTGCCGGACCGATGCTCCAGGTGAACCGGCAGGCGCCCGGGACGTGGACGTTCACCCGGTTCGCGCCCGGCACCGACAACTGCAAGGGGTCCGTGTGCGCGCCGGGCCAGGCCGGGACCGCCGGCGCCGGGGACCCGGTGAGCGTGGCGGTGGCCGAGAAGGCGGCCGCGCCGGTGCTGAAGGCGGTGGGCCAGGACGACGCGAAGCTGGACGCGAGCCAGGTGATGGGCGTGCGCCGGGCGGTGAACGCGGACCCGGAGATCGGCGGGCTGCCCACCTACGGCTGGACCACCGGGGTGATCGTCGACGCTCAGGGGCAGGTGGTCGGCGGCAGCGGGATGCTGCGCACACCGGTCAAGGGCGACACCTATCCCGTGCTGAGCGCGGAGCGGACGCTGGCGCTGATGAACGCGGCGCCGGGGACGAGTACCGAGCACCGGATGGGCATCGGCGGCTGCGCCAGTCCGGTACCGCTGAAAGACCGGCTGGAGGCGCCCTGCGGGCGGTCCCCGGGCGCGGGGCAGCGGGAGGTGGTCACCGTGCGCAAGGCGGTGTTCGGGCTGGCCACGCACTACTCGGCGGGGCGGCAGGTGCTGGTCCCGTCCTGGCTGTTCCAGGTGCGGCCGGCGGGCGCCCGGGAGGACTCCACGGTGACGTATCCGGCGCTCGACCCGAAGTACCTGACCCCGGCCCGGCCCTCGACGCCGCCGTCGGCGCCGCCCGGTGAGCCGACCGGGCGGCCCAGCCCCCGGCCGACGGGGCCCGCGAACGGCTCGGCCCCGGCGCCGTACGGCGTGCGGGCCGAGGGCTACACGGCCGAGGGCAGGGAGCTGACCGTGACGTTCACGGGCGGGGTGTGCGCGTCGTACGACGTGACGGCGCGGGAGAGCACCGACCGGGTGGTGGTCACGGTGACCGCGCATCCGTGGAAGGACAAGATCTGCCCGATGATCGCGAAGTTCTACCACCGCACGGTGCAGCTGAAGGAGCCGCTGGGCGACCGCGGGGTGGTCGGGCCGGACGGCCACGGGATTCCGCTGCAGAAGGTGGGGGCGCGGCTGCCGGCCGACCCCCGGTAGCCGGTACGCACGAAGGCGGCGACCCCCACCCGGGGGTCGCCGCCTTCCGCTGTGCCGGCTGTGCGGCGCGGCTCAGCTGAAGGAGTCGCCGCAGGCGCAGGAGCCGGTCGCGTTCGGGTTGTCGATCGTGAAGCCCTGCTTCTCGATGGTGTCCACGAAGTCGATGGTGGCGCCACCGAGGTACGGGGCGCTCATCCGGTCGGTGACGACCTTGACCCCGCCGAAGTCCTTGACGACGTCGCCGTCGAGGGACCGCTCGTCGAAGAAGAGCTGGTAACGCAGGCCGGAGCAGCCGCCGGGCTGGACGGCGACGCGCAGGGCGAGGTCGTCACGGCCTTCCTGGTCGAGCAGGGCCTTGACCTTGGACGCGGCGGCGTCGGTCAGGACGATGCCGTCGGTCACGGTGCTGGTCTCGTCCGATACGGACATCTACATCTCTCCAAGGTTGTACGGAGACTGCTTGCCGACGTGTGCAACCGGCAGGGCCACGGATTCATTCCGGGACGTCCCCGGTTCTTTCGTCCTCGGCTCTTTTTCATGCTCGCACACGCACCGGTGGGCGCACAGCGGCCCGCGGCGGGAGAGGACACCCGGGCATGGGGATTCACGTCACATCGACATGAGGGCCATCGTCAAACTGACGTGAAGCCGTTATGATATATAGCGTCAGTTCGACGAAAAGTAGAAAGGGTGCGTGTCGTGACCACCGCCCAGACCCCGGAGCTCGACGTGCAGCCGAGCCCCCTCGCCCTGCTGCTGCTCGGCCGCGAGGCCGACCCGAAGAGCGAGCGGGGCGTCGAGTGCCCCGGTGACCTGCCGTCGCCGTCCGACCCCGACCTGGTGGCGCGCGCCCGCGCGGCCAAGGAGAAGCTCGGCGACAAGGTCTTCGTGCTCGGTCACCACTACCAGCGGGACGAGGTGATCCAGTTCGCAGACGTCACGGGCGACTCCTTCAAGCTGGCCCGCGACGCCGCCGCCCGGCCGGAGGCCGAGTACATCGTGTTCTGCGGTGTGCACTTCATGGCGGAGTCCGCGGACATCCTCACCTCCGACGACCAGAAGGTCGTCCTGCCCGACCTCGCCGCCGGCTGCTCAATGGCCGACATGGCGACGGCCGAGCAGGTGGCCGAGTGCTGGGACGTGCTGACCGAGGCCGGGATCGCCGAGCAGGTGGTGCCCGTGTCGTACATGAACTCCTCCGCCGACATCAAGGCCTTCACCGGCAAGCACGGCGGCACGATCTGCACCTCCTCCAACGCGCAGCGCGCCCTCGAGTGGGCGTTCGAGCAGGGCGAGAAGGTGCTGTTCCTGCCGGACCAGCACCTCGGCCGCAACACCGCCGTCCGGGACATGGGCATGTCCCTGGAGGACTGCGTGCTCTACAACCCGCACAAGCCGAACGGCGGGCTGACCGCCGAGGAGCTGCGCGCGGCGAAGATGATCCTGTGGCGGGGCCACTGCTCGGTGCACGGCCGCTTCAGCCTGGACTCGGTCAACGACGTGCGCGAGCGCGTGCCCGGCGTGAACGTGCTCGTCCACCCCGAGTGCCGGCACGAGGTCGTCGCCGCGGCGGACTACGTCGGCTCGACCGAGTACATCATCAAGACGCTGGAGGCCGCCCCGGCCGGCTCCAAGTGGGCCATCGGCACGGAGCTGAACCTGGTCCGCCGCCTGGCGAACCGTTTCGCCCCCGAGGGCAAGGAGATCGTCTTCCTCGACAAGACCGTCTGCTTCTGCTCCACGATGAACCGCATCGACCTGCCGCACCTCGTGTGGGCCCTGGAGTCCCTCGCCGACGGCAAGCTCGTCAACCGCATCGAGGTCGACAAGGAGACCGAGGCGTTCGCGAAGCTGGCGCTGGAACGGATGCTGGCGCTGCCGTAGCCGGTCCCGGCGATCCCGCTCACCCCGCCGCGGGCCTGCGGTCGGGGTGAGCCGGGTCGAGGGAGAACACGGTGCCGTCCGGGGTGTCCACGACCAGGGTGCCGTCGTTCGTCACCGCCCCGGGCTTGGTCCAGCTGTCGCCGTCGACGCGGTCCGCCTGCGCGGAGGATTCCCACAGCAAGGCCCCACTGCGCCCGTCCAGTGCGGCCACCCGCCCGTTCCCGCCGGCCAGGTACACGGTGCCGGTCCGCTCGTCGGCCAGGGCGTTCCCCGGCTGCTGCAGCGTCGTCGTGGTCTGCCACAGTCGCCGGCCGGTCCCGGGCGACACGGCGGTGACCCGGCCGGCGGACCCGGCGACGTAGAGCCTGCCGTCCGCCAGCGTCAGCCCTCCCCGGTACTCCTCGGCCGCCTTGACGGACGTGCGTGCCCCGGTGACCGGATCCAGCAGCACGAAGCGGGTCCAGGACACGTCGGCGGTGGGACCGGCGGTCACGTCCTCCTCGTACTGGGCGAGGAGCAGTCGTCCCGAGACCGTGCCCATCAGGATCGTCCGGCCGGACGGCGCGCGCAGCCGGCGGGCCGAGCCGTCGGACGGATCGACGACGACGAGCTGCCCGTCCGCGGACCCGGACCCGTAACTGCCGCACTGCGCGTACGGCCTGCCCTCCACGTCGCGCAGGGTGCAGTGCTCGCTGACCGGCAGGGTCAGCGTCCACCGCTTGCTGCCGTCCCGCGGTGACCTCGCCGTCACCGTACGGCCGTCGCCCTCCGGGGTGAGCACCAGACCGGCGGACATCGCCGGGCCGACGTCGTCGGCGGTCACCACGCGCGACCACACCTGCCGGCCGGTGCGCGTGTCCAGTGCCACGACCTCGGTGACGGTGGGGCTCTGCGAGACGCTGCTGACGGTCTGCACCGCCACCACGACCCCGTCGCGCACGCCGAGCACATGGGACTCGTACCGGTTGAGGGGCAGTCCCCGCGGCAGGGCGGCCCGCCAGCGGATCGCACCGGTGCGGCCGTCGATCCGCTTGGGGCGGACCGCGGAGCCGCCGCAGTAGAGGTCGCCCCCGCTCGCCCGGCAGGACGCCGCGTCCGTCATCCCGCCGCTGAGCATCCGCGATCCGTCCTCGCCCCCCGTGGCGGGGTCGTGCAGGGTCGTCCGCCACGGATGCCAGCCCTGCGGCACCGCCCCCCACCGCGCGGCCGGCGAAGCCGTCGCGGACGACCGGGCCGCGGTGCGCTCGGTGCCGCCTGCGCCTCCCCACAGCAGATACGCCGTGAGCGCCAGGCCGACCGTGCCGACGGTGGCGGCCGTCATCGCCGGCGCACGGCCACGGCGCCGGGGGCGCTCGCCGGCGGCCTCCGGAGCCGGGGCACGGCCCAGGTCCATCGTGAGCCGGTCGTCCGGCGTCTCCTCCGGCAGCAGGGCGGCGAACTCCCGGGCGAGGACGTCCAGTGCGGGCCGGTCGGCCGGCTCCTTGGCCAGACAGCGGGCGAGCAGGTCCCGCAGCGGACGCGGTACGGCCCCGAGCTCCGGCTCCTCGTGCAGGACCCGGTACGCCGTCAGATAGGGGCTGTCCGTGTCGAAGGGGCCGCGCCCGGTCACCGCGAACACCAGCAGCGCGCCCAGCGAGAAGACGTCCGACGCCGGGCCCACCGAGCGGGCGTCCGTGAGCTGTTCCGGCGACATGAACGGCGGGGTGCCCATCAGATGCCCGGTCTCGGTCAGCGTCTGGTCGCCCGCCGCCCGGGAGATGCCGAAGTCGATGACCCGGGGCCCGTCGTCGGCCATCAGGACGTTGCCGGGCTTGAGGTCGCGGTGCACCACCCCGGCGCGGTGGATGTCGCGCAGCGCCTCCACCAGGCCCAGGGCCAGGCTCCGCAACGCCGGTCCCACGATCGCGCCCTGAGTGCGGATCAGCAGGGCCAGCGACGGCCCCGGCACGTACTGCGTGGCCATCCACGGCCGCGCGGCCTCCGGGTCGGCGTCCACCACGGGCGCGGTGAACGCGCCGCTCACCCTTCGGACGGCCGCGATCTCCTGCCGGAAACGGGCCCGGAACACACCGTCCGCGGCGTACTGGGCGTGCACCACCTTGACGGCGACCTCACGGCCCGAACGCGACCGGCCGCGGTAGACGACACCCATGCCGCCCGCCCCGAGCCGGTCGACGATCCGGTACCCGCCGACCGACCTGGGGTCATCCTTGCGCAGCGGCACCGCTCCCCCACTCCCCTTCCCCCGTTCAGCAGCACAGGGTCACAGGATAGGCAGCGGTGCCGTTGCATCCGCCGGGGGTCAGACCCCGGCCGGTTCCAGCTCCTCCTGCGGCTTCGCCTCCCGCTTGGCGGCGCGCTTCTTCGCACGGCGCTCCTTGCGGAGCTCCAGCATCGCGTAGAGCGTCGGGACGAGGAGGAGGGTCAGCAGGGTGGAGGTGATCAGGCCGCCGATGACGACCACGGCGAGCGGCTGGGCGATGAAGCCGCCCTCGCCGGTGACCCCGAGCGCCATCGGGAGCAGGGCGAAGATCGTCGCCAGTGCCGTCATCAGGATGGGACGCAGACGGTGGCGGCCACCCTCGATCACGGCCTCGACGACGCCGTAGCCCTGGCCGCGGTACTGGTTGATCAGGTCGATCAGGACGATCGCGTTCGTCACCACGATGCCGATCAGCATCAGCATGCCGATCATCACGGGGACGCCCATCGGGGTGCCGGTGGCGACCAGCAGGCCGAGCGCGCCCGTCGCCGCGAACGGGATGGACACCAGCAGGATCAGCGGCTGGGCCAGCGAGCGGAACGTCGCGACGAGCAGCATGAAGACGATCGCGATCGCCGCGAGCATGGCCAGGCCGAGGTTCTTGAACGCGTCGTCCTGGTCCTGCGTCACGCCGCCGATCTCGGCCGTCGCACCCGCCGGGAGCTTCAGCGCCTTGATCTTCGACTGGAGGTCCGCGCTGACCGCGCCGGTGTTGTCGGCGGTCGGCTTGGCGGTGATGGTCGCCGCGCGCTGTCCGTCGATCCGGGTCATGGAGACGGGTCCGTCCACCAGCTTCACCTCGGCGATGTCACCGAGCTTCACCGGGCCGAGCCGCAGGTTGCGCAGCTCGTCCAGCGTCCGCGCCGGCTTGGCGGAGGTGATGACGACGTCGCGCTCGGTGTCGTCCAGGACCGCCTTGGCCGCCGGGGTGCCGCGCACGGCCTGCCCGACCGCGGCACCCAGCGTCTGGTCGTCGAAGCCGGCCGCGGCCGCCTTGGCGTTGGCCTTCACCGAGATGCGCGGCACGCTCTGCGAGAGGTCGCTCGTGACGTCCGTGACGTCGTCCAGCGAGGCGACGGTCTTGCGGACCTGTTCCGCGGCGGTGCGCAGGACACTGCCGTCGGCGGCCTTCACGACCACGCTGAGGTCCTGGCTGCCGAAGCCGTCACCGGCGGACACGGTGGTCGAACCGATGCCGTGGAGCTTCTTCAGGCCGGTCTCGATGCGGTCCTGCACGTCGTCGTACGTCGCGGAGTCCTCCAGCATGACCTGGTAGGAGGCCTGGTTGCTGTCGGTGCCGCCGCCGAAGGCCGCCATGAAGCCGGAGGAGCCGATGGTGACCTGGTAGTCCTTGACGCCGTCGGTGGAGGCGAGCAGCCGCTCGACCTTCTCGGCCTGCGCGTCGGTCGCGGCCAGGCTGGTGCCCGGCTGGAGCTTCTGCTTCAGGGTGAGGACCTTCTGGTCGCCGGAGTCGAAGAAGTTCGTCTTCAGCAGCGGCGCCATGCCGAAGGTGGCGACGAGGACGACGACGGCGATGAGCACGCTGGTGAGGCGGCGGCGGGTGGCGAAGCGCAGGACGGGGACGTAGAAGCGCTGGAGGCGGCTGTTCGCCTCCTTCTCCTCGGCCTTGCGGCGGGCCTCCTCGGCGTCCTCGGGGGTGCCCTTCGGGGCGCGCAGGAACCAGAACGACAGCACCGGTACGACCGTCAGCGACACCACCAGCGAGGCCAGCAGGGCGGCCGTCACCGTGATGCTGAACGAGCCGAACAGGGCCCCCACCATGCCGCCGACCAGGCCGATCGGCAGGAACACGGCGACCGTGGTGAGGGTGGAGGAGGTGACCGCGCCCGCGACCTCGCGCACCGCGTTCAGGATCGCCTCCTGGCGCTCCTCGCCGTAGCCGAGGTGGCGCTTGATGTTCTCCAGCACCACGATCGAGTCGTCCACGACCCGGCCGATGGCGATGGTCAGCGCGCCCAGGGTGAGCATGTTCAGGGACAGGTCGCGCGTCCACAGCACGATCAGCGCCAGGACGACGGACAGCGGGATGCTGACCGCGGTGACCAGGGTGGAGCGGATCGACGCCAGGAAGACCAGGATGACGAGGACCGCGAAGAGCAGGCCGAGCGCGCCCTCGGTGGTCAGGCCGGAGATCGACTTGGACACCGCCGGGCCCTGATCGCTGACGACGGTGATCGTCGCGTCCTTGCCGAGGTCCTTGCGCAGGTCCGGGAGCTTGTCGTTGACCGCGTCGGAGATCGCCACGGCGCTGCCGTCATGGTCCATGGTGGCCATCACGGCGAGGCTGGGCTTGCCGTCGGTGCGGGTGATGGAGTCCGCCGGGGCCTCCTGCTGCCTCACCGTCGCCACGTCGCCGAGCCGGGCCGCCCGGTGACCGTCCCGGGCGGGGATCGTCAGGTTCTGGATCTGCTCCAGGGAGGTGAAGCCGCCGCCGACCTGGACGGTGCGGTTGTGGCCGCCCTCGTCGAAGGCGCCGGCCGGCATCGTCGCGCCGCCCGCCTGGAGGGCCTGGGCGAGGGACTGCGCGGTCAGACCCGCCGCCGCCAGCTTGGCGTCGTCCGGGGTGACGGCGACCTGGAGGTCGCGCACACCGCTGACGGTGACCTGGCCGACGCCGTCGATGTCCTTCAGCGCCGGCACGACCGTCTTGTCGAGCTGGTCGGCGAGGGCCTGCTGGTCCTTGCCGGAGGTCACGGCGAGGACGACGGTCGGCATGTCGTCGGTGGAGCCCGCGACGACCTGCGGGTCGACGGAGTCCGGGAGCTGGACGCGGGCGCGGTTCACGGCCTGCTGGACGTCGGCGACGATCCGCTTGGTGTCGTTGCCGTAGTCGAAGGACGCCATGATCACGGCGTTGCCCTCGCCGGCCTTGGAGGTGACGCCGGTGATGCCGTCGACGGCGTCGAGGCGGTCCTCGATCGGCTCGACGACCTGCTTCTCGACGACGTCAGGGGAGGCGCCCTGGTAGGGAGCGATGACGGAGACCATCGGCAGTTCGATGGTGGGCAGGAGCTGCTGTTTCAGCTGCGGGATGGCGATCGCGCCGAACACCAGCGCGATGAGGGACATCAGGCCTATCAGGGCACGTTGTGCCAGGCTGAATCGGGACAGCCAGGACATGGCGTCAGGGTCTTCCTTCTGTGAGCGGCAGAAGCGGTGGCTTCTGCGAGCGGCAGAAGCGTGGCCCTCTCACCTTGTGGCATGCCCGGGTGCCGTTCCGTAGGCCGCAGGTCCCGTTTCCTTATGCGGCGCATACTCCGGGTGCAGTACGGCCGGGTTGAGGTCACTCCACCCGTGGACGGACCAGGCCGGACTCGTAGGCGATCACCACGAGCTGGGCGCGGTCGCGGGCGCCGAGCTTGGCCATGGCACGGTTGACGTGCGTCTTCACGGTGAGCGGGCTGACCTCGAGGCGCTCGGCGATCTCGTCGTTGGAATGGCCGCCGGCGACCTGCACCAGCACCTCGCGCTCGCGGACGGTGAGGGCGGCGAGGCGGTCGGCGCGGGCGGAGTCGCGGTCGCCGTCCCCGTCGGCCGGGTCGCTCTGGGCGAGGAAGCGGGCGATGAGGCCGCGGGTGGCGGCGGGCGACAGCAGCGCCTCGCCGGCGGCGGCGACGCGGATGGCGTTGAGGAGTTCGTCGGGTTCCGAGCCCTTGCCGAGGAAGCCGGAGGCTCCGGCGCGCAGGGATCGCACGACGTAGTCGTCGACCTCGAAGGTCGTGAGGATCACGACGCGGACGCCGGCCAGATCGGGGTCGGCGCTGATCAGGCGGGTGGCGGCGAGGCCGTCGGTGCCGGGCATGCGGATGTCCATGAGGACGACGTCGGCGCGGTGCTCCTTGGCGAGGGCGACGGCTTCGGCGCCGTCGGACGCCTCGCCGACCACCTCCATGTCGGGCTCGGAGTCGACGAGCACGCGGAAGGCACTGCGGAGCAGGGCCTGGTCGTCGGCGAGGAGGACGCGGATGGGGGTGGTCATGGGGGTCAGGATGGCATGGGGGGGCGGGTCGCTTGGCTGCGGGTGCGTGGGGGCGGCGTTCGTTTGGGGGTGCGTGGGGCATGCCGTTCGTCTGCGGGCCGGTGGGGGCTGGTCGCGCAGTTCCCCGCGCCCCTTTTGTGCCTGCGGCGGCCCGTTGCGGTCGCGTCGTGGCGTGCGTCGCGCCTACTGGCGGTTCGTGAGTCGGGGCCGGGGTGGGGGGTGTCCGTCCTCGGTCCGGCCGCCCGTTCCCGACGAGCGCTCAGTGTCTCGGTGCCGGCCGCTGCGGGCGG
>NZ_JBEZWX010000019.1:0-127967 GCF_040637635.1 Streptomyces sp. NPDC028635 | reverse complement strand
TCCGATGTCCGCCCGCAGCGTCCGGCACCGGCACAGGGCGCCGTATCGAGTGACGGGCGGCCGGACCGAGGACGGACACCCCCCACCCCGGCCCCGACCCACAACGAACCGTTGGCGCGACACCAGCCCACCACGCACCGCAACGGGCCGCCGCAGGCACAAAAGGGGCGCGGGGAACGGCGCGACCAGCCACAACGAAACCCGCAGCCGAAACGACAACGAACCCGCAGCCGAAACCACAACACACCCTCAGCCGAGACACGACGAGCCGCCGCAGGCAAACCGCCCAGCCGCCCGCCGGGCACAGGTCACGCCCCCCGAGGCACCACCCCGTCGTGCCCCACGACAAGCACCGCCGCGTCGTCCGCGTGACCGACGCGCTCCGCGCCCCTGATCACCGCCGCGGCCAGCGACGTGGCCTCCAGGCCCGCGACCGCGGCTATCCCGGCGAGGCGAACCACCTGGTCGAGACCTTCGTCGACGCCGAGTGCCGGGCCCTCGACCACACCGTCGGTGACGAGGACGAACACCCCGCCGGTGGTCAGGTGGTGCCGGGCGACCGGGTAGGAGACACCGTCCAGGACGCCGAGCGGCGGCCCGCCCTCCCCCTCGGCGATGCCGGAGCGGCCGTCGGCCGTGGCCCAGACGAACGGTATGTGGCCGGCCCGGGCACTCTCCAGCAGCCCGGTGGCCGGGTCCAGCCGGATGAAGGTGCAGGTGGCGAAGAGATCCGTGCCGAGCGAGAGCAGCAGATCGTTCGTCCGGGTGAGCAGTTCGCCCGGGTGGCTGGTGACGGAGGCCAGCGCGCGCAGCGCGACCCGGACCTGCCCCATGAAGGCGGCGGCGTCGATGTTGTGGCCCTGGACGTCACCGATGGACAGGCCGATACGCCCGTCGGGCAGGGTGAACGCGTCGTACCAGTCGCCGCCGACACTCAGTCCCGAGTTGGCCGGCGTGTACTGCACGGCCAGATGGAAGCCGGGCGCGGTGGGCAGGTGCGCCGGGAGCATGCCGCGCTGGAGGGCGATGGCCAGCTCGACCCGCGAGCGCTGCAGTTCCGCGCGCTCGCGTGCCTGGGCGGTCAGGGCACCGAGCCTGGCCAGCAGCTCGTCGCCGTCGTCCGACGGACGCTTGCGGGACATGATCACTCCGGCCGGGACGAAAGCCCCGCTTCGGGGACACATCATCTGTTTTCGCGCTTAGGTGATGATAACGGGGATGTCACCGTCAGGGGTTGGTTGCTCCGGACGAGTGGTGCGTTGCGCGCCGCGGTCGTAGCGTCGGACCAGACGTCGTCGCCCGGCACGACACGGTCGTACCGCTGTGCCGGGCGGGTCGGCGCGGTGCGGACGACAGCGGGAGCGGACCATGCGCACACACACGCTGAGGGCGGCCTTGATTCTCTGTGCCGCCGCTTCACTCGCGGCGGCGACGGGACCGGTGTCCTCGGCCTCCCCGTCGGCCACCGCCGCGCGGCGCGCGCCCGTGCCGGTGCTCGTGGACTGTCTGTTCCATCCGCAGACCCGCCCTGCCGACTTCATCCTGGCCTGCGGTGACGGCAACAGCCGCCTGGCCTCGCTGCACTGGAAGCGGTGGGACTCCCGCGCCGCGGTGGCCGACGGAGTCAACGCGGTCAACGACTGCAAGCCGTACTGCGCGGCCGGCCGCTTCCACTCCTACGCGGTGAAGGTGCGGCTGGACCAGCCGAAGCCGTGGAAGAAGCATCCGCACACACGGCACTACACCCGGATGACACTCACGTACACCGACGGCAGGCCGAGCGGCTTCCAACGGGTCGTGACCTACCCGCTGTGGGACTGATCGCCGCTCCACGGCCCCCGCTGCCGCCACCTCCCGCCGCCTCGAATCAGAACCCGTTCTGCGCGCCCCTCCTGCGATCGATCGTTACCATGAGCCCAAACGCTCAAACGAACATCCGCGGGGCGGGGAGGCACACGTGCGGGAGCCGGTCGATCTCAGGCGTCAGCGCATCCTCGCGGCCGTGCAGGCCCGCGGCTCCGCCCGGGTGCGCGACCTCGCGGCGGAGCTCCAGGTGTCGGTGGTGACGGTGCGCCGGGACGTGGAGGAACTGACCCGCGAGGGCAGGCTGCGGCGCGGGCACGGTGTCGTGCGTTCGGCGCTCGCGGCGCAGGAGGAGCCCGCCGGGGGCGCCGCCGAGGGGGACGCGGTCGCCGTGGTCGTACCCGAGAGGCATGCGTACCTCTCCGAGACGCTGCACGGCGCCCGCACGGTCCTGGAGGAGGCCGGGCTGCGCATCGCGCTGCACATCGCGCCGCAGGTGGCGGGCGCCGAGCGGCCGCTGGTGGAGCGGGCCCTCGCGGACGGCGCGCGCGGGCTGCTGCTGGCGCCGCGCTGGCGCAGCAAGGCCGTGGAGGAGGCGGACCACGGGTGGCTGGCCGCGCTGGAGGTGCCGGCCGTGCTGATGGAACGGCGGCCCCGTCCCGGCAGCGCGCTGGAGGCGATGGACTCCGTCTGCTCCGACCATGTCCATGGCGCGCGGCTCGCCGTCGAGCACTTGGCGGGGCTGGGCCACCGGCGTCTGGTGTTCGCCACCCGCGACGACAGCCCGACCGCGCGCTCGCTGCGGGCCGCCTTCCGGGAGATCGCCGAGGCGCATCCGCTGATCGAGGAGTGGGCGTGGCTGCTCAGCGCTCCGGAGGCGGGCCAGGACGGGCCGTACACCGGGGAGGAGACCGCGGACCTGGCCGCGACGCTGCGCAAGACGGGGGCGACGGGTGCCGTCCTGCACGGCGACGTGGACGCGCTGATGCTGGTCCAGCGGCTCGCGGGCGACGGGGTGCGGGTGCCGGAGGACTGCTCGGTCGTGGCGTACGACGACGTGGTCGCCGCCCTCGGCAGCACCCCGCTGACGGCGGTGGCCCCGCCGAAGGCGGAGGTCGGCCGGGTGGCCGCCGAGCTGCTGCTGCGCCGCCTGGGCCGCACCGGCGGGCCGGCGGCCGGCGCGGTGCAGCGCGTCGAGTTGCTGCCCTCGCTGATGGTGCGCGGCTCGACCCGGGCTCGGACCGACCGGCCCGCCCATTGAGCGTTTGAACGTTTTGTTTTCTTCTGATCGATCCATTGACCGTTTGCGGTCGGCCGCCCCAGGATGACGGTGTCCCCCATAGCCGTGTCCCGCACGCCTTCGTCCTCCTCCAGCGTTTCCGGCGCAGCGGTCCGAACGCCGGCGCCGTCCAGTGAGCCGCGCACGACAGGAGATCCATGACCGTGTCATCGCCGGGTCCCGGCTTCCGCCCGCGCGCCGTCCTCGCCATGTCCCGGGCCGCCGCCGCGGCCGTCCTGGATCCCGACGCGCTGGCCGCGCTCGGCCGGGTCTGCGACCTCGCGCCCCCGCCCGTGCTGGACGACCTGACCACCGAGCGGGCCCGGGCCCTGCTCGCCGACGCCGAGGTGCTGGTCACCGGCTGGGGCTGCCCGCCCCTCGACGCGGATGTCCTCGAGGCGGCACCCCGGCTGCGGGCCGTGGTGCACACCGCGGGCAGCGTGCGCGGGCATGTCACCGACGCCTGCTGGGAGCGTGGCATCGAGGTGTCCTCCGCGGCCGCCGCCAACGCGCTGCCGGTGGCCGAGTACACGCTGTCGATGATCCTGCTCACCGGCAAGCGCGCCCTGGAGCGGGCCCGCGAGTACCGCGCGGTGCGCCACCGTATGGACGCCCTGGCGACGCCCCGCTCGGTCGGCAACCACCACCGCACGGTCGGTATCCTCTCGGCGTCGCTCATCGGCCGCCGGGTCGTGGAACTGCTGCGCCCGCACGACGTCGAGGTGCTGCTGCACGACCCGTGCGTCACGCCCGCCGACGCGCGCGAACTCGGCGTGCGGCGCGTGGAGTTGGCCGAGCTGTTCCGGCGAGCGGACACCGTCAGCGTGCACACGCCGCTGCTGCCCACGACGCGGGGCCTGGTCAGCCGTACGCTGATCGACTCGATGCGGCCCGACGCGGTGCTGATCAACACCGCCCGGGGCGCGGTGATCGACCAGGACGCGCTCACCGACGCCGTGCTGGCCGGCCGTATCCGCGCCGTCCTCGACGTCACCGAGCCCGAAGTGCTGCCGCCGGACCATCCGTTGTGGGACTGCGAGAACGCGCTGATCACCCCGCACCTCGCCGGTTCCCAGGGCAACGAGTGGCGCCGCCTGGCCGATGTGGCCGTCGCCGAGACGGCCCGCTGGGCCTCCGGGGCCGGCTTCCTCCATCCCGTACGACGCGAAAGGCTGGCCTTCCTCGCATGAGCATCCCCTTCGAACTGCCGCCGGAGGACCGGGCGTCCAGTCCGCACACCGGCTACACGCGCGCCCACTGGGAAGCGGTGGCGGACGGGCTCCTCGCCGCGGCGTGGCGGTGGCGCACGCCGGGCGGCGCGCTGCTGGACCTGCCCGGCCGCCCGTCCCGTTCCGGGGTGCGGTCCGACGGTCTGGAGGGGTACGCCCGCACCTTCCTCGCCGCCGCCTTCCGGGTCGCCGGCGCCGGCGGTGACGACCCGCACGGCTGGCTGGAGCGGTACGCCGAGGGGCTCACCGCCGGTACCCGCGGCGCCGGGCGGGACGACACCGAGTCGTGGCCGCTGATCCTCGACCACGATGTGCAGGGCCAGCCGATGGTGGAGTCCGCCTCGGTCGCCCTCGGCCTCAGGCTGACGGCGCCCTGGCTGTGGAAGCACCTGGACGCCGGGGTGCAGGACCGTGCGGAGGAGTGGCTGCGCGGTGCGCTGCGGCACGTGCCCGCGCCGAACAACTGGTACCTGTTCCCTTACACCGTCGCCGGGTTCCTGGAGTCGGTGGGCCGGGGGGACGCGGAGACGGCTGCGGCGCGGCGGCGGGCGCTGGAGCTGATGGAGGGCTGGTACCGGGGCGACGGCTGGTACGCCGACGGCGACGGCCGGGCCTTCGACCACTACAACGGCTGGGCGCTGCACCTGTATCCGGTGCTGGACGCCCATCTGTCCGGCGACCGCGAGCTGCTGGAACGCCGCGGCGCCCGGCTGCGCGAGCACCTGCACGGCTACGCCCTGATGTTCGGCGCCGACGGGGCGCCGCTGCACTTCGGCCGCTCGCTGACGTACCGCTTCGCGGCGTCGGCGGCCGTCTCGCTGGGCGCGCTGACCGGGTACACCCCGCTCGCGCCCGGCGTCTCACGGCGGCTGGCGAGCGGCAGCCTCAGGTACTTCCTCGAGCGCGGGGCGCTGAGCGAGGACGGGCTGCTGACGCCGGGCTGGCACGGGCCGCACGAGGCGAGCCTGCAGCCGTACTCCGGTCCCGCCTCGCCGTACTGGGCCTCCAAGGCGTTCGTCGCGCTGCTCGCTCCGGCCGAGCACGCGCTGTGGACCGCGCGGGAGGAGCCCGCACCGGTCGAGGAGGCCGACCGCGTGCTGGCGCTGCCCGCGCCGGGGCTGCTGGTACAGGCGACGCGCGCCGACGGGATCGTACGGCTGCACAACCACGGCAGCGACCATGTGCGTCCGCACGAGGGTGAGACGGCGGCCGAGGCCGATCCGCACTACGGGCGCCAGGCGTACTCGACACGGACCGGGCCGACCGCCCCGGACAACGTGGCCGACAACCATCTGTCGGTGCAGGTCGGCGGCCATGGCAGCGTGCGGCGCCGGCTGCGTCCGCTCGGCGCGGGGCACGGCGACGGCTGGGGCTGGGCGGCGTCCTGGCACCGTCCGGTGTTCGCGGGCGGAGCACCGATGGTGCCCGGGCTGCGGGTGGAGAGTGTGACGGTGGCCAAGGGAGCGTACGAGCTGCGGGTGCACCGGGTGCTCGGCGCGCCGGCCGGGGCGGGCGTCACCCAGACGGGATGGGCCACCGGCCCGGAGGAGGACCTCTTCTCGGCACTCCACCCGCTGTACGGCTTCGACGGCGCGGCCGGGACCGTCCGCGCCCCGCAGGGCACGGCGTACACGCGCTGGGCCGAGGTGCCGCGGCTCAGCGGTGCGGCGGGCGGCACGTCCCTGCACGCCTGCCTGGCGGCGCTCGGCACGGGGGACGGCACCGGCCTGGCGGAGGCGGTGACGGCCGTGACGGTGACGGAGCGGCGGGTGGAGGTGATCTGGGCGGACGACGCGCGCACCCTGATCGCCTTCGACCCGGTGGCGGTGACGCACGAGGCGCCATGACCGGACCCGACGCCGCGGGAGCCGTTCCACGGGGTGCCTCGTCGTCGCGAGCCCGGGGTGATCGGCGAGACACCCTCTAGGGTGAGCGGATGACGCACTGGAGCCTCGACCGCTACTGCTCCGCGATCCTCGACCAGACCGACCGGCTGCGCACGCTCCTGGAGGGCGCCGACGTCACCGCCCGCGTGCCCACCTGCCCCGCCTGGAACCTGGGCCAGTTGGTGCGGCACGTGAGCGGGGCGCACCGGTGGGTGGAGACGGTCGTGCGCAGCCGGGCCACCGAGGAGGTGCCGCACGACCTGGTCGACGACGTCTTCCACTACGACGACCGCGACCCCGCGGTCCTCGGCGGCCGGCTCGCCGACGGGGCGCGGGAGCTTGTGGAGGCGTTCACCGAGGCAGGTGAGGAGGTGCGCGTGTGGACCGCGATGCCCGGCCGGCCGGTGTCCTTCTGGGCGCGGCACGCGCTGTTCGAAACCGTGGTGCACCGCGCCGACGCGGCATGGACCGTCGGCGCGCGGTACGCCCTTGACCCGGCCGTCGCACGGCACGGCCTCGACGTGTGGATGGACTTCGGACTGCTGCCCGAGGTGTACGGGGGCGGCGACGGCGCCGGGCCGCTGCTGGGCGAGGGGCGCAGCCTGTGCTTCACGCCGGGTGAGCAGCCCGGGCCGGGCTGGTTCGTCGACCTCGGACCGGACGGCCCGCGCTGGGAGCACGCCGACAGGCCGGCGGCGGTGACCGTGCGCGGGCCGCTCGCCGACCTGCTGCTGCTCATGTACGGCCGGCCCGTCCACGACCGCCTCGGGATCCGGGGCGATCGTCCGCTGCTGGACCTGTGGCTGCGACGGACCGGCTTCTGGCTCAACTGACCGGCTGTCAGCCCAGCACGATCTCGGGGTTGTACATGTCCAGCCACATCGCCAGGTCGAGGGTGCGCTCCAGGCCGCGCCGCTCGGCCTGGGTGCTCACCGGCTCGGCACGCTCGGCCATCCGGCGCACCCGGTCGCGGTCGACGAGGTCGAACACGCGGTGCGAGGGGCGGCTGAGCAGGTCCCTGGCCTGCTCCTGGAGGGCGGCCGCGTACTTCGGGTCCTGGGTGGACGGATACGGGCTCTTGACCCGGTCGTAGACGGACTTGGGCAGCAGGTCGGCGGTGGCCTCCCGAAGCAGGCTCTTCTCCCTGCCGTCGAAGGACTTCAGCGCCCACGGCGTGTTGTAGACGTACTCGACGAGCCGGTGGTCGCAGAACGGCACGCGCACCTCCAGGCCGACGGCCATGCTGGTGCGGTCCTTGCGGTCGAGGAGCACGCGGACGAACCGGGTGAGGTGCATATGGCAGATCTGCCGCATCCGGTACTCGAAGTCGCTCTCGCCGGTGAGGCGTTCAATGCCGGCGACGGCCGTGCGGTAGCCGTCGGCGACGTATCCGTCCAGGTCGAGGGAGCGCAGCAGGTCGGGGCGCAGCACCCCGGTGTCCTCGCCGAAGTGGCGGCCCATGCTTGCCAGCCAGGGGAAGGTGTCGGCGCGGCGTGCCTCTTCGTCGAAGAACTGCAGATAGCCGCCGAAGACCTCGTCGGCCGACTCGCCGGACAGGGCGACGGTGGAGTGCTCGCGGATCGAGCGGAACAGCAGGTAGAGGGAGGCGTCCATGTCGCCGAGGCCCGCGGGCAGGTCGCGGGCGCGGATCACCCTGGCCCGCACCTCGGGGTCGGCGAGGGCCTGCGCGTCGAGCACGATGTCCTGGTGCTCGGTGTGCGCGGTGCGGGCCACGTCGTGGACGAAGGGGGTGTCGGGGGTGCCGCGCAGCTCGTCGGCGACGAAGTTCTCGCTCTGGCCGGCGAAGTCGACGGCGAAGCTGCGCACCCTCTCGCCGTGGGCGGCGAGTTGCCGTGCGGCGAGCGCGGTCATGGCCGAGGAGTCGAGGCCGCCGGAGAGCAGGGTGCAGCGGGGCACGTCGGCGACGAGCTGGCGGCGCACGATGTCCTCGAGCAGGGTGCGCACGGTCGCGATGGTGGTGTCACGGTCGTCGGTGTGCGGCCGCGTCTCGAGGCGCCAGTAGGCGCGGGTGCGCAGGCCGGTGCGGTCGACGGTGACGACGGTGCCCGGCTCGACCTCGCGCATGCCGTCCCAGACGGCGTGCCCGGGTGTCTTGATCGCGGTGAAGAGCTCGCGCAGCCCGTCCAGGCGCACCCGGGCGGGGGCGAGCGGGTTGGCGAGGACGGCCTTGGGTTCGGAGCCGAACAGGACGCCGTCGGAGGTTCGGTGGTAGTAGAAGGGCTTGATGCCCATGCGGTCACGGACCATCACGAGCTTGTCGTGGCGGGCGTCCCACACGGCGAAGGCGTACATGCCGTTGAGCCGTTCGGGGAGGGCCTCGCCCCACTCCAGGTAGCCGCGCAGGACGACCTCGGTGTCGGAGTCGGTGGTGAACCGGTGGCCACGGGCGGTGAGTTCGCCGCGCAGCTCGGTGTAGTTGTAGGCCTCGCCCGAGTAGACGAGCGCGACGGTGCCCTCGGGTGTGCCGGCGGTCATCGGCTGGCGCCCGCCGGGCAGGTCGATGATCGCGAGCCTGCGGTGGCCCAGCGCGGCCGGGCCCTGGGCCCAGGTGCCGGCGTCGTCGGGGCCGCGGCAGGCCATCGTCTCGGTCATCGCCTCCACGGAGGTGCGCTCGGCGCCGAGGTCACGGTCGAAGGAGACCCAGCCGGTGATGCCGCACATGTCCTTGCCTCCTGCTTCCGGTCCGCCGTGGCACCGCGCCGGCGTCCGCTACCAGCCCGGTTGCCCCGGTGAACCAGTTGTATGAACCATCTACCTTCCGACCGTGCGTCACCGACCGGGCGCGGGTCAACGGGGCCCTCCCCCGCACCGCCCCGGCGACCTCGGGTTTTCAGCCGCGCTTTACGTCCGCGAAAGCCTGCGGAGGCTCAGTCTCGGCGCTCGGTCGTCAGGAATCAGCCACGGGCAAAGAGTTGTGAAAACATCCCCGCCTCCGCCGCTTTCGGGTGCCGCTGTTGCCGAGTGCGGCCGCGGATGTGACGGTGGAGGAGGCCCGACCGCCTTGGGGGGTGCGGCGTTCGGAGTTCTTGGACGCCGACGCGCTTACCCCGTGCCCTTGCGGGCAGGCGCCCTGCACTGGGCCACGCACACCCTTCCCGATGACCGCGGAGGCCATGTGGACGTCCACACCGAGCGGCTCCCCGGTGCGCTCCGGGAGCCGGAGAACGCAGCCGGGCACAGCCGGCCGGAGAACACGGCCGAACGCATCCGTGAGCTGACGGAGACGGTCGAGCAGCTGAAGCAGGCCGTGACCTCGCACGCCGTGATCGACCAGGCGATCGGTGTCGTCGTCGCGGTCGGCCGGGTGCCCCCGGCCGAGGCGTGGGACGCGCTGCGCGAGACGTCGATGTGCACCAACGTCAAGCTGCGCCGGCTGGCCGAACTGGTCGTCGCCTGGGGCCGCACGGGCGCCCTGCCCACGGCGGTGCGCCAGCAGCTGACGGCACGGCTGGACCGGCGCGGGCGCGCCTGAGCGTTCCGCTTCCGCGCCCGCTCCCGCGGAAGCGGAAGAGGTCGCGGAACGCGTGCCGGGCAGGGCTCACGAGCGGTCGGTGCCCCAGTCGTCGGGGCCCACCCCGCGCCAGTCGATCAGCGGGGAGTCGGCCAGTTCGTCCGCTTCGATCTCCAGGCCCGCCCGGCGCAGGAACTCCACGACATCCGCCCGGCTGTGCGCGAGACCCAGGATCTCGCCGTCGACCCGCACCCGCCGTCCCCCCGTCGGGGACGGCGGGTGCACGATCACGGGACGCTGCGCGGACATGGGTCAAGGATCACCCGCCCGGGGCCGCCGCGCATCCCCTCCGGCATGCTTCAGCGCTGCCCCGGCAGACTCGCGCAGGTGTTCCCGGCGGGCCGTCCGGAGAGCCGGTCCGTCAGCCAGGACACCGCGTCGCCCTGGTCGGCCAGCAGCGGCCCGAAGTGGTTGATCAGCGGGCTGACCAGGTTCGGCAGGTTCACCGGCCGGTAGGTCACGTCGGCTCCCAGGGCGCACCAGTCGACGGCGAGCCGGCGCGCCTGGGCGTGCGGCACGAGGTTGTCGTTGACACCGGTCGCCACCCGCACCGGACCGGCCGGCTTCAGCTTGCCGATCCGCTGGGTGTCGAGGAACGCCTGCAGCCGGGGCGTGGCGGCGATGATGTCGCCGAGCGAGGAGCCGTCGGTGGTCCAGCGGCTGCTGTGCCGGTAGCCGTAGCGGAGGATGGCGTCGCCGACGCACATGGTGGACAGATCGGCGAGGGCCGCCCGGCCGGCGGCGTTGAGGTGCGCGTCGGCGAGGGGCTTCAGGGACGGGTCGGACTGCAGGAAACCGTTGAGGGACCAGCCGAGCGCGCCGGTCAGCTCCGTACCGTCGATCCCCCGGGTGACCTCGGTCAGGTCGGCGGGCGGCGCTCCGGCGTAGGTTCCGGCGAGGTGCACGTCGGGGGCGTACGACGGCTGCAGTTCGGCGGCCGCGGCGCTGGCCCCGCCGCCCTGGCTGTAGCCGAACAGCCCGACGCGGGAGGCGGCGGTGACCGAGCCCCCGCGCACCGAGCGGGCGGCGCGGGCGGCGTCCAGGACGGCGTGGGCCTCGTCCACCCGGTTGACGTAGGTGTGCAGCCGGTCGGTGGTGCCGAGGCCCGCGTAGTCGGTCACGACCACGGCGGTGCCGGAGGCCAGCAGGCGGTAGACGGACACGTCCTCGTAGCCGACGGAGACCGTGCGGCCGTTGAACCGCAGGGGGTGCTCCAGACCGAGGGAGGCGGCGCACTGGTCGCCCTGGCCCATCGTGCCGGGCGCGACCACGACGAGCGGGCGGGGCCCCTCGCCCTTCCAGGCGGCCGTGGGCTCGATGTAGGCGCCGGTGACGGCCATGGGTCGTCCGTCGGCGTCGGTCGACTTGTACATCAGCCGCGTCGCCGTCCCGGGCAGCGGTCCGTGCAGGCTCGGCAGGCTCAGGGCCAGCGGGAGCGGTTCGCTGCGCACGAGGGTCCCGTCGGCGTGGGGCAGGGCCGCGGGCGGCGTGTAGAAGGCCGGGATGGTGACGCCCCGGGAGACGACCGGGTCCGACGCATGGGCGGCCGTGACCCCGAGGGCCTGGGCGCCGAGGCAGGCGGCGGTGGTGACCGCCACGGCCAGGAGCCGTCTGGATGCGGGCATGGGGAACCTCCTGTGAAGCGGCCGGCAGGAAGCCTCCGGTGTGCCGGGCGCCGCGCGCCGCCCGGACCCCCGCAGGCGACGGCGCACGGGCGTCCGTCGCCCCACGAACCGCCCCCGCGCCGCTGGTGGTGGGTTGCCCGGACGCTATCCGGCCGGGGGTTACCGCCGGTACTGGCAAGTAGGTTACGGTTCGGTAATGTGACGCAGCGTCTCATGAGGGCTGCGCAGAGCCAGTTCCCTCGAGACCATGCCTGTCCGTGCTGCCGCCGATCGTGACTGTCAGCCGATCGTGGCTGTCAGCCGAGCGCGACGGCGGCCGACGCGTCGATGAGGGCGAGCTGACCCGGGCCGGCCCTGCGGGTCCGGGCCTGTTCCACGAAACGGCCCAGCTCCGCGCGGACGGTGGCGGAGTTGATGCGCTCGATCACGGGCAGCGTGGCGTCGACGATCTGACAGGCGTCGTCGAGGCGGCCGGCACCGGCCAGGGCCGTCGCCTGGCGAACCGCGAAGCGGGCCCGGGAGTTGCTGTCCGCCGGGACGGCCGGCCGGCGCCTGTGCTCGGCGGCGAAGAGGTCGGCGGCCAGTTCGAAGCGGCACAGGCTGAGCATGCACGACGCCTCGATGAGCCGGGGGTTGCCGTTCTCGATGCGCGGTCCCCAGTGCGGGGTCCGGTCGCCGACGGCCTCGGCGGCATGGCTCTCGAACCGCTGAAGTGCCTCCCGGCAGGCCACCGCGTCGCCCCGGCGCGCATGCCCCTGGGCCGCGCGTCGCGCGGCGTGCGCGCGGATCACCGCGTTGGCCGCCGGATGTCGGGCCGCCTGGTCGGCGAACGCGATCGCCGCACGGGTGTCACCGCGGTGCTGAGCGATGAACGCCTTGCGGACCAGGGCGTACGCGGCCACCGTTTCGTCCCCGCCGTGCGCGCCCCAGCGGACGGCGAGACCCGTCCAGCGCAACGCCTCCGCGGGATTTCCCGCCTCCTGGGCCATCCACCCCGTGTATTCGGCGAACCTCGACGCCAGCAGCCAGATCTCGGCACGCCGCTCGCCCACGGCCTGCGGACCGGCCTCCGTCAGGATCCGCGTGATCGACTTCATCGAGGCGGTGACCAGCCTCGGTCCGGTGGATCTGCCGATGTCCTTCAGCTCCCGCAGGATCCGCTCGTACCCGGCCACCACGGGCCCGGCCTCGACGACGCTCCCGGCCCCGGCGCCGCGGCGGCCGGCCCCCGCCAGCTCGACGAGTTCCCCGCCGGCGCCGAAGGCCGCGTCGCACGCCGCCGCCACCGCGGGCGTCGGGTTGCGCAACCCGCTCTCCAGATTGCAGATCTGCCCTTCGGAGACGCTGGCACGCCGGGCCAACTCGCGCACGCTCCACCCCCGACGGGCCCGGAGCGCGGCCAGGACGACACCGAAGTCGCCCGGCGGCAGGCGCGTACCGGCCGATCTCCCTGCCGGGACCGTTGCTGCCGCGCTGTCCGCCGGTTCCATACCGGCCAGCGTACGGAGCCCCGCGGGCGCTATTCAATCCCCGGTGAAAAGCCCCCGGGCGTGTACTGCGCCCCTAGGGTGAGCACGATGCCTGACGTCAACTCCTGCCGGAGAGGGGTCACTTGTGCCGCGCGTCTTCCTCAGCTTTCGCAAACCGGACTCCCGTTGGATGCGGGACCGCGTCTACCGCGCGCTGTCCGACCGCTTGGGTGCCGACGCCATCTTCAAGTCGGGCCGGTCGATACCGCCCGGGGCTGATTTCGCCGAGATCCTGCGGCGTCAGGCCGCCGAGTGCGAGCTCATGTGCGTCCTGATCGGGCCGGGCTGGCTCGACGCGAGAGGCGAGGACGGGGGGCGGCTCCTGGACCGGGCCCACGACTGGGTCCGCGTGGAGATCGCGACCGCTCTGCGGGCGGGGAATCGCGTCGTCCCGGTCCTTCTCGGGGACGCGACGATGCTGCCCGACGCCTCGGCGCTGCCGGCCGAGATCGCGGAGCTGGCGCGCCTGCAGTTCCTCCGCGTTCCGGAGACCCATCTGCCGGACGGGCTGCAGCACCTGGGCGACGCGGTGACCGGCCTGCTCTCCGGTACTGGTACCGGCCCCACCGCCGAACCCGGGAACGCCCCGGCGCCGGCCGCCGCTCCGGAACCGACCGTGACCATGACGGCCCATGTGTCCGGCGGTGGCAGCGCCTACCAGGCGGCCCGTGACCAGACGATCAGACTGGCGTGAGGGGCGGACGATGGAACATCCCGGAGCAGACGGTGCCCACCGGACCGTGGGCGGGGCTCATCGGATCGGTCCCTATGCGCTGCTCGGACGGCGGGGCACGGTCGGCGGGGGCGAGGTCTTCGCGGCCCGCACCGACGACGGGCTCCTGGTCACGGTCACGCTCGTGGCGCCCCAACTCGCCGCGGACCCGGGGTTCCGGGACCGGTTCCGGGCCGCCGTCGACGCGGTACGGACGCTGTCCGGTGCCTTCCTCGCACCGGTGGTGGACGCCGACGCCGACGCGCCGGTTCCCTGGCTGGCGACCGGGTTCACCGCCGGACTGCCGCTCCGGCAGGCGGTGGACCGGCACGGCCCGCTGTCCGAACCGGCTCTGCGGGTGCTCGCCGACGGCCTCGCCCGGGCACTGGCCACCCTCCACGCGGCCGGGACGGTCCACGGCGACGTGAGCCCGGACTCGGTGCTGCTGACCATGGACGGGCCGCGCATCGCCGCCCTGGGGATCGCGGGAGCCACCGGCAGTCCGGCGCCCTCACCGACGGACGACATGTTCGGCCTCGGGGCGACCGTGCTGTTCGCGGCTTCCGGAGGCGAACCGGACCCGGACGCCCTGCCCGTGTCACTGCGCGAGGTGATCGGCGGCTGCCTGTACCCGGACCCGCCGGACCGTCCCACCGCGGAGCAACTCGTCGAGTATCTGAGGCGTCAGGACCTGCCGGCCCTGACGGGCTGCTGGCTGCCGCCGGCGGTGACCGCCGACATGGCCGCCGCGACCGCGTCGGTGGGAGCGGTGTCCGCCGGCGGCGGGGGCGCGGGCCTGTTACCGCCTCCCTCGGTGTCCGCCGGGGGTGTCGGCGGACACCTGTCACCCCCTCCCTCGGTGTCCGCCGGGAGCGGCGGCAGGCACCTGTTGCCTCCACCGCCGGTGACCGCCGCCGGCACAGGCGTGAGCCGGCGGAAACTGATCATCGGTCTGGCCGGCGGCGCGGCCGTGCTCGGCGGAGCCGCGGCGGCACTCGCCTACTCCGGGGACTCGTCGCCGGCAGCCGACGGCCTGCCCGGCGAGCCCGGATCCGCCAGGCGGCCCGCCTCCGCGCCTGCCGGGCGCCCCACGCCGTCCCCCTCCACGTCGCCGTCCTCGACGGACGGCCCGGAATCGATCGTGCTGGCCGGACCCGACGCCGCCAAGGCATGGTCGGGCGCCGGGAAGCACGCCCCCACCTGCCTGGAGGCGTCCGACAAGGTGGTCATGGTGGTCACGAACACCGCCACGTCCTTCCTGGACGCCGCGACCGGAAAGACCGTGTTCTCCCCGCTGAACACGACCAACAGCTTCGGCACGAGCAGCGACAAATACCTGACGGCGTACGCGGACGGAGTGTTCTACCTGCTCTGCGACACACCGAGCGAGTCAGGCCTGCTGGCGGCGTTCGACGCCGCAACCGGAAAGGTGAAGTGGGCGACCAAGATGGCCGACGCCGACCCCGGCGGCGGCGCGCGTGCGGCGATGTACCTCAGTCACTATGTGGCTGTCGCGGGGAACACGGTATATGTGTGCGGGCAGTTGCTGGACCTGTCCGGGTCGTTCTCGGCCGAGGCTCCCAGCAACGGCTACATCCGAGCGTTCGACGCCGCGACCGGCAAAGGGCTGTGGCGGGTCAAGGGCACGGACATCAACAACGTGCTGGTGCCGCCCTCCGGTTCCCACCTGCTGGCCACCTCGGCCGTCGCGGGCGACAAGCCCGGCCGGGTCCAGATGATCGACGCGGGCCGGAAAGGCGCCCGCGGCTGGAAGGTGTCCGTCCCGCACGCCGCGTACTACTTCACCCCCGGCTGGCCGCTGACGTGCTACGCCGCCGGGCTGTTCCTGTTCGCCGGCGGCAACGGCGACACGCTGTTCGCCGTCGACGCGGCCAAGGGCAGCGAGAAATGGCATCAGCGCTTCGACGCGAAGAGCGGCGACCAGGTCCAGATCGGCGCCCCCTTCGCCGCCCCGGACGGCGCGACCGTCTACGTACCGGTCGGCGCCGACCTGGTCGCCCTGGCTGTGGCCGACGGCACGCCCCGGTGGGTCGCGACGCTCGACGGGGCCAACGACCTCGGCGGTTCCAACATGTTCAACGCCTCCCTGAGGATCTCCGGCAAGAGCGCGCAGTGTTCGGCCGACACCGTCTTCGCCACCGACGCCGCCAAGACGCTGTGGGCCATCGACGCGGCCACCGGCAGGGCCCGGTGGAGGTACAGCGACCCCGGGCAGCCCGACGTGGGATTCCGGTGGACGGTGGGCGGCGACCGCGTGTTCATCGCCTCCCACCTGACGCTGACCGCGATCGAGGCCCACGGGCGGTAAGGGAGAAGGAGAGGACATGGAGACGAGCGTGGAACTCGCCGGTCTGGCATCGGCGGCCGCGGCGTGCCTGATCGATCTGCTGGCGACGGACGGCTGGGCCGCGGTCAAGTCCTCGGTGCTGTCGCTGTGGCGGTCCGCGCACCCGGAGCGTGTCGAGGGGGAATTGACCGATGCGCGGGGCGAGTTGCTGCGGGCACGGGAGGCGGGCGGCGCCCAGGAGCTCGAGGGGCTGCTGGTCGCCGAGTGGCAGGCCCGCCTCATCCGGCTGATGGCGACGCGGCCGGACGCCGTCGACGAGCTGCGCGCACTGTTCGGAGGGGAACCGCTCGCTGCCGGGACCCCGGAACAGCGGATCACCGGCTCGATGACGCAGCAGGCACATGTCTTCGGCGGTGACGCGTTCCAGGCCGGCCGGGACATGACCGTCACCCGGGGCGGACAGGCGTGACGGAACGCGGCACCGGCGCCCCGCCCCCCGACGGGCCGCCCCTGTGGCAGCCGAAAGGGCTGGAGGCGAGCGCGACCGGCGGGGGCAGCGTCTTCCAGGCCGGCCGCGACATCCACGTCCGCGTCGGCGACGAGGGACGAAGAACCCTGTCCGGCCCCGGCGCCGGCCACGTGCTGTGCCCGTACCCGGGCCTGGCTCCGTTCGGCGCGCAGCACAAGCAGTGGTACTACGGCCGTGAGCGCATGGTTCACCTCGTGTGCGAGCGGATGGACGCCCGGATGCACGAGGGCGGCCCGCTGGTGCTGATCGGCCCCTCGGGAGCAGGGAAGTCCTCCCTGCTCGCGGCCGGGGTACTGCCGGCCCTGGACGAGGGCCGGCTTCCGGTGGCGGGCTCGAGCACCTGGCCGCGGCTGCTGCTGACCCCGACGGCCTCCCCGGCCCTGGCGCTGGCGGCCGCCGCCGGGCTCGACGCCCAGACCGCCCGGCGTACCGCACCGGCGTGGCGGGCCGACCCGGCGGGGTGCCTTGCCGAGCTGCGCGAGATCACCGGAGCCGGCGACCCGGCGCCCGCCGGGGAGTCGCCCGCCGCGGGCCTGGTCGTCGTGGTCGACCAGTTCGAGGAGGTCTTCACGGCCTGCGGCGACGAGAGCGAACGCAAGTGGTTTATCGACCTGCTCGACCGGCTGGCCCGGCCCACGGGCGGTGCGATCGTGGTGCTGGGCGTGCGCGCGGACTTCTACGCCGCGTGCACGGCACACCCACAGCTCCGGGCGGCGCTGCAGGCCGGACCGGTCCTGCTGGAGCCGATGACCCAGGACGAACTCAAGGACGTGATCCGCCGCCCGGCCGGCCATGTGGGGCTCGACGTCGAAGACGGCCTGGTCGAGCTGCTGCTGGCGGACCTGGGCGCGGTCGGGGGGCCGGCCGGTGCGAGCACCACCGGCCGGCTGCCGCTGCTCGCCCACGCCCTGCGGGCCACCTGGCAGCAGCGCCACGGCCACACGCTCACCGTGGACGGATACCGCGTCACCGGCGGCATCCAGGGCGCCATCGCCACCACGGCCAACAGGCTCTACGACGCCCTGCCGCCGTCGTCCCGGGAGGCCGCGCGGTGGGTTTTCCTGCGGCTGGTCATCGTGGGACGCGACGCCGACGACAGCCGCCGGCGCGTCCCGTACGACGAGCTGCTGCGTCACGCGCCGGACCGGGAGGCGGCCGTCAGGGTCCTGGACGACTTCACCCGCGGCCGGCTGCTGACCCGCGACCAGGACACGGTGGTGATGACCCATGAGGTGCTCATCCGCGCCTGGCCCCGGCTGCGGGACTGGATCGAGCACGACCGCAACGGCAACCTCGTACGGCAGGATCTGGAAGAGGCGGCCGCGCTCTGGGAGCGGGCCGGCCGGGAGGCAGCCGCGCTGTACCGCGGCAACCGCCTGGAGGCCGCCCTCGCCTGGGCCGAGACGCACGGGCCGGAACTCAGCGGCGCCGCCGGGGCGTTCCTGGCGGCCGCCCGCCACCACCGACGGCGCGGGCAGCGGCTGCGGCGTGCCGCCGTCGCCACCATCACCGTCCTGGCCGTGGTCGCCTCGCTGGCCGCGGTGTTCGCCTTCCGGCAGGAGTCCCACGCCCGGGCCGCCGCCGCCCGGGCGCTGCGAGCCCGCGACCAGGCCGTCAACGCCGCCGTCACCTCCGAGGCCGTGCAGCTGGCGTCGACCGACCCTTCACTGTCGGCCCAACTCGCGCTGACCGCCTATCGCATGGACCCGACCCCCGAGGCGGCGTCCCGGCTCCTCTCGACCGAGAACACACCGCTGGACACCCGGCTCCCCGGCCCGCGCGGCGCGGTGTACACCGTGGCCTACAGCCCCGACGGGCACATGCTGGCGGCCGGGAACGTCCACCAGAACCTCGTCCGGCTGTGGGACGTCTCCGATCCCGGTCGTCCGGTGGTGCTGGGCCGGCCTGTGCCCGAGGACCCTTCCGTCAATTCGGTCCTCTCGCTCGCGTTCAGCCCGGACGGCCGGGTGCTGGCCGTCGGCGGCCACACCAGCCACAACGGCGACGCCGGTTCCGGCGGATTCGTCGACCTGTGGAGCCTGACCAGCCCCAGCCACCCGGTCCTGCTCGGCCGGCCGAAGGCTCCCGCCATTCAAGACTGGGACGCGGCGTCCGCCATCGAATCGCTGGCGTTCAGTCCCGACGGCCGTACGCTGGCCGCCGGCTGGCACGCCGGACTCGTCAGCCTGTGGGACGTCACCCGCCCGGACGACGTCAGACCCGCCGGGGCGCCCCTGGACCTCGACTGCCCCGACGTCTTCTCCGGTCGCATCGCGTTCAGCCCCACGGGGCGCACCCTGGCGGCCGCGTGCGACGACGACGCCGGCGCCGTCAGCCTGTGGAACATGTCCGACCCGGCCCATCCCGCCCGCGGCCGTTCGCTGAAGGCGGGTCAACACGTCAACGCCCTGGTGTTCAGTCCCGACAGCCGCACCCTGGCCACCGGATGCAAGGACGGCACGGTCCACCTGTGGCAGGTGGCCGATCCCGGCCGGCCCGCCCCCCAGGGCAAGCCGCTGACGGGGCCCGCCCAGGCCGTCATGTCGGTGGCGTACAGCCCGGACGGTCATACCCTGGCGGCCGGCAGCGCCGACCACGCCGTCCATCTGTGGAACGTCACCCACCCCGGGGCCGTCGTCCCTCTGGGACGGCCGCTGACCGGCCCCGGCGACGCGGTGACCGAGGTGGTGTTCAGCCCGGACAGCCGCACCCTCGGCGCGGGGAACACCGACGGCAACGTCGATCTGTGGAACCTGCCGCCGACCCGGATCATCGGCGCCGGCGGCACGGTCGCCTCCGTGGCGTTCAGCCCCGACGGGCGGACCCTGGCCGCAGGAAACCAGAACGGCACCGTGTCCCTGTGGAACACCGCCGACCCCAACCACCCCGCGCCCCGCGGTGTTCCGCTCACCGGTCGCAGGGAACCGGTCGAGGCCGTGGCGTTCAGCCCGGACGGCCGCACCCTGGCCGCAGGCGACAAGGGGGGCACCGTCACGCTGTGGAACACCTCCGACCCCGGTCACCCCGTTCGTCTCCGTGAGCCCCTCACCGGGGCGGGCGGCCCGGTCTTCGCCCTGGCGTTCAGCCCGGACGGCCACACCCTGGCCGCGGCCGGCGACGCACTGTGGCGTGGCAGCATCGCGCTGTGGGACGTCAGCGACCCCGCGCACCCCGCCGGCCGGCCCGGCATCTCCAACGACCACACGACCTCCGTCCGGTCCCTGGCGTTCAGCCGCGACGGCACGATGCTGGCGGCCGGCGCCGGCAGCAACGGCAACGGCGAGGTCGGTCTGTGGAGCACGACGGACGCCGGCGTCCGCGTCGGAGGGAAGATCGACCAGCCGACCACCACCAGCACCTGGGTGGCGTTCAGCCCGGACGGCCGCACTCTCGCCACCGGGAACAGCCGTGGCACCGTCACCCTGTGGAATGCCACCGACCCCAACCACCTGACGCGCAGGGGCAGTCCCCTGACCGTGCCGGGCGGCAGCCTGTGGTCGGTGGCGTTCAGCCCGGACGGGCGCACCCTCGCAGCGGCCGGCCACACCGACAACGGCACCATCAACCTGTGGAACGTCACCGATCCCGACCACCCCGCCCCCATCGGCGTGCCGCTGACCGTGGAGACCGGATTCGTCGCCGTGCTGGCGTTCAGCCCGGACGGTCACACCCTGGCCGCCACCACCGACGACGGCGTGGCGACGCTGTGGGACCTGAAGGTCGAGTCCGCCGTCAGCCGTATCTGCGCAGCGAGTTCCGGCGCCCTGAGCCGGCAGCAGTGGAGCCGCTACGTTCGCCCACTGCCGTACGACCCGCCCTGTGCGACCGCCTAGGAGGGGCCGGGTCCGCACCGGCGGCGGAGCCGGCCCCGCTCCCGGCCGGGTGTCAGGACGTGGTGCCGGTGCCCAGGCCCTGCGTCGTGTACGCGCACTCCGTGTAGATGTAGTCGGAGGACAGCTTGGCCGTGTCCGAGCCCGCGGTGCTGGTCCCGCCGACCGGCTTGTGGACGAACCAGGTGGTGCCGGGCGGCAGGTGGAGGGTGCGCTGCGGATAGTCCCTGCCGCTGTCGTCGCACGGTTTGAACGCCGGGTTGAGGGTGCTGCTCCAGGAGTACGCGGTGCAGCTGCCGCAGCCCTTGAGGGTGAAGGAGCCGGTGACCGGGCCGGTGTACAGCACCCGGATGTCGTCGGGGCTGTCGTTCTTGACGGTCACGGAGACGCTGCCGCCGCCGGCGGTGGTGGGCAGGTGCTTGCCGGCCGCGGGCAGGGTCTGGGCGACCTCCGCGGCGATGGCGATCTTCTCGGCGAGGGCACGGTTGCGGTCGCCGCGGTGCCCGGCGGCGAAGTCCTCCATGGTCTTCTGCGCCGCAGCGAAGTCACCGTCCTTGTACTGGTCGACGCCGCAGGGGTAGGCGCCCGCGTCCGCACCGGTGGAGGCGCGCCCGGCGTCCTTGGCCAGCGCCTCGCGGGCGCCCGCGCCCCGGTCGGACAGACCGGTGATCCGGGTGCCGAGAGCGCGCAACCGCTCGACGGCCGCGCACGGGTCGGTGCCGCGCACGTCCTGCTCGGCCCGGCCCACGGCGCCTCGCACCGCCGGTTCCACCCGGGCGGCCTGCGGTGAGCCGGGGAAGGCGCTCAGCAGATCCCCGAACCGGTCCGCCCAGGTGGCGTCGCCGCCCGCGAGCGCCGTCGCCCCGCACTCGTACAGCGAGGTGGCCAGCCGGTCGTCGGGCCAGGCGGCCAGCGTGCCGACACTCTTGGCGGACATCGTCCGCGGCACCGTGCGCAGGTAGGTCAGAGGGGCGATCGCCCCGCAGTAGTCCTCGCGGTCGTACGGGGCTCCGATCGTCGCATAGTAGGTGCGCAGCCGTTCGGGCACCGTGTGGGCGGCGCGGGAGCCGGGGTGGTTGGCGTCGAGGTCGTCGTAGGCGGTGAGGGCCTGGCGGTAGGCGGGCTCGGCGACGGTGAAGGACTGCGTGCCGCCGGTCCGCACGAGCCGGTCGGCCTCCGCCAGCCGGTCGAGCAGCATCCGCTCCACGGCCTCGTCGCGGGCACGGTCGTACAGCACCACTCCCCCCGCGGGTACGGCGAGCAGGACCAGGCCGAGCAGCAGGGCGACGGGTGCACGGGGCGGCCGGGTGAGCGGGGTGCGCAGCCCGGCGAGGGCGCCGTGGACGGCGGCGGCGGCCAGGGAGGCGGCGTACAGGACGACGGCGGCGCCCGGCACACCGTCCGCGTCGGCGGGCAGCGCCACCAGGAGCAGCGCGGCGGTCGCCACCCAGCAGGCGGCCATGGGGAGCCATCGGCGCAGCAGCGCGTAGCCGAGCCCGAGCCCGCTGAGGTTGAGCAGGGCCACGGCGGCGGCCCGCAGACCGTCCGCGGGCACGGGCGGCGGGGCGGGCGGCCTCGGAGGCATGGGCGGTGGTGGCGGCACGGCCTGCGGCCCGCTCGGGCCGTACGGATACCCGGACATGGCGGCTCCCCCCGTCAACTACGCCCGCTTGTGGGCGCTTTGGGAGTGTACGGCCCGCGCCGCCCGGCCGACAGAGCGCCGACGGCGCCCACGGTGAGGGCGCTTGTTATGACGGCTGTCATGGCGGATGCTGCTGGCAGCGAGGAAGTCCGGCCCGGTGCCGGGCGACGGGAGCCGAGGAACGGGAGGCCGGCATGAGCGACGGACTGGCGCGGGTGCTGTGGGAGCGGTACGAACCGGTGCACGACCTGCTCTACTTCGCTCCCGAGGCCCGCGAGGCCACCGACGGCCTCGGTCTGCGCGGCTTCTGGATGGGCTACTTCGCGCTGCGGGCCGCCCCCCTCGGTCCCGTGGCGGCCCCGGTCGTGACCAGCAGTTTCTACGTCTTCCACGCCGACCGGGTGGCACGGGCGCTGCCGGACGCGTGGCGGTACGCCGCTCCCGGGGCCGTGCTCGCGGCGCGGGAGCAGGCCATGGACGCCGCGATGACCCGGGTGCTGGGCGCGGACACCGTGGCCTCGCCCGAGGTGGCCGAGGCGGCGGAGCTGGCCTGGGCCGCGGCGGCGGGCGCGGACACGGCCGGCCGGGTGCTCGGCGCCGCGAACCAGGCCCTGCCCGCCCCCCGGCTGCCGCACGTACGGCTGTGGCAGGCGCTGACCACGCTCCGCGAACACCGCGGTGACGGCCATGTCGCCGCGCTGGTCACCAGCGGGCTGGGCCCCGTCGCGGCGATGGTCCTCAAAGCGGCGGCCGGCGAGTCGGACGCCGCGCTGCTGCGGGAGGGCCGCAAGTGGGACCTCGCGACCTGGCGGGCCGCGGAGGAGGAACTGCGCGTGCGCGGCCTGCTGGACCCGGCGGGCGCCCTCACCGCCGAGGGCACGGCGCTGCGCGAGGCGGTGGAGGCCCGCACCGACGCGGCCGCCCACCAGCCGTGGCAGGCCCTCGGCGAGGACGCGGCGCTGCGCCTGGCGGCCCTGCTGGAACCCCTGGCCCGGCGGGTCGTCGGCAGCCGCCTGATCCCGGCCGGCAACCCGGTGGGACTGACCGGGCGGCTGTGGCGATCGGGCGGCGACGGCCCCGAGTGACCCCCTGCCCCGGGCCCGCCGTCAGCTGTCCAGCCACGCCCGGATGTCGTCCGTGTGTTCGCCCAGCCGGGGCGGACGGCGGTCGTAGCGGGGCGGCGTGCGGGAGAGGCCGATCGGGTTGGCGACCAGGTCCATCGGGGCACCGTCGGGCCCGGTGACCGTCGCGCGGGGACGCAGGCCGAGCGAGTCGGCCAGGTCGAACGCCTGGGCCACGTCGTTGACAGGTCCGCACGGAACGCCGAGCGGGGTGAGCCGGTCGAACCAGTCGGCCGCGGTGCGCTCGGCCAGCAGCGTGCCCAGCAGCCCGGCGAGCGCGTCGACGTGGGCCACCCGGCCGGCGTTGCTCGTGAAGCGCGGGTCGGCGGCGACGTGCGGCGCGTCGAGGCCCCGGCACAGCGCCGCGAACTGGCGGTCGTTGCCGACGGCCACGACGAACGGCCGGTCCTTCGCCCGGAACACCTCGTAGGGCGCGATCGAGGGGTGCCGGTTGCCGAGGATGCCCGGCACTCTGCCGGCGAGGGTGTAGCCGCCGGCCTGGTTGACGAGGCTGGAGAGCAGACAGGACAGCAGGTCGACCTGGACGTGCTGCCCCTCGCCGGTGGCGTCGCGGTGACGCAGGGCGGACAGCACCCCGACGGCCGCGTGCAGCCCGGTCAGGACGTCGACGACGGCGACGCCCGTCTTCACGGGCCGCCCGGGCTCGGCTCCGGTGACGCTCATCAGCCCGCCCACCGCCTGTACGAGCAGGTCGTACCCGGGCAGGGCCGCTCCCGGTCCGCTGCCGAAACCGGTCACCGAGCAGTACACCAGGCCCGGGTTCAGCTCCAGCGCCGGTCCCGGCCCGAGGCCGTACTTGTCCATCGTGCCGGGGCGGAAGTTCTCGAACAGGACATCGGCGCGGCGCACCAGCTCCCGGGCGCGTGCACGGTCGCCGTCGTCGCGCAGATCGAGTCCGACCGAACGCTTGTTGCGGTTGACGGACAGGTAGTACGTGGCTTCACCGTGGGCGTGCGGCGGCCCCCAGGCCCGGGTGTCGTCGCCGGTGTCCGGATGCTCCACCTTGATCACGTCGGCACCGAGGTCCGCCAGCAGCATCGTGGCGTACGGGGCGGCCAGGACGCGTCCGAAGTCGGCGACGAGGACTCCGGCCAGCGGGCTGCGGGCTGCTGCGCTGTGCGGCATCGGCATCCTTTCGGAACGGGCGCTCATCGCGCCCGGGCGGGGGCGGGGCGTGGGGCGTGCGGCGGTCATTCTCCGGGTGGACGACCGGGGGCGCACTCGACGGAATGTCCCGCACCGCCCCCTCCCCGCACGCCGCTGTGGCCAATGGACGGCCGCTGGACGGCCGCACCCTCTCTCCGACGGGGCGCTTCGCGGCTTCCTCCGGACGTGCCACGCGCCCCGGCGGCGCGTTAGCCCCGGGAGCCCCGGGGCACCCGTGGCGGACGGCGGTTCCGTCCGGGACCGCCGCGTGCCCTGCCCCGGAGGTGAAGGAACATGGCTGGCCATGGTGGAAACGTCATCGACGAACTGGTGACCGATCACCGGGAAGTCGAGGAGATGTTCGGCCAGATGGAGGCGCTGCCGCCCGGCAGCAAGGACCGCAAGCTCATCGCCGACAAGGTGACGATGGAACTGGTGCGGCACTCGGTGGCGGAGGAGGCCTACCTCTACCCGGCCGTGCGCGAGCACGTGCCCGGCGGTGACGCCATCGCCGACAAGGAGCTCGAGGACCACGCCGAGGCCGAGCAGATCATGAAGGACCTGGAGGGCTGCGACGCGACCGACCCGGAGTTCGACCGCCTCGTCGGCAGGCTCATGACGGAGATCCGCTCGCACGTGGCCGACGAGGAGGCCAACCTCTTCCCCAAGCTGCGCGCCGCGTGCCCTCCGGAGGCGCTGGACCAGCTGGGCGACAAGGTGCGTCAGGCGAAGAAGACGGCCCCGACCCGCCCGCACCCCATGGCACCGGACAAGCCGCCGGCCAACAAGATGCTGGCGCCCGGCGCGGGCCTGGTGGACCGGATCCGCGACGCGCTGTCCGGACGCGGCAAGCACGCCTGACCTCGCCCGATCGAGCACGCCTCACCTCGCCCGACCGAGCACGCTCACCTCGCACGTCGAAGGGCCCGCCGCTTCGGGGACGGCGGGCCCTTCCCCGTGCCGCAGGACCTGTGGCGGGGGACCTGTGCCGGGGGTTTGTGCAGGGGAAGCTGGGTGGGGGGAGCTTTGCCAGGGACCCACGGCGTGGGAGAAGTGGCGGGGCAGGGCGAGTCATGGGGGCATACGTCGTGTACGGGTGCCCCTCGCGGGTGCCTCATCCGGCCCCGGTCAGCAGCCGCCGCACGGCGTGGACCACGTCCCCCGGCGTGGCCTCCCGCTCCGCTCCGGCGCAGGTGTCGTCCGCGAAGAGGACCGTGGGCACCCTGTACGGCGCCCGGTCCCCCACCGGTGCCGCCTTCGAGGGCAGCGAGACGACGGGCGTGCCGACGGCCGCCGCGAGGTGCGCGGTGTCCGCGTCCCCGGCGACGACGCAGTCGGCCTGGCGCAGCACACCGCCGAGCGTGCGCGGTGAGGTCCGTCCGCCCAGGTCCACGGCCGTGTCGGCGGAGACCCGCCGGGTGACGGCGGCCTCCCGCGCGGTCCCGGTCACGGCGACCCGGTGCCCGGCGTCCGCGAGCAGGGCGGCGGTCCGCGCGCAGCGCTCGGCGCCCCACTCGGGGGACCGCGCCGCGGCGCCGGGGTGCAGCACGACGTAGGGTCCGTTGCCACCGGCGAGCTGAGCGGTGTCCGGCGCGGGCAGTACCCGCAGCCGGCCGTCGTCCCCGCTCCGGGGCCGAAAGCCCATGGCGGCGGCCGTGTCCAGGGCCGCCTCGGCCTCGTGGCGGCCGGGTTCGCGCCGGTGGCAGACGTCGAGGACACCGGCGGGCTCGTCCCCGTCGGCCCCGATCCGGGCCGCGCCGCGCACCGAGCGCAGCAGCCGGGCGACCGGCAGCGGGCTGTGCCCGGGCGGCGTGAGGACCACCGCGGTGTCGTACGCCGTCTCCCGCAGCCGCCGCAGCAGCTCCTCCCCCCGCTCCCCCACGCCCTCCGGCGCGTCCCCTTCCCAAACGACGACGTCCCCCACGTGCGGCAGCAGCCGGGCCGCCGGTGCGCCTGCACGGCTGCACAGCATCGTGACGTCACCGGTCCGGGCGGCCACCGCGCGCACGGCGGGCCCCGCGAGCAGGACGCCGGCGAATCCGTCGAGCCGTACGACCAGTGCCGTCACGACAGCCATCCGCTGCCGCCGGCACCCACGATCGCGGGAGTGGGCGCCGGCCGTGCGGCGGCCAGGGTGCGTTCCAGGCCCTCCTGCCAGGAGACCCTGGGACGCCAGCCGAAGAGTTCGCGCGCGAAACCGGTGTCCGGCCGATGCGGACCGGGCGCGCCGACCGTGCCGTCCGTGAACTGCAGCGGCGCGTCGGAGCCGGTCAGCTCGATCACCCGGCGGGCCAGCTCGGCGAGCGGCACCTGCTCCTCGCCGCCGATGTCGAGCGGCCGCACCGAGCGGCCGGCGGCCACCCGCAGCAGCCCGTCCACGGCGTCGTCGACGTAGCACAGCGACACCGTCCGGCTGCCGTCACCGGCCACCGTGACGGGGTCACCGTGCTCGGCCTGGGCGAGCAGCCGGGAGAGCGGGCGGTCGTCGTCGGGGCGCATCCGCGGACCGTAGGTGTCGAAGACCCGCACGATGCCGGCGTTGCTGCCGCGGGCGCCCGCATGGGCGGCGACCAGCGCCTCGGAGAAGCGCTTGGTCTCGGCGTAGGCGCCGCACGGGTCGACCGGATCGGCGTAGGCGTGTCCGTCGCCGGTACAGGGGGCCCCGAGGGCGCCGCCGGTGAGTTCGCAGGCCTCGCACGCCGAGGCCAGCAGGAAGCGGGCACCGTCCCGTTCGGCGACGGCGAGCGCGTGGCGGGTGCCGAGGCTGCCGGCGTCGAGCGTTTCCAGCGGGCGGCGCCGACAGTCGGCGGGCGAGGCGGGCCCGGCCAGGTGCAGAACGAGGTCGTAAGGGCCGGTCAGGACGTCGGGGCAACCGGGGTCGGCCACGTCCAGTTCAAGGAAGCGGAAGCCCTGGCGGTCGGCCACGGGGGCGACATTCTCCGGGCGGCCCGTCGAGAGATCGTCGAGGCAGTCGACTTCGACCCCTGAATCCAGCAGGCGCGTCACCAGGTGCGAGCCGAGGAATCCGGCCCCGCCCGTGACCAGGGCCCGCCGCCACGGGGGCGGAGAGGCGAGCGTGGGTTCCGACGTCATGAGAAGGACACTCCTTCCCCGGCGGTGCGTGCTCTGCACTGAGGGCCGCTCCCGGGTGCCCCTGCGAGTCGCTTTCATGCTCTGACGTCTGATGCGGAGGGGGCGGGTGGCATTCAGGGTGGGCTCACGTGGGTGACGGGCGCCACGTCGTCCGGCGCCGTCGAAGCGGCGCTCCGATCTCTGTGAGCAAACCCACTCGACCCTCAACTGCGGTGTCCGCGGGTCGTTTTACAGGACCCGGCACGATCACCGGGCGGACGGTGGCCAGCACTCGGTACCCCCTTCTGCCACGATGGTCGGCGCCGTGATCCGGCATCCGAACGACCGTGCAGCGCAGCCGGCGTTCCCCGTGACCGCCGACCGCCCCTCAGGGGCCCCGACTCGTCTTCGAGTGCCGCACTGTGTCTTCCTTGTCTTCCCCTCCTGACTCCGCCCTGCCCGCTCCCGCCGCCGCGCCGGGCCCCCGCGTGTCCCGCTCGCCCTGGCGCGCCCTGCGTCACCGCGGCATGCGCTGGTGGTCGCTGGCGAACTTCGTCTCCAACGCCGGCACCTGGATGCAGCTCACGGTGCAGAACCTGCTGGTCCTGCAGATCACCGGGTCCGCCGCCGCGACCGGCCTGTCGATGTCGGTGCAGGCCGCGCCCGCGCTGTTCATGAGCCTGCTGGGCGGCGCGGCCGTGGACCGCTGGCCGCGGAAGCTGACCGCGACCGTCAGCCAGGCGCTGCTCGGGGCCGTCGCCTTCGTCACGGCTCTGCTCGTGGCGCTGGACCGGCTGGACATGACCTCGCTGATGATCCTCGCGGCCGTCACGGGCATCGTCGCCACGGTCGACGGACCGGCGTGCGCCCTGCTCGGCAACGACCTCGTGCCGGCGGAGGACCTGCCCTCCGCGATCGGCGTGGGCGCCCTCGTGCACAACGCCGGCCGGCTCACCGGCGCGGCCCTGGCGGGCGTCACCGTCGGATTCCTCGGGACGGCCGCCGCGTACGCCGGGAACGGGCTGTCGTTCCTGTTCGTCGCCGCCGTCATCCCCTTCCTGCGGCCCGCACCCGGGGCGCCCGGGCGAGGCGAAGGTGCCGCGCGCCCGGCCGCCGCGGCGCCGCGCCGTGAGCAGGGACAGGACATGACCGTGCGGCAGGGGCTCGCCTTCTTCGCCCGACGGCCCCGGCTGCTGGCGCTGGCCGGTATCACCGGCATCAGCGCGGTCTTCGGCCGCAACTACCAGCTGACGCTCGCCGTCCTGGTCACCGGCCCCCTCGCGGGCGGCGCGGCTTCCTTCGGCACCGTCTCCACCGTGCTCGCGGTCGGCGGCATGCTCGGCGCGGTCCTGGGTGCGCGGCTGCACCGGCCGTCGGTGCGGCTGGTCGGCATGCTGGCCGCCGTGGGCGGGCTGCTGCAGGTGGTCGCCGGGCTGTCGCCGTCGCTGGCGGTGCTGCTGGTGATGGTGCTGCCGATGGCCGTGGTGGAGTCCGTCTCCGACACCGCGGGCACGGCCGTGCTCCAGACGGACCCGCCGGCCCATCTGCGCGGCCGGGTGCTGGGCGTATGGGGCAGCATCGGAACGGTGTGGGGTCTCGGCGGACCGCCGGCGCTCGGCCTGCTGATGGAGTGGGCGGGCGCGCGGGGGGCCCTCGTCGCGGGGGGTCTTCTCATCGCGGGCACGATCGGTGCGGGGATGCTGCTGCGGGACCGCCGTGCGGCCGTGCCGGTGGCTCTTCGGCCGCAGGAGGGGGACCTGACGGGGCGGGAGGCTTTGGGTACGGCGGCTTGAGCGGGTGCGGGTGCCTGCGGAGCCTGTGCGTTGTGCCTGCGGCGCGGGGTGCGTTGTTGCTCTGCGGGTGCGTGGGGGCTGGGCGCCGTTGCCTGCGGCGCCCGTTGCCTGCGGCGCCTGTGCCGGTTCCCTGTGGCTGGGCGCCGTTGCCTGCGGCGCCCGTTGCCTGCGGCGCCTGTGCCGGTTCCCTGTGGCTGGGCGCCGTTGCCTGCGGCGCCTGTGCGGGTTCGTTGTGGCTGGTCGCGCCGTTCCCCGCGCCCCTTTTTTTGCCTGCGGCGGCCCGTGCCGGTGCGTGGTCGGTTGCGGTCTCGCCTGCGGCCGGTTCCCACGGCGGGGCCGGGGTGGGGGGTGTCCGTCCTCGGTCCGGCCGGCCGTCGCTTGGTACGGCGCCCTGTGCCGGTGCCGGACGCTGCGGGCGGACACCCCCCACCCCGGCCCCTTCCCGCCGTACGCGGGTGCGGGGCGTCGTCAACGACGGGTTCAGGCGACGAGGGCCTGGCCCGGTCGCAGGAGGTCCAGCAGCGGGGCGTGGTGGAGTTCGGCCACGGGGGCGAGGAGATCCGGGTGGCGCAGGAGTGCGGCTGCGCGGCGGTCGCCGTCGTCGGGGGTGACCAGGCGGCGGAACTCCACCGGAAGACCGAGGGCGTGGTCGCCCTCCATGAGCGCGGCCACCGCCAGCGCCGCCAGGTCCTCGTCCACCAGCAGGCAGGCCGCCCAGCTGGCCACGACCTCGTCGACCCAGCTCCGCCAGGCGTCCTCGACGCCGTCGGTGGCCGTGCCGTCCGCGCCGGTGATCCAGTCGAGTCGGCCGGAGCCACCGGGCCCGGCCATGCCGACCAGGGCCGCGTCCATCAGCGTCGGGTAGCGCAGCCAGGCGGCGACCGTCACGGCCTGCCGGGCCTGGACCTCGCACAGGACGGAGGAGAGCGCGCCGCCGCATGCCGGGTAGGCGCTGGTCAGCCAGTGGGAGGTCGCCGCGATGAGCGGGGAGAGGTCTGCGTGCACTGCGGGGCCGTCCGAAGCCGCTGGGGGAAGGGGAATGCACAAAACGGTAGCCCGTGACCCCGCCGCCCCGGTCCCCGTGGACGGCGTGGTTTCGACCACACCGCCGGGGGCGGGCCCGGTACGCGAAGAGGCCCGCACCCTTCTCCGGATACGGGCCCGTTCTCGTCCGCGGGGTTCAGCTGCCGCTCAGCCGCGCACGCAGCAGCTCCTTGCCCAGCTCGGCGCCCTTGCGGCTGTCCGCCTGGGCCTTGCGGAACAGGTCGGCGACCTCGGTGTCCTTCTCGCGCTCGGCGTCCTGGATGTAGTTCTCCAGCCGGAGCGCGTTGCTCAGGCACGCCTCGACGTACCAGATCAGGTTGTAGTCCTTGTCCTGCGTGCCGGTGACGCCGCCGGTCTCCGTGTTGCTGGTCATGCGGGCACCCTCCGTCCGATTCAGCGGTTGCCGTCGATGCGACGGGCGGGTACCCGTCCGTCCCCCCTGCACACGTCGCCCTCGCCACCCCTGACGTTCTCCGCCTGTGCCGGTCCGTTGCGGGTGGTGGGCTGGTGTCACGCCTGCGGTGTGCGGTGGGTCGGGCCCGAGGACAGTCACGGCGCACCTGTAAGGACCCGGTGCCGGCCGCCCAGGGGCTGACGGTGGGTGGGGCTCGCAGCGCGAGGCGGGCCGCGGGGCGCGTCGGCGGGTGTGCCGCCGGGGGCATAAGCTCGGCGGATGGCGAAGTACTTCGACGTGCACCCCGACAACCCGCAGCCCCGCACCATCGCGCAGGTCGCCGCGAGCATCCGGAACGACGACGCGCTCGTCGCGTATCCGACGGACTCCTGTTACGCGCTGGGCTGCCGGCTCGGCAGCCGTGACGGCATGGAGCGGATTCGTTCCATCCGGCAGCTGGACGACAAGCACCACTTCACCCTGGTGTGCCAGGACTTCGCGCAGCTGGGCCAGTTCGTACGGGTGGACAACGACGTGTTCCGGGCGGTCAAGGCCTCGACGCCCGGGAGTTACACCTTCATCCTGCCGGCGACCAGGGAGGTGCCGCGCATGCTGCAGCACCCCAAGAAGAAGACCGTCGGCGTGCGCATCCCCGACCACACCGTCACCCAGGCGCTGGTCGCCGAGCTCGGGGAGCCGCTGGTGTCGAGCACGCTGCTGCTGCCCGGCGAGGAGGAGCCGATGACGCAGGGGTGGGAGATCAAGGACCGCCTCGACCACGTGGTGGACGCGGTGCTCGACTCCGGTGAGTGCGGCACCGAGCCGACGACCGTCGTGGACTTCTCCGGTGGCGAGGCCGAGATCGTGCGGCGCGGCGCCGGGGACGTCAGCCGCTTCGAGTAGGAGGGCCGGGCGGGGCAAGTCCGTGGTGTGTGCAACGATGTGGGGGTTCCGGTCCTCCGGATCCAGGACCCGCCGACCGTGATGAGGTACCGCACCATGACCTCCGTGCAGGGCACCGACGTCGAGATCCCCGCCGCCGACGGCACCGCCGACGCCTACCTGGCCCGTCCCTCCGACGGGCGGCCGCGTCCGGCGGTCCTGCTCTACCAGGACGCCTTCGGGCTGCGCCCGCACCTGCGGTCCATGGCCGACCGGATCGCCGGCGCCGGGTACACCGTGCTGGTGCCCAACGTCTTCTACCGGCATGGGCGGGCGCCGGTCGTGGAGCTGCCCGAGTTCATCGATCCGGACGCGCGTCCGGGGATGTGGCAGCAGCTGCGTCCGATCATGCAGTCGCTGACCGCCGAGCGCTCGATGCGGGACGCCGGCGCCTACCTGGAGTGGCTTGCCGCATCGCCGTACGTGGCCGAGGGGCCCGTGGCGATCACCGGTTACTGCATGGGCGCGCGGCTCGCGCTGCGCACGGCCGGGGCGTATCCGGACCGGGTCGCCGCGGCGGCCGGCTTCCACGGCGGGCGGCTCGCGACCGACGCCGCGGACAGCCCCCACCTGGTGGCGGACCGGGTGAAGGCGGAGCTGTACTTCGGGCACGCCGACCAGGACCCGTCCATGGACCCCGAGCAGATACGGCGGCTGGAGGACGCGCTCACCGCGGCGGGCGTCCGGCACCGTTGCGAGGTCTACCCGGGTGCGCCGCACGGGTACACCCAGGCCGACACCGCCGCGTACCAGAAGGAAGGTGCGGAGCGGCACTGGGTCGCGCTGTTCGGTCTCCTGGAGCGCACGTTCGGCGAACGGTGATCTGGGCAAGACGCCCGTGGCCGTAGCGGCACGGGCGTCTTTCTCTGTGCGGGTTGTTGACATGAGCGCGTCTCGACGCAACTCTGAGAGCGCTCTCAAAGCGGTCCGGACCAAGTCCCGACCGCCCCTTCCCCCACACCGTACGGAGGTGCAGCGTGCTCGCACGCCTGAAGCACCGGGTCCTCGCCGCGACGGCGACGGCAGCCCTGATCGGTGGCGTCGTCGCCGTACAGGCGCCGTCGGCGGCGCACGCCTCGGTGCCGGACACGATCCCGCTGAAACTGACCAACAACTCCGGCCGCTCGGAGTCCGTGTACGTCTACACGCTCGGCACCCTGCTGACGACCGGTCAGCAGGGATGGGCGGATGCCGATGGCGGCTTCCACCCCTGGCCGGGCGGCGGCATACCGCCCGTGCCCGCACCGGACGCGTCGATCCCCGGGCCCGCCGCCGGGCAGTCGAAGACGATCCGCATTCCGAAGCTGTCCGGCCGGATCTACTTCTCCTACGGCCGCAAGCTGGACTTCCGGCTGGCGACCGGCGGCCTGGTGCAGCCGGCCGTGCAGAATCCCAGCGACCCCAACCGGGACACGCTGTTCAACTGGTCGGAGTACACGCTCGACGACGGCGGCCTGTGGCTCAACAGCACCCAGGTGGACATGTTCTCCGCGCCGTACGCCGTCGGGGTGCGGCGGTCCGACGGCAGCACGGTGAGCACCGGGCACCTCAAGGCGGGCGGGTACCACGCGGTGTTCGACGCGCTGCGCGCCCAGGCGGGCGGCTGGGGCAAGCTGATCCAGACCCGGTCCGACGGTACGGCGCTGCGGGCGCTGTCCCCGGGGCACGGGCTGGAGAGCGGCGCGCTGCCGGCGTCCGTCATGGACGACTACATCAACCGGGTCTGGCAGAAGTACACCGGCGCCACGCTGACCGTGACCCCGTTCGCCGACCAGCCCGGCAAGAAGTTCTACGGCAGGGTCTCCGGTGGCGTCATGAACTTCACCGACGGCACGGGCGCGGTCGTGACGTCGTTCAGCAAGCCGGACGCGGACAGCGTCTTCGGCTGCCACAAGCTGCTGGACGCCCCCAACGACGCGGTGCGCGGACCGATCTCGCGCACGCTGTGCGCGGGCTTCAACCGCACCACGCTGCTGACCAACCCCAGTCAGCCGGACACCTCGGCCGCCGGTTTCTACCAGGACGCGGTGACCAACCACTACGCCCGGATCATCCACGACCGCATGGCCGACGGCACGGCGTACGCCTTCGCCTTCGACGATGTGGGGCACCACGAGTCACTGGTGCACGACGGCGCTCCGCAGCAGGCGTATCTGACGCTGGATCCGCTGGACTGACCTCGGCCGAAACCGTTCATACCGTCGCAATGTCCGGATCGTAGGATCGTCGCGAGGCCTTGGACGGCACCCAGGTGCCCGGACGACGGAGGTGCCCGTGCCACCCGCCGCACGCCCCCTGCGCAAGCTCGGCTTCCTGACGATCGGCCTGTTCGACGAGGCCGATCCGGGCCGCGGTCACGCCTCGACGCTGGAACTGATCGAGCTCGGTGAACGGCTCGGGTTCGACAGCGCCTGGGTGCGGCACCGGCACCTGCAGTACGGCATCTCGTCACCGGTCGCCGTGCTGGCGGCGGCCTCGCAGCGCACCCGGCGGATCGAGCTGGGCACCGCGGTGATCCCGCTGGGCTGGGAGAACCCGCTGCGGCTGGCGGAGGACCTGGCGACCGTGGACGTCCTGTCCGGCGGCCGCCTCAACCCCGGCGTGAGTGTGGGGCCGCCGACCCACTTCGACCAGGTGAAGGGCGCCCTGTACCCGGACAGCGCCGAGGTGGAGGACTTCGGTTACGGGCGGCTGGAACGGCTGCTGGACGCGGTGCGGGGCAAGCCGGTCACCGACTTCAGCGGGCGGGAGGGGTTCGAGATCTACTCCGACCGGGTCCAGCCGCACTCCCCCGGGCTCGGCGGCCGGCTCTGGTACGGCGGCGGCAGCCTGCGCTCGGCCCGGTGGGCCGGTGAGCACGGGATGAACCTGCTGACCAGCAGCGTCGTCAAGGCCGAGGAGGCACAGGGGCCGTGGGACTTCGCGCGCATCCAGCGGGAGCTGATCCGCGCCTTCCGGGCGGCCCATCCGGACGGCGCGGCCGCCCGGGTCTCGCAGGGGCTGGTCGTCGTCCCGACGGACTCCGCCACCCCCGCGCAGCGCGCCCGGTACGAGGCGTACGCGGCCGCCCGGCTGCCGCGTACGGCGTCCCCGCAGGGTCCCGGGCGGCTGTTGTTCGCCCCGGATCTGGTCGGCCCGTCCGAGGAGATCGCCGCGCGTCTGCACGCCGACCCCGCGTTCCGTGAGGTGGACGAGGTGGCGTTCGCGCTGCCGTTCACCTTCGGGCACGAGGACTACGTGCAGATCCTCACCGACACGGCGACCAGGCTGGGACCGGCCCTGGGGTGGCGGCCCGCGGGCTGACCTACCAGCGGCCAGGCGCGCTCCCGGTGATCGCCTCCGAGGGCCGGCCGTCGACCCCGGTGGGCACGTCCCCGGCGAGCATCACCCGGTGCATGATCCGCGGGAAGCCGAGGTGGGCGGTGTCGCCGGGCGCGAGGTGGATGGTGGCCCGGTTGTCCCAGAAGGCGACGGTGCCCGGCTCCCAGTGCAGGCGCACCGTGTACTCGGGCCGGACCGCCTGTTCCAGGAGCATGTCGAGGACGGCCCGGCTCTCGTGACGGGAGAGCCCGCTGATCTGCTCGACGTAGTAGCCGTTGACGAAGAGGATCCGCTCACCGGTCTCCGGGTGGACCCGCACCAGCGGATGCACGGTCGCGGTCTGGTGGTCGAGCAGATGGCGGACGTAGGCGTCGTCACCGGGCCGAGGCTGGTAGCCGACGCCGAGGCGGTGCTCGGCTCGCAACCCGTCCACGAACTCCCGCACGGGTGCGGACAGTCCTGCGTACGCGGCGGCCAGATTGGACCAGGTGGTGTCGCCGCCGTACGGCGGTACGGTCTCGGCGCGCAGGATCGTCGCGGCCGGCGGGTCGACGCGGGCGCCGTGGTCGCAGTGCCAGCCGCGCAGCAGGGTGTGGCGGCGGCGCCGCAGCCACTCGTCGTGCTCCATCCCGAACCGTCCGCCCAGTTCGAGGCGGTCGGCGGTGGTCTCGATCTCGGGTACGCCGGCCGGGGAGGCACTGCCCCGCCGGGGCAGCAGCACCGGCTCCCCGAACCGGCGTGCGAAGGCGACATGGGTGGCGTGGTCGAGGCGCTGCCCGCGGAAGAACACCACCTTCCAGCGCAGCACGGCCGCGCGGATCGCGGCGACCGCCTCCGCGCTCAGCTCCCCGGCCAGATCGACGCCGTCGATCTCGGCCCCGATGTGTCCGGCGACCGGCCGCACCTCCACTCCGGCCCCCGGCGTGGTCCCGTCCGTCCCCGTGCTGTCCGCCGTCATACGCACTCCGGTGCTCGTGGGCGTTCCCGTCATCGAAGATCGTGACAGGGAACGCCCGCGGGGGCGAGAGCGCGCCTGCCGGATCCGGCCGAGGCCGCCGCGTGCGAGGCCCGACGCCGGCCTCACACCGTGAACTCCCGGACGACCACGTCCCGGAACACCGCGGGGCCGTCGACCGTGAACAGGGCCACGCCGGAGTCGATGAGGTAGGGGAAGACCTCCGACGAGTGGACGTGGCGGCCGTCGCCGACGAACATCTCCACGCTCGTGCGGTCCACCAGGATGCGCAGCCGTACCGAGCGTGCCGCCGGATCGAAGGGGCTGTGGCTCTCCTGCCAGCGGGACGAGGCGTCGGGGTTCACGGTGGCGCGGCGGTTGAGGAAGGCGTAGTCGCCGTAGATCCCGGCGTCGATGTGGCGGACGCCGTCGGGTGAGCGGCGCAGTTGCAGACCGGCGCCGGTGAGCCGGTCCCAGGTGATCTCGCAGCTGATCTCGTAGGACGTGCCCCGGTAGTCGAGGAGCCGGGTGCCGTCGACCGGTACGTCACCCAGCCGCACCGTCCGGGAGACGTACCTGTCGAGCGCGGACACCGGGCTCGACGCCAGGTAGTAGCCGCCCGTCCCGGCCCGCACCAGGCGGATCTCGCGGACGATCGAGTCCGTGCCGTTGAAGCCGTCGCAGTCGATGGTGGGTGTGGTGTGCGCGTAGTCCCAGTTGTTCAGCCAGCCCAGCGCGTAGCGTGCCCGCTCGTCGAGGGTGCCCTGGGCGTCGCGCTTGTCGAAGGTGACGGCCGCGTACCAGTCCCAGCCGTGGTCGAGCCACTGCGGTTCGGTCGCGTCGGGGGTGAAGTGCGCGCCGTCGAAGGCTCCCGTCCAGTAGGCGTACGTGTTCGGCAGGCCCGCGCCCTTGCCGTTGGCGCTCGCGCCCAGGACCCACCTGGGCGTGCCGTCGTCGGCGGTGATGCGGAACAGGTCGGGGCACTCCAGCACGCCGGTGCCGTCGTGCGTGAAGGAGCCGGCGGAGGTCCAGTTGCGCAGGTCGGGTGAGTGGTGGAAGCCGAGCTTGTTCCCCTCGGCGAGCACCATCACCCAGCGGCCGCGTTCGTCGTCGCGGATCACCTTCGGGTCGCGGAAGTCGCGCACCCCGGGGTTCGGCAGGACGGGCGCGGTGCCGTGCGGCCGGAAGGTGCGGCCGCCGTCGGTCGAGACGTACAGGAACTGGGCCTGGGAGGTCGGGCCGTCGTCGGGCGACATGGTCACGAGGACGACCACCGCGCCCTTGCCGAAGCCCGCCGTGCCCTCGGTGTCCACGACCGCCGAGCCCGACCAGACGTCGCCGTTGGGGGTGGTGTCCTTGGGCACGGCGATACCGCGGTCGGTGAAGGAGACCAGGTCGGAGCTGGTGGCCAGGCGCCAGGCGGTGCCGACGGCGCCGGTCGTGTAGTCCGCGTTGTAGAGGTAGTAGTACCGGTACTCGCCGTCGATCCAGACCGGGCGCTGCGGGTCGTTCTTCCACTGGTCGGGCACGGTGAGGTGGTAGCGGGCGCGGTAGCTCGCGCAGCCCGCCGCGGGCCTCGGTCGCGCCGCCGCCGGAGCCGCGGCCGGCAGGAGCGCCGCTGTCGCTCCCGCGGCCGAACCGGCGAACAGGGCCCTTCTGGACATGCCACGCATCACTCTTCGTTCCTCTCGTCGGGAAAACGGCGGCTCGTGTGGACCAGGACTGTAGACCTAACTCGTTAAAGGTCAAGGCGCGCAACGGTCTTGACACAGGCGCGACCCGGTTCCCATCATCTGGGCATCACTGCTCGACTAACACGAGTTAGGCCCGTCGATGACCGACCCGCACCTCCCACGCCGCACCTTGCTGCGGTACGGCGCCTACGGCACGGCCGCAGCCGCCGTCGCCGGTACCGCCGCGAGCTGGGACCGGCTCACCGGAGCCGACATCCCCGGCCGCGACGACGGCTCCCTCGTCGTCGCGACGCTCGGCTCCGCGTTCTCCCCGGACGGCGTGCGCACCCTGCTGGACGGATTCCGCAGGCTGCACCCCGGCATCAAGGTCCGCATCAACGCCGTACAGGCCGTGGACTGGTCGGACTTCTTCGCCAAGATCCTCACCCAGATCGCCGCGGGCACCGCGCCCGACCTGGTCTATGTGGCCACCGAGGGCGTGCAGTTGTTCGCGCAGCGCCTCGGCGTGGCGCTCGACAGGTGGGTGAAGCGGGACGCGGCCGAGCTGCGCGAGTACTTCGCCGACGTCCACCCCTCGCTGGTCGAGTCGATGATGTACGAGGGGAGCCTGTACCAGCTGCCGATCGAGTTCAACGCCGCCGACATGTACCTCAGCACGCAGGTGCTGCGGCGGGCCGGCGCCGGATTCCCGGACGCCGAGTGGACCCGGGACGACTTCACCGCGCTGCTGCGCCGGATGAAGCGGGCGAGCGACTCCCACTTCACGCCGTACTTCTGGACCAACCGGCTGTGGGGCGGTGTCGTGCCCTGGCTGTTCGCGAACGACACCAACCTGCTGGCCGAGTCCAAGGCCCCGGGCGGCGACTGGCTGTGGAACGCCTTCTACCCGGCCGGACAGCGGCGCGGGCGCGGCGGCGGCTTCCGCTGGACCACGCCGCAGGCCACCTCCGACCGGGTCGAGGAGACGTACGACTACCTCGCCTCCCTGGTCCGCGACGGGCTGTGCAGCCGCCCCGAGGGCGGCAACGGGCAGAACCTGATCGGTGTGTTCTCCACCGGCCGGGTCGGCGTCACCCCCGCGGGCGGCTTCTGGGCGGGCGGCCTGCATCTGGCGGGGGTGGGGCGGGACGGCTTCGACACCCAGTACTTCCCCCGCTGGCGCACCCACCGTATGCAGTACGGCGCGGCCGGCTACGCCATGCTGCGCACCTCCAAGCGGCAGGACGAGGCCTGGGAGTTCATCAAGTACTCCGCCCGCCGCGACACCCTGACCGAGCTGTTCAGCACCAACCAGACGACCCCGGCACGCCGCTCGATGCTGACGGCCGACCGCTACCGGCAGACCGGCCCGGCGCACTGGCGGGTCTTCTACGACACCCTCGACCGGTTCCCCGGCACCGGGCCGATCCCGGCGCCCCCGCAGGTCGCCGAGGTGGAGCAGGTGCTGCTGAAACACACCGGCACGGCCCTGTCCTCCCCGCGTGCGGTGCGCCCGGCGCTGCGCCGGATGCAGGGCGATCTGGAGAAGGCCATGGAGCGTGCGATATGACGAACACCCAGGTCCCGCCTGCGCGCGCGGCACACCCCCAGGCGCCGCCCGCCGCCCCCGGACGGCCGGGCCCGCGCGAGCGCGGCACCCGGCCCCCGGACGGCCGGGCCCGCGCGAGCGCGGCACCCGGCTGCTGGCCACCCTGTTCCTCGCGCCCACGATCGTCGGCATCGTCGTCTTCACGGTCGTGCCGATCGTCGGCTCGGTGGTGCTGAGCCTGTTCCACTGGAACGTCATCGACTCCCCCGGCTTCGCGGGCGTCGCCAACTACCGGGAGGTGTTCGGCGACTCCACCGTGCTGGTCTCCTTCCGCAACACGCTGGTCTTCATGGTGCTGGCCGTGGCCCTGCAACTGCTGATCGCGCTGGTGCTGGCGATCGTGGTGAACGGCCGCATGCCGCTCTGGCTGCGCTCGGTGTTCCGCTCGGCGTTCTTCTTCCCGCTGGTGCTGTCCGCGGCGTCGATCTCGGTGGTGATGAAGTACCTGTTCAACCAGGACTTCGGTGTCGTGAACTGGGCGCTCGGGCTGATCGGGATCGCCCCGGTGCCGTGGCTGACGTCGGAGCACGCGGCGATGGCGGCGGTGATCCTGGTCTACGTCTGGCAGCAGTTCGGGTTTTCCTTCCTGCTGTTCGTGGGCGGTCTGAACAACATCCCGAAGGAGGTCCACGAGGCGGCCTCGCTGGACGGGGCGACCGGCCTGCGCAAACACCTCGCCATCACGCTGCCGCTGCTGTCGCCCACGCTGCTGGTCGCGTCCGTGGTGGGCATCATCAACGCCCTCCAGGTCTTCGAGCAGCCGTATGTGCTGACGAACGGCGGGCCGGGCGACTCCACCCGCACCGTGGTGATGGTCATCTACGAGACCGCGTTCGAGCAGCTGCGCTTCGGTGAGGCGTCCGCGGTCGGCGTGCTGCTGTTCGTGCTGATCATGGCCGTCACCGCCCTCCAGTTCCGGCTCAGCCGGCGTTTCGTCCACTACCAGTGAGCCCGGTGAGCGACATGAGCCAAGCGACCCCGACCCTGAGCCGTACCCGCCACTCCCTCGCGCCCTGGGCGCGCGTCGCCGGTCTGACGGTGTGCGCCCTGCTGACGCTGGGGCCGGTGATCTGGACCCTGTCCACCTCGCTGCGCACCCCCGCCGAGTCCTTCGACCTGCCGCCGCGGATCATTCCGGCGCACCCCACGGCCGCGGCGTACCGGGGGGTGTTCGACCAGATCGACGTATGGCTGCTGGCGCTGAACTCCACGCTGGTGACCGCGCTGGTCGCGGCCGGCCAGATGATCACGGCGGGCCTCGCGGGCTACGCCTTCGCGCGCCTGGAGTTCCGCTTCAAGAAGCCCCTGTTCGCCCTGGTGCTGGCGACGATGATGGTGCCGCTCCAGGTGACGATCGTGCCGGTCTTCCTGGTGCTGAAGTCGATGGGGCTGACCGACACCCTGCTCGGCCTGATCGTCCCGGCCTTCCCGACCGCGTTCGGCACCTTCCTGATGCGCCAGTACTTCCTCGGCATGCCGAAGGACCTGGGCGAGGCGGCGATGCTGGACGGCGCGGGACCGTGGCGGACGTTCCGTTCCGTCTACGCGCCGCTGGCCGCGCCCGGCCTCGCCATCGTCGGCGTCCTCGCCTTCAACTATCACTGGAACGAGTTCTTCCGGCCGCTGATCCTGGAGACCTCCAGCCAGAACTACACGCTGCCGCTGGGCCTGGTCTCCCTCCAGGGCAACCTCGGCACCGGCTCGATCTCCGTCGTCCTCGCCGGAGTCGTGCTGTCCATGATCCCCGCCGTCGCCGTGTTCCTCGTCGGCCAGCGCCCTCTCCGTGAGGGCATCACCTCCGCAGGAGTCAACCGTTGAGCCTCGCCCATGCCCCGCGCTTCCGGGTCCGCCCGCCCGCCCACTGGGTCAACGACCCCAACGGGCCCTTCCGCTGGCGTGGCCGGTACCACCTCTTCTACCAGCACAACCCCGGGGCTCCGGTGCACGGAGACATCCACTGGGGGCACGCCTCCAGTGACGATCTGGCCCGTTGGACGCACCACCCGATCGCGCTGACGCCCACCCCCGGCGGCCCCGACGAGGCGGGCTGCTGGTCGGGGTGCCTGGTCGACGACGGCGGTGTGCCGACCGCGGTGTACACCGGGATCGACCACCATCACACCGGCCTCGGCGCGATCTGCCTGGCCCGCGCCGCCGACCCGGACGACGCCACGCTGACCGAGTGGAAGGTCCTGCCCGAACCCGTGCTGTCCGGCCCGCCCGAGGGCCTGGACGTGGTGATGTTCCGCGACCCGTTCGTCTTCCGCCACGCCGGCCACCGCTGGGCTCTGGTCGGCGCGGGCCACGCCGACGGTACGCCCTCGGTCCTGCTGTACGACTGCGACGACCTGACGGCGTGGCGGTTCGCGGGCGTGCTCCTGGACGGCAACGACCCGGTCGCGGCGGACGCGTTCGGTGACAAGGCGGTGGGCTGGGAGTGCCCGCAGCTCGCCCTCACGCCGGGCGGCGCGTGGGTGCTGGTGCTGTCGCTGTGGGACGGCGACCCCTGTTCCACCGGCTACCTGACGGGACGTGTGGTGGACGACGCGGAGGGCGGCCTGCGGTTCGAGGCGGGCTCGGGCGGCCGCCTCGACCACGGCCGCGACTTCTACGCGCCCGCCGTGCTCCAGGAACCGGGCCGCGCCCTGATGTGGGGCTGGTCCTGGGAGGCACGGGACCCGGCCGAGGCCGAGCGCGCGGGCTGGGCCGGCGTGCTCACCGCACCCCGGATCCTCGACGTGGCCGAGGACGGCGCCCTGTGCCTCTCCCCCGCCCCGGAGCTGGCCCTCCTGCGCGCCCCCGAGCCGTTCGTGACGGCTCCGGCCCGGGCACCGCTGCCGGAGGCGTACGACCTGGAGGTCACCGCGAGTGCGCCGGTCACCCTGTCGCTGCTGCGGTCGCCGTCCGGTGAGGAGCTGACCGTCCGGCTGGACCCCCAGGCGGGCACCGTGACCCTCGACCGCTCCGCCTGGCCCCGTGCGGGCCGGGAGGGCTCGGCACCCCTGGTGGTGCGGACCGAGGCCCGCGCGGTCCGCGTGCTGGCCGACGGTTCCTTGCTGGAGCTGTTCGCCGACGGCCACGCCATGGTCACCGAGCGCGTCTACCGGCGGCCCGGCGATGTGCCCGAGCTGACCGTCGCCGGTGGAGATGCGACGGTCACCGGATGGGCGCTGGTCCCACCGACGCACGGCTGACCACCGGGCACGCGATCCGCCGTACCGTCGCCGCCGGGGTGCGGCCCGTGTCGATCGCGTCCAGCAGCAGCGTGGCGGCGGCCTCGCCCATCTCCCGGTGCGGCAGGGCCACGCTCGTCAGCGCGGGAGTGAGGAAGGCGGCCATGTGCTCCTGGTCGTCGTAACCGACGACGGACAGGTCGGCGGGGACATCGATCCCGAGCCGGGTCGCGGCGTGCAGGACGCCCGCCGCGACCCGGTCGTTGTAGGCGAAGATCCCGGTCGGGCGGCGGTCGGCCGCTGCACCCTCGAGGAGGCGCACGGCGCCCTCGTAGCCGCCGGCGATCTCCCCGCCGGTGCGCACCACCCACTCCTTGGGGACCGTGATGCCCTCGGCGCGCAGCGTGTCACGGAAGCCGCGCAGCCGCTCGACGGAGGCGATGTCGTCGAGGCCGCCGATGTGCGCGAGGCGCCGGTGGCCCTGGTCGAGCAGCAGCCGGGCCGCCGTGCGGCCGCCGGCGCGTTCGGCGGGGATGACGGCGGGCAGGGAGTCGTCCTCGGGCAGGCAGTTGGCCAGCACCGAGTGCGTCCGGTGCAGCCCCTCGGGGACGCGGACGCGGCGCAGGGACATCGCCGCGTAGATGATGCCGTCCACGCGCCGGTGGAGCAGTTCGGCGACGGCCGCGTCCTCCTTGGCCGGGTCGCCGCCGGAGTCGACGGTGAGGACCAGGTGCTCGCGGCCCCACGCGGTCTCCATGGCGCCGCGCAGCAGCCGCCCGGCGAACGGCGAGGACGCGATCTCGTCGGTGACCAGTCCGATCACGGCGGTACGGCGGCGGCGCAGTCCGCGGGCGACGGGGTCGGGCCGGTAGCCGAGCTGGGCGGCGGCCTGGCGGATGCGTTCCTGGGTGGCGGGCGAGAGGTTGCCCTCGGCCCGGCCGTTGAAGACGAAGGAGACCGCGGTGTGCGACACCCCGGCGAGCCGTGCCACGTCGCGTGACGTGGCGCGCGTGCCCGCGGGGCGCTGTTCCTCGGTGCCGCCCATGCCGTCCGCTGTCCTCATCCCCACCCGGTCCGGTTGATCACTGCTCACCCTATCCGTGACGCTGGTAGGACGACACAGCCGAGGGGAAGGTCCGACCCGTGAGCGAGATCCCGACGTACACCCTCAACGACGGCATGGTGATCCCGGCCCTCGGGCTCGGCACCTGGCCGATGGACGACGCGCTGGCCGAGCAGGCCGTGCGCGACGCGCTCGCCCTGGGCTACCGCCTGGTGGACACGGCGGCGAACTACGGCAACGAGACCGGCGTGGGCCGGGGCATCGCGGGCAGTGACGTGCCCCGCGAGGACGTGGTGGTGACGACGAAGCTGCCGGGCCGCCACCACGGCTACGAGGAGACCCTCGCCTCCTTCGAGGAGTCCCGCCGGCGTCTCGGCCTCGACCACGTGGACCTCTATCTGATCCACTGGCCGCTCCCCCGCGTCGACAAGTACGTCGACTCCTGGCGGGCGATGATCAAACTGCGGGAGGACGGCCTGGTCCGCTCGATCGGCGTCTCCAATTTCACGCCGGAGCACATCGCACGGCTGCACAAGGAGACCGGCGTCCTGCCCAGCGTGAACCAGGTCGAGCTGCACCCGCTCTTCCCGCAGCGCGAGCTGCGCGCCTTTAACGCCGAGCGGAACATCGTCACCGAGAGCTGGAGCCCGCTCGGCCGGGGCAGCCATCTGCTGGACGACCCGAGGATCGCGGGCATCGCCCGGAAGTACGGGGTGTCGCCCGGCCAGGTCGTGCTGCGCTGGCACGTCCAGCTGGGCGCCCTGCCGATCCCCAAGTCCGCCGACCACGAACGCCGGCGGGACAACCTGGACGTCTTCGGCTTCGAGCTGGACGCCGAGGAGATGGAGGCCGTGGGCCACCACCACGGCACGCGCCGGCTGGGCGGCGACCCGGAGACGCACGAGGAGTTCTGAGCCGACGCGCGGGGTACCCGTCGCCGTCGTCGGAAGGAGGATCCGGTGGAGCGCTTGCGGGAGTACCAGGCCAAACGGGACTTCGACCGCACCGCGGAGCCGCGGGGCCGTACCACGGCCTCGGGTGACGAGCCCCGGTTCGTGGTCCAGATCCACGACGCGCGGCGGATGCACTTCGACTTCCGGTTGCAGGTCGGCGACGTGCTGAAGTCCTGGTCGGTGCCGAAGGGGCCGTCCGGTGACCCGCACGACAAGCGGCTGGCCGTGCCCACCGAGGACCACCCGCTGGAGTACGAGGACTTCGAGGGGGTGATCCCCAAGGGCGAGTACGGCGGCGGCACGGTGATCGTCTGGGACGCCGGGACCTACGAACCGCTGAGCCACGACCGCCGCGGCCGTCCCGTCGACTTCGCGGAGTCGCTGGTGCGCGGGCACGCCACGTTCCGGCTGAAGGGGAGCAAGCTGCGCGGGGAGTACGCGCTCACCCGGTTCCGGGACGGTGACTGGCTGCTGGTCAAGGCCGGACACCCGGCCCCCGGCCGCGGCACTCCCGATCCGCGCCGCGCCCGCTCGGTCCGCACGGGCCGGACCCTGGCCCAGGTCGCCGCGGACGGGTGAGCCCTCACTTCCGGTGCTTGCGCAGCGCGGCCAGTGCCCGGTCCGCGTGCGTGTTCATCCGCAGTTCGCTGCGGACGACCTCGACGACGGTACGGTCCTCGGCGATGACGAAGGTGACCCGTTTGGTGGGCGCGAGGGAGAACCCGCGCTTCACCCCGAAGCGCTCGCGCACGGCGCCGTCGACGTCGGCGAGCAGCGGCACACCCAGCGCATGACGCGCGGCGAACTCCTGCTGCCGGTCCACGGCGTCACCGCTGATCCCGACCGCGCGGGCCCCGACGGCGGCGAACTCGGCGGCGAGATCCCGGAAGTGACAGGCCTCGGCGGTGCAGCCGGGCGTGAGTGCGGCCGGGTAGAAGAAGAGCACGACCGGCCCGTCGGCGAGGAACTCGGTGAGCCGCCGGACCGTGCCCGTCTCATCGGGCAGGGCGAAGTCCTCGACCCGGTCTCCCACGGTGATCACGGCCGCACCTCCGCGGCGCGCGCGACACCCCGCGCCCACAGCACGAGCGGCACCTGAAGGGGCAGCCGCGCGAGGGCCGCGGTCCGCTGCGGTGCCGGACGCCGACGCCAGTCGACGGCCATCTTCACATTCGCCGGGAAGACCCCGACGAAGAACCCGGCCGCCGCCAGCGCGGCGGTGCGCCGGGTGCGCGGAACCGCCAGACCCGCCGCGAGGGCCAGTTCGGCGGCGCCGCTGGCGTACGTCCAGGTGCGTGGCCGCCCGGGCAGCGCGCGCGGGATGGTCGCGTCGAACGGACGGGGCGCGGCGAAGTGGGCGACACCCGCCGCGGCCAGCAGACCGGCGAGCAGCAGGGGTGAGCGTTCGGGCACGGTTCCTCCTGAGGACGACCAGGCGCGCGATATTACTGGAGAGTAATTCGCTTGGTACAGCCCGCCGCCGGACGGGAACGAGCCGCCGGCACCCGAGAGCGACGATCAGGCGTCGCCGTCCTCCTCCACCAGCGCGGCCCGGGCCAGGAAGTCGTCCACCATGCGGTGGAACAGCGTGGCGAGCCGGCGCAGATCGTCCGTGGACCACTCGGCCAACGCGAGCTGCATCCCCCGCGCTCCCGCGTCCCGGACGGCGTCCACCGCACGGCGCCCCGCCTCCGTCAGCTCAATGCGCTGGGCGCGCCCGTCGTCGGGATCGGGCACCCGGGTGACGTACCCGGACTTCTGCAACTGCTGCACGGTGCGCGTGACGTGCGAGGCTTCCACGCCGAGCCGGTTGGCCAGCTCGCCGGAGCGCAGGGGTTCGGAGTCGGCGACCTGGCGCAGCAGGGCTACCGCGGCCCGGTCCAGCGGGACGCCCGCCAGGGCCATCAGCCGCTCGTGCTGCCGCGCCCGGGTGCTGAGATACGTGATCCGGTTCAGAGCGCGCTCGATCTCGGCGACTTCCGGGGACGCGGCGGGGGCGGCGGGAAGCGGTGATGATGCCATGCATCCACGGTACCATATACTTGCGTAAGTCAAGTAATCTCACGCCCGGGACGGTCCGCTGCGCTCCGAGGAGCCGCACGCCGACCCGTTCAGGCGAATCCCCCGCGCCGCGCGCGTGAGCGCCTGCCTGCGCGTCCACCTTTCAGGACGTGACCCTGCCACTGATCGTTCCCATGCTCGCCACCCCCGGCACCCTGCCGCCCGCCTCCCAGGACTCCCGCTGGGCGTACGAGACGAAGCAGGACGGGCAGCGGGTCGTGGCCTATCTGGCCGGGGACGGCAGCGTGGTGCTGCGGGCCCGCTCCGGTGAGGTCATCACCGCCGCCTACCCGGAGCTGCACGCGCTGGGCGACGCGCTCGGCGCCACTCCTGCCGTGCTGGACGGAGAGGTGCTCGCCCTGGACGCGCGGGGCCGGGCGGATTTCCAGCTGCTGCAGTCCCGCATGGGGCTCGCCCACGCCCCGGCCCGCGCGGCACGCAAGGCGGCCGAGCAGCCCGTCCACCTCGTCCTGTTCGACGTTCTGCACCTCGCCGGCCGCTCGCTGCTGGCCCTGCCGTACCGGCAGCGGCGCACCCGGCTGGAGGCGCTCGGCCTCGACGGACCGTACTGGTCGACCCCGGCGGCGCTCGCCGGGCATGGCGCCGAGGCGCTGGCGGCCACCCGCGAACACGGCCTGGAGGGCCTGGTGTGCAAGCGCCTGGACTCCGTGTACGAGCCGGGGGTGCGCTCCCGTGCCTGGATCAAGATCCGCAATATGCACGGCGTGGACGTGATCGTGGGCGGCTGGCTGCCGGGCAGGGGACGGCTGTCGGGGCTGCCGGGCGCGGTGCTGGTCGGCCAGCGCGACGCGGCCGGCGCCCTGCGGTACGTGGGCGGGGTGGGCACCGGCTGGAGCGAGCAGGAGCGGACCCATCTGGCGGCACTGCTCGACGAGTTGGCCACCGATGCCTGCCCGTTCGCACCCCGCCCGAAGGTGGCGGGGGCTCGATGGGTGCTGCCCCGGCTCGTCGGCGAGGTGCGCTACAGCACCCGGACCCGGGCCGGGATGCTGCGCCAGCCGTCCTGGCTGCGGCTGCGGCAGGACCTCACCCCCGAGGAGTCGGCCGCCGATCTGCCCGACCCCTCGTCATGATCCTTGCGTTCGGCGGGACTTCACCGAGGAGATACCCCGCCCCTCTTGGCGCGGACATGTAAGACGCGGGACGCTGGACGCCCCCACGGCCGCCCGGCGCCCCCGCGCCAGGAGGAGGACGCAGTGACGTTCAAGGTCCACCGCAGGAGATGGCTCACCGGACTCGGCGGCGCGCTCGCGCTCGTCGTCGCCCTCCCCACCGCCGCCTTCGCCGCCCCGCCGCAGGCCCTGCCTGCCAACGCCGACAGCCTGGAGCGCACCTTCCAGCCGGCGTTCGACTACGACACCGACGGCTGCTATCCCACGCCGGCCATCGGCCCGGACGGCACCGTCAACGGCGGGCTGAAGCCGACCGGCGCCCTCAACGGCAACTGCCATGACGCCGCCGACCTGGACAACACCAACGGCTACTCCCGCTCCAAGTGCAACAACGGCTGGTGCGTCATCCTCTACGGCCTGTACTTCGAGAAGGACCAGGCTCTGCCCGGCAGCAGCATCGGCGGACACCGCCACGACTGGGAGCACGTGGCGGTGTGGGTGCAGGACGACCAGGTCAAGTACGTCTCCACGTCCAACCACGGCTCGTTCACCGTGCACCCGGCGTCCGAGGTGCGCTTCGAGGGCACCCACGCCAAGGTCGTCTATCACAAGGACGGCATCGGCACGCACTGCTTCCGCCTGGCCAACACGAACGACGAGCCGCCGGAGAACCACCGGCACACCTGGCAGTACCCGCCGCTCGTCGGCTGGGACGGCTACCCGCCGGGCATCCGCGAGAAGCTGAGCGCCTACGACTTCGGCAGTGCGCACTTCGGCCTGAAGGACGGCAGCTTCGCCTCCCACCTGGCCTCGGCCGAGCCCGCCGGCCTCCCCTTCGACCCGAACGCCTGACCTGCGTGGCCCCGGACGCCGCACTGACCCGGCTCAAGCCCCGTGGCGCGACGCCGGGTTCGTCCGGCTCCCCGGGGCCCGGGGCCCGTCCGTCCGGCGGATCGGGTGCCGAGCTGCTGAGAGGCGCGTGAATACCCGCACCGCTTCCACGACCGGCTCGGCGCCCGGGCCCGGCAGAGTCTGCGCCACAGCCTGGCCGTGGCGCGCTGAGCGGCCTGGAGGGTCTATCGTGGCCCGCATGTCCGTTCCGGAACTGATGCGCATCGTCTCCCGCGACTCGCCGATGGCACTGGCCCAAGTGGAGCGCGTGCGCGCCGAGTTGGCCGCACTGCACCCCGGAGTGCGCACCGAGGTCGTACCGGTGAGGACCACCGGGGACAAGTGGCTCGGCGATCTGTCCCAGGTCGAGGGCAAGGGCGCCTTCACCAAGGAGGTCGACGCCGCGCTGCTGGCCGGGGAGGCCGACCTCGCGGTGCACTGCGTCAAGGACGTGCCCGCGGACCGGCCGCTGCCGGCCGGGACGGTCTTCGCCGCGTTCCTGAAGAGGGACGACATCCGGGACGCCCTCGTGCACCCGGACGGGCTCACCCTCGACGAACTCCCCGCCGGCACCCGCGTCGGCACCTCCTCGGTGCGCCGGATCGCCCAACTGGCGGCCACTCACCCGCACCTGACGTGCGTGCCGTTCCGCGGCAACGCCAACCGCCGGCTGGAGAAGCTGGCGGCCGGGGACGCCGACGCGCTGCTGCTGGCGGTGTCGGGACTGGAGCGCATCGGGCGGCCGGACGTCATCAGCGAGGTGCTCTCCCCCGACGTGATGATGCCGCCGATCGGCGCGGGCATCCTCGCCCTGCAGTGCCGGCAGGACGACGGCGACCTCATCGACGCCGTCAGCGCGCTCGGCGATCCCGGCACACACCGGGAGGCCACGGCGGAGCGGATGTTCCTGCATGTGCTGCAGGGCCACTGCAACAGCCCGATCGCCGGCTTCGCCCGCGTGGACCGCAGTGGGGAACTCTCGCTGCGCGCCTGTGTCTTCACCCCGGACGGCAAGACCCGTCTGAACGCCCACGAGTGGGCCGGGCGGCTGGACCCGGCCACGCTGGGCACGTCGGTGGCGGTGGCGCTGCTGCGGCAGGGTGCACGCGAGATCATCGACGGCATCGCGCACTGAGCGGACACCGTCGCACGTCACCGCGCGGGCGGCCGGAGCGTCAGGCGGTGCCCTCTTCGGCCTGGTCGCGCAGGAACGTGCTGACCTGGTGGGCCAGGCAGTCGCGGCCCGCGCCGGTCGGGACGTGGGAGGGCTGCGCCTTCACGCCCAGCCCGCCGGTCCACATCCGGCGCTCCGCCCACTCCTCGTCGACCCGCAGCTGGACCTGGACGTCCACCTGGCTCAGCGCGTCCTCGGCGCCGGCGGCGTACAGCACGGCGGTGACCCGGCGCAGCGGGTAGACGTCGAAGCCCTCGATGAACTGCGAGTTGCGCCAGTCGATGAACGCGCCCTCGCCGTCGGCCCCGACGCGCACGTCGATCTGGCCGTCCTCGAGGTGGACGCCGAACCGCTCGGGTCCGCGGTTCTCGACCGTCACCCGCAGCGCGAAGTACGTCAGCCCCTCGGCCGCGTCGTCCCGTCCGCGCGGCGGCTCCGCCTGCTCCAGACGGTGGACGCGGACGCGCAGACCGGCATGCTCCTCGTACTCGTGCCAGTCCCCGACCACGTTCGGCTCGTACACAGTCCACCTCTCGACTTCTGAGAGCTGCTTCCTATCCAGGCGGTCAGGGCACTGTCAAATGCGCCTCAGGCGCTGTGGCCAGCGGATTCGGCGTCGGTGATCGGTGATCAAGCCGTGCGCAGGGAGAATCGGTTTCCGGTCGTTCGGCCTGTTTTCAGGGGCGTGCCGCACATCACGTCCGCGGCCATGATCATCGATCTTGACGGTGAGTCATGATCAGCGGGCCAGCCGGCCCAGCAGCGAGGAGGCGGCGGCGATGCCGAGCGCGGCGGCCACCAGGAGCACCGCGAAGTCCGCGCCCAGGTGCGCGGGGGTGCCCAGCAGCAGTCCGCGCAGGGCGTCGACCTGGTAACTGAGCGGGTTGGCCCGGCTGACCGCCTGGAGCCAGCCGGGCATGACGGCGAGGGGGTAGAGGGCGTTGGAGCCGAAGAACAGCGGCATGGTGATCGCCTGCCCGAAGCCCATCAGCCGGTCGCGGCTGAGCACGATGCCGGCGATGGTCATCGACAGGCAGGAGAAGAAGGCCGATCCGAGGACCACGGCCGCCGCGACGGCGAGCAGCTTCAGCGGGTTCCAGGTCAGGGCGACGCCGAGCGCCGCGGCGATGACGAGGACGACGACCGCCTGCACAAGTGCCTTGACCCCGGCGGCGAATGCCTTGCCGGTGATGAGCGCGGCGCGCGGAGTCGGCGTGACCAGCAGCTTGTTGAGGACTCCCGCGTCGCGTTCCCAGATGATCTGGATGCCGTAGAAGATGGCGATGAACATCGCGGACTGGGCGATGATGCCGGGCGCCAGGTAGTCGACGTAGGGAATGCCGCCGGTCGGGATCGCCCGGATGCGGGTGAAGGTCTGACCGAAGATCAGCAGCCACAGGGCGGGCTGCACGGCCCGGGTGTACAGCTCGGTGCGGTCGTGGCGCAGCTTCTGCAGTTCGACCGCGCACATCGCGAACACCCGCGCGGGCACCAGCCGCCAGGGCGCCCTCGGCGCTGGCGGGCGCAGCAGGAGGCCGAGCGCGGGGTCAGCCGACGCGGCGTGCGGTGCGGCGGGTCGATCGGACATCGCGGAAGTCTCCTGAGGTGTCGTCGAGGCCGCTGCCGGCGACGTCGCGGAAGACGTCCTCCAGCGTGGCCGGGGTCGCCGTGCCGCGCCGTGCGGCGAGCCCGGCGCGCAGTTCGGCGGGGGTGCCGAGGGCCCGGATGCGGCCGCGGTGCATCAGGCCGACCCGGTCGCAGTACTGATCGGCCTCGTCCATGTAGTGCGTGGTCACCAGGACCGTCATGCCGGTGGCGGCCCGTACGGCGTTGATGTGCTCCCACACGCCGGTACGGGCGATGGGGTCCAGGCCGATGGTCGGCTCGTCGAGGATGAGCAGGCGGGGCGCGCTGACGAGGGCCTGGGCGAGTTCGAGGCGGCGGACCATGCCGCCGGAGTACGTCCCGGCGAGTCGGTCGGCGGCGTCGGCGAGGTCGACGGCGGTGAGCGCCTGGGTGACCCGGGCGGCGCGTTCACGGCGCGGCACGTCGAAGACGCGGGCGAACAGGGCGACGTTCTCGCGGCCGGTCAGGCTCGCGTCGGCGGACAGCTGCTGCGGCACGTAACCGAGCAGGCGCCGTACCGCCATTTGCGCGCGGGCCGCGTCGTGGCCGAAGACGCGGATCGTGTCCGGCGGGACGGGGAGCAGGGTGGTCAGGCAGCGGATCGCGGTGGTCTTGCCGGCGCCGTTCGGCCCGAGCAGACCGAAGACCTCGCCCTGCCGGACGGTCAGGTCGAGCCCGTCGACCGCCTTCGTCGCACCGAAGGCGTGGACCAGGCCGGTGCAGGTCACGGCGTCGGGGGCGGGATCGGCCGGGGGGCCGGTCACGGTCGTGGGACGGGTCGCGGGGTCGGTCATGGGGTCTCCCCCTCCTGCCTCAGACTCTCGGCCAGCCGGCGCAGGGCCGGTACCGCGGCGCGCAGCGCCTCCCGGTCGGCCTCGGGCAGCTCGGCGAGGTGGCGGTCCAGCAGAGCGGCGCGGCGCTCCTGCCAGTCCCGCAGCCGCTTGAGCGCGGCGTCGGTCGGCAGCAGACGGGCGGCGCGCCGGTCGGCGGGATCGGTCTCGCGGACCAGGTAGCCGTCCCGGACCAGGTGGTTGACCAGTGTGGAGACGGAATTGCCCGCGAGGCAGAGCTCCTTGGCCGCCTCGGAGATGCCGATGCCGGGTCGGGCCTCGACCAGTCGCAGCAGTTCGACCTCGGCGCCGCGCAGCCGTGGGGCGGTCAGTCCGGCACGCAGGCGGCGACGGGTCAGCCGGTGCACCCCCACGAGGGCGCCGGCGAGTTCCTCCGGGAGGGGGTCCTGGTCCACACTCCCCAGATTAGCTCTGTGTCAGAGGTATTCCGGGCCAAGGGCAGGTCAAGAAATACGGCGTTCCCGGATTCACGCAGCGGCCTCGACCAGTCGCAAATCGTGATGTTCTCCGCGTATCGGGTTTCACCCGGATGGAAGCAGGGAATCTGCATCTCAGTGCTTCGGACAGGAGGCACCTCCGTGGGCCCGGTGTACCGGACCCGACGCCCTCCATGTCCGGTCCGCGCGCCCGTCCCACGGTGTCTGTCCACCCAGCATCCGCTGAGGGAGGCGCGCATCGATGCGTACCGCCATCAGGACGCAGCAGCATCCGCACGACGACGCCCCCGACACCGCCGCCGATTTCGCCCGCCTGGCGACGCTGCCCGACGGCGCCGAGCGCAAGGCTCTGCGCGACGAGCTGGTCCGCCAGTGGCTGCCCATGGCCGAGCGGATCGCCGTACGTTTCCGCGGCCGCGGGGAGTCCCTCGAGGACCTCTACCAGGTCGCCGCCCTCGGGCTCGTGAAGGCCGTCGACCACTTCGACCCGGACCGCGGCGGAGCCTTCGAGGCGTACGCCGTGCCGACGATCACCGGTGAGATCAAGCGGCACTTCCGTGACCACATGTGGACGCTGCACGTGCCGCGCCGGGTCCAGGACCTGCGCAACCGCGTCCGGCGCGCGGTCAAGGAACTCGGCCAGACCATCCCGGGGCGGCAGCCCACCATCGCCGAGATCGCCGCGTACGCCCAGCTCACCGAGCAGGAGGTACGGACCGGCATGGAGGCGCTGGAGTGCTTCTCCGCGCTGTCGCTGGAGGCTGAGATGCCCGGCACCGACGGCTACGCCCTCGGCGACGCGCTCGGCGGCCCGGACCCCGGCTTCGACACCGTCGTGGACCGCGAGGCGGTCAAGCCCTGCCTGCAGGCCCTCCCGGAGCGCGAGCGGACCATCCTCTACCTGCGGTTCTTCCAGGGGATGACGCAGAGCCGGATCGCCGAGCAGCTGGGCATCTCCCAGATGCACGTCTCGCGGCTGCTCAGCGGCTGCTTCGCCCAGCTGCGTGAGGAGATCCTCGCCGAGCGTCAGTGACCAGCGGACGCGGGCCGGGGCAGCGGTCCGCGGTGATCCGGAGACTCCGCGGTATTCCGGATTCCGGAGACGGGGGCGTCACCCGGTCGGTGGCGTCCCCGGGATCTGCGTGGGGCCGTGGCGGTCCATGGCGTCCTCGAGCTCCGCACGGATCTGTGGCGGCATCTCCCCGGTGCGGGCCCAAATCACTATCAGCTCCGCGACGTTGCGGAGCTTGATGTTGGTGTGCTGGGAGACCTCCTTCAGGACCTGCCAGCCCTGATCGGGTGTCATCCGGCCGAGTGCCACGATCATTCCGATCGCCTGGTCGACCACCGCGTGCGAGGTGACCGCTTCCTTGAGCTGATCCACTTCTTCCTGGAGCTCGAAGAGCCGACCGGTTTCGTCGTCCGGGTCCCGCGGTACTCGTGCCACCTCTCCAACGTTGCCCCCGGGGGCCGCCCGCCGCCACCGGGGGTATTCGACAGGCGGCCCGCAGGGGTCCGGCCGGACACTGGAGGTGGACCGGTGGCCGACCGGCCGAAGAGATCAGGACGCGAGCGCCATGAACCACGACACGCCACCCTCCCCACCGTCCCCGCGAGCGACCGAGGTCGTCTCGTCCCACCACGTCTTCGGCGCGCCCTGCTGGGTGAGCCTGACCAGCCGTGATCTGGAGACCACCCAGGACTTCTACTCCGCGGTGCTGGGGTGGAAGTGGCGCAAGGGGAAGCTGGGTGACCGGTTCCGCATCGCGCTGGCCGACGACGTGCCGGTCGCCGGGATCGCCGCGGTCGCCACGATGTGGCAGATGGCGGTGGCGTGGACGCCGTACTTCGCGGTGCCGAGCGCCGACGAGGCCGTGTCACGGGCGCGCGAGCGGGGCGGGACGGTGGCCGTCGGGCCGATCTCGCTGCCGCCGGGACGGGCCGCGCTGATCGCGGACCGGGACGGCGCGACGTTCGGGATCTGGGAGGGCGAGCTCTTCACCAACTGGGAGAGCTGGCGGCAGGCCTCGCCGGCCTTCATCCGGCTGCACACCCGCGACGCGTTCGACGCGGCGATCTTCTACGGCGAGATCCTCGACTGGGCGTCCCGGCTGCCCGGCTGCTGCGAGGTGGGGTACGAGGGTGACGAGGTGGTGCTGCGCAGCGAGGGGGAGATCGTGGCGCGCATCGAGTCGGGTGCGCTGGAGGCGGCGCCCGATCCGACGATCCGGCCGCACTGGCAGGTCCACTTCGCCGTCGCCGACGTGACGGCGTGCGCGTTGACCGCGGAGCAGCACGGGGGGAGCGTGCTGGGCAAGGGCGCGGACGAGGCCGTGCTGCGGGATCCCGACGGCGCTCAGTTCACGATCACCTCCCGCGGGGCTTCGCTGCGCTGAGGACGTCGCCCCCCGGCACGCGAGGCGCCGCCGCTCCCCTTGGTGGGGGGCGGCGGCGCCTTGTGCGGTCAGGAGCGTTCGCGCGGCGGCGCCGGGTTCCTCCGGCCCCGGGACGGGCGGGAGAGGACGACCAGGCTGCGGGGGGCGACCGTGACGTCCGTCGCCGCCTTGTACTCGGTTTCGTCGGGCGTGCCGTCCGGTTCCGCGGTGTCGATGCGGGCCGTCCAGCGGTCGCCGTACGGGGGGTCGGGGAGGGTGAAGACCACTGGCTCCCAGTAGCTGTTGAGCAGGAGGAGGAAGGAGTCGTCGACGACCGGGCGGCCGTAGCGGTCCGGTTCGGCGATGGCGTCGCCGTTGAGGAACACGCCGATGCAGTGGGCGTCGGAGCGCTGCCACTCCTCGTCGGTCATCTCCTGGGCGTCCGGCAGCAGCCAGACCAGGTCGGGCAGGGGCTGGTCGGCGTTGGTCGCGGTCTCGCCGCGGAAGAAGCGGCGGCGGCGCAGGACCGGGTGCTCGGCGCGCAGCTGGATGAGGCGGCGCGTGAAGCCGGCCAGGTCGCGCTGTTCGTCGGTCAGCCGCCAGTCGATCCAGGAGATGTCGTTGTCCTGGCAGTAGGCGTTGTTGTTGCCGCGCTGGGTGCGTCCGAGTTCGTCGCCGTGGGACAGCATCGGGATGCCCTGGGACAGCAGCAGGGTGGCGAGCAGGTTGCGCTGCTGGCGGGCGCGCAGTTCCAGGACGGCGGGGTTGGCGGTCTCGCCCTCGGTGCCGCAGTTCCAGGAGCGGTTGTGGCTCTCGCCGTCGCGGTTGCCCTCGCCGTTGGCCTCGTTGTGCTTGTCGTTGTAGGAGACCAGGTCGCGCAGGGTGAACCCGTCGTGCGCGGTGACGAAGTTGACGCTGGCGCGCGGGCGGCGCCGGTTGTGCTGGTAGAGGTCGGAGGAGCCGGTCAGGCGGGAGGCGAACTCGCCGAGTGAGCCGGGCTCGGTGCGCCAGAAGTCGCGTACCGTGTCGCGGTACTTGCCGTTCCACTCCGACCACAGCGGCGGGAAGTTGCCGACCTGGTAGCCGCCCTCGCCGACGTCCCAGGGCTCGGCGATCAGCTTCACCCTGCTGATCACCGGGTCCTGCTGGATGAGGTCGAAGAAGGCCGAGAGCCGGTCCACCTCGTGGAACTGCCTCGCCAGTGTGGCCGCGAGGTCGAAGCGGAACCCGTCGACGTGCATCTCTGTCACCCAGTACCGCAGCGAGTCCATGATCAGCTGCAGCACGTACGGGTGGCGCATCAGCAGGCTGTTGCCGGTGCCGGTGGTGTCGTAGTAGTGCGCGAAGTCGCCGTCCACCAGGCGGTAGTACGAGGCGTTGTCGATGCCGCGGAAGGACAGGGTCGGGCCCTTCTCGTTGCCCTCGGCCGTGTGGTTGTAGACGACGTCGAGGATCACCTCGAGGCCGGCCTCGTGCATCGCCTTGACCATCGACTTGAACTCCGCGACCTGCTGGCCCCGGCTGCCGTGGGCGGCGTAGGCGTTGTGCGGGGCGAAGAAGCCGATGGTGTTGTAGCCCCAGTAGTTGGCCAGGCCCTTGTCCTGCAGCACGCCGTCCTGGACGAACTGGTGGACCGGCATCAGCTCCACCGCGGTCACCCCTAGCGAGGTCAGGTGGTCGAGGACGGCCGGGTGGGCGAGGCCGGCGTAGGTGCCGCGCAGCTCGGGCGGCACGTCCGGGTGGGTGCGGGTCAGGCCGCGCACGTGCGCCTCGTAGATCACGCTGTCGGCGTAGGGGGTGCGCGGCGGCCGGTCGTCGCCCCAGTCGAAGTACGGGTCGGTGACCACGCCGAGCATGGTGTGCCCGGCGCTGTCGGCCGGGTCGGGGCCCTGGGGGTTGCGCTCGTACAGCGAGGGATGGTTGTCGATCTGGCCGTCGACCGCACGTGCGTACGGGTCGAGGAGCAGCTTCGCGGGGTTGCAGCGGTGGCCCATGGCGGGCGCCCACGGCCCGTGCACCCGGTAGCCGTAGCGCTGGCCGGGGCCGACGCCCGGGAGGTAGCCGTGCCAGACGAAGCCGTCCGCCTCGGTCAGCGGGACGGTGCGGTGGGCGCCGCGGTCGTCGACGAGGATCAGTTCGACGCGCTCGGCGACCTCGCTGAACAGCGCGAAGTTGGTGCCCTGGCCGTCATGGACGGCACCCAGCGGGTAGGGGTGCCCGCTCCAGACGGGCACCCCTGCCTTCTTCTTCGGGTCGGTGGTCGTCACCGGCTCGCCTCCAGTACGTCGCCCACCGGTTCGCCCGCCAGGGCGACGGTCCTGAGCGCACGCGGCACCTGGAGCATCTCGCGCAGGGCCGGGAACGGTGTGGTCGGGATGAGGGGCTCGCGGTCGCCGACGCGGGCCCGCTGCGAGAACCAGATGACCTTGCTGCCGGTGTCGGTGGCGCAGCACCCCCACCCGTCGCTGCTCGCCGCGAGGCGCTCCAGGCAGCTGCGCAGGTCCTGGTCCGGGCGCAGGTCGCAGTCGTTCTCCCCGATGGCGGTGATCAGGTGCTGACCGTTCCACCACAGCTCGATGGAGGTGTTCTTGTCGGTGGCGTGTTCGTCGATGGCCTGCAGCAGCATCTCGGTGCTGCGGCACACGGGCTCGACCAGGTTCTCCAGGTCCCAGTACTTCAGGTGCGCGGCCAGAATGCGCCTGACCTGTCCGACCCGTTCCGGGCTGACTTCCACGTCGAGGTGGTAGTAGCAGGGCACTGCGGTCTTCATCGTCGTTGGCTCCTCACCGGCGACGCTCAGGCTCCCAACGCCCTGGCGGGCGGAACCCCGAACACGAAGCGTGAGCGATGTTCGCTTCTGAGTCACCTCCCACACTGAGGGTGATACGCCATTCGTGCAACACGAGCGCACCACGGCCAAGATCCAACAGGACGGTAGGTCATCGCGCGTGCACCATAAGTGAAGGCCACGAGAGGTTTTTCGGCTGATGCCCCTCTGCGTACGCGGCCGGCCCGTCCGTCGGGCGTCATACCTCTCGCACTCCTGGAAGGTGAACAGCGCCATGCTGCTACCCGCGAAAGCCGAAGTCGCCAGGCATCTGCAGCGTTACCGCGCGTGGGAGCGGGCCATGCTCGCCTCCCCGGCCGACAGCGCGGTCAGGGCCACCTTCGAGGACACCGGATACACCCTGTGCGTGCTGATGGGCAAGCGTTGCGCCCGGGAGGCCGCCGACGCAGCCGAACGGTATCTGCGGTCGGACGCGGCCACCTCCCTGTGGCAGGGCGCCCCGCGACGACGGACGAAAAACGTGGCGCGCAGGAGTGGATCACGCTCCGCCCGGCGTTTCCCGGCGGAGCACTAGCCCTCCTCCGGTGCAGCTTGGACATCCACCAGCCGGGCCACGGCCCGGCTTCGAGCACGCAGGAGGTTCACGATGAAGTCCACCAGGCCCATCGGCCGTATCCCCGTGCGGGATGTCCATCCGCGCGTGGAGTGCGGCAGGCGACCGGCGAAGGCCGTCGTGGGCGAGACGTTCCAGGTGACCGCGACCGTGTTCCGCGAGGGGCACGACGCGGTCGCCGCGAACGTCGTCCTGCGCGGTCCCGACGGCCGCAAGGGGCCGTGGACACCCATGCGTGAACTGGCCGAGGGCAGCGACCGCTGGGGCGCCGAGGTGACGCCGGACGCGGAGGGCCACTGGACGTACACCGTGGAGGCGTGGAGCGATCCGGTCACCACCTGGCGCCGGCACGCGGCGATCAAGATCCCGGCGGACATCGACACGGGCCTGGTGCTGGAGGAGGGCGGCCAGCTGTACGAGCGGGCGGCGGCCCGGGCACCGCGCGGCCCGGCGCGCGTCCTGCTGCGGCAGACCGCGAAGACCCTCCTCGACGACTCGCTGCCGGTGCAGGAGCGTTACGCCGCGGCCCTGGCGCCGGAGGTGGACGAGGTGCTGGCCCGCCATCCGCTGCGGGAACTGGTCACCGCGTCCAAGGCCATGCCGCTGCTGGTGGAGCGGGAGCGGGCGCTGTTCGGGTCCTGGTACGAGTTCTTCCCGCGCTCGGAGGGCACGCCGGAGCAGCCGCACGGCACCTTCCGCACCGCCGCCCGGCGGCTGCCGAAGATCGCCGCGATGGGCTTCGACGTCGTCTATCTGCCGCCGATCCATCCGATCGGCACGACCTTCCGCAAGGGGAAGAACAACACCCTGACCGCCGGTACCGACGACGTGGGCGTGCCCTGGGCGATCGGTTCACCGGAGGGCGGGCACGACGCCGTCCACCCGCAGCTGGGGACGATCGAGGACTTCGACTGGTTCGTGGGGCAGGCGCGCTCCCATGGCCTGGAGATCGCCCTCGACTTCGCGCTCCAGTGCTCCCCCGACCACCCGTGGGTGCACAAGTACCCGGAGTGGTTCCACCACCGGCCCGACGGGACGATCGCCTACGCCGAGAACCCGCCGAAGAAGTACCAGGACATCTATCCGATCGCCTTCGACCAGGACATGGACGGCCTGGTCACGGAGACGGTCCGCGTCCTGCGGCACTGGATGGAGCACGGGGTGCGGATCTTCCGCGTCGACAACCCGCACACCAAGCCGGTGGTCTTCTGGGAGCGGGTCATCGCGGACGTCAACGCCTCCGACCCGGACGTGATCTTCCTGGCCGAGGCGTTCACCCGCCCGGCCATGATGCACACCCTCGGTCAGATCGGTTTCCAGCAGTCGTACACGTACTTCACCTGGCGCAACAGCAAGCAGGAGCTGACGGAGTACCTCACGGAGCTGTCCGGCGAGGCGGCTTCCTACATGCGGCCGAACTTCTTCGCCAACACCCCGGACATCCTGCCCGGCTACCTCCAGCACGGCGGACGGGCCGCCTTCGAGGTGCGTGCCGTCCTCGCCGCGACCCTCTCCCCCACCTGGGGCGTCTACTCCGGCTACGAGCTGTGCGAGAACACGCCGCTGAAGCCGGGCAGCGAGGAGTACCTCGACTCGGAGAAGTACCAGCTCGTCGCGCGTGACTGGGGGGCCGCCGAGCGCGAGGGCCGCACCATCGCCCCGCTGATCACCCGCCTCAACGAGATCCGGCGCGGCCACCCGGCGCTCCGCCGGCTCCGCAACCTCCGTTTCCACACCACCGACAACGACGCGGTCATCGCCTACAGCAAGCGCGAGGGCGACGACACGGTTCTGGTGGTGGCGAACCTCGACCCGCACCACACCCAGGAGGCCACGGTCTCGTTGGACATGCCGCACCTCGGCCTGGACTGGCACGCCGAGACGACCGTGCACGACGAACTGACCGGTGCTGACTACCGCTGGTCCGGCGCCAACTACGTGCGCCTCGACCCCGGTCGGACGCCGGCCCACGTGTTCCACGTCCGGTGAGTCACCCCACGCAACGGAGGTCGATCAGCCCCATGTCCGTCAACTCGCCCGTCCCGGACACCTTCGAGGACACCCCGGCCAAGGACCGGGACCCCGACTGGTTCAAGCGCGCCGTCTTCTACGAGGTCCTCGTCCGCTCCTTCCAGGACAGCAACGGCGACGGCGTCGGCGACCTCAAGGGACTCACCGCCAAACTCGACTATCTGCAGTGGCTGGGCGTCGACTGCCTGTGGCTGCCGCCCTTCTTCAAGTCACCGCTGCGGGACGGCGGCTACGACGTCGCCGACTACACCTCGGTACTGCCCGAGTTCGGCGACCTGGCGGACTTCGTGGAGTTCGTCGACGCCGCCCACCAGCGCGGCATGCGCGTGATCATCGACTTCGTCATGAACCACACCAGCGACCAGCACCCGTGGTTCCAGGAGTCGCGCAACAACCCCGACGGGCCGTACGGGGACTTCTACATGTGGGCCGACGACGACAAGGGATACGCGGACGCCCGGATCATCTTCGTCGACACCGAGGTCTCGAACTGGACCTTCGATCCGGTGCGCAAGCAGTACTACTTCCACCGGTTCTTCTCCCACCAGCCCGACCTCAACTACGAGAACCCGGCGGTGCAGGAGGAGATCCTGGCCGCGCTGCGGTTCTGGCTGGACCTCGGCATCGACGGCTTCCGGCTGGACGCGGTGCCGTACCTGTACGCGGAGGAAGGCAGCAACTGCGAAAACCTTCCGGCAACCCATGAGTTCCTGAAGCGGGTGCGCCGCGAGATCGACCTCATGTACCCGGACACCGTGCTGCTGGCGGAGGCCAACCAGTGGCCGGAGGACGTGGTCGACTACTTCGGCGACTACTCCGCCGGCGGCGACGAGTGCCACATGGCCTTCCACTTCCCGGTCATGCCGCGCATCTTCATGGCCGTGCGACGGGAATCCCGCTACCCGGTCTCCGAGATCCTCGCGAAGACCCCGCCGATCCCGTCCGGCTGCCAGTGGGGCATCTTCCTGCGCAACCACGACGAGCTGACGCTCGAGATGGTCACGGACGAAGAGCGCGACTACATGTGGGCCGAGTACGCCAAGGACCCGCGGATGCGCGCCAACATCGGCATCCGCCGCCGGCTCGCGCCCCTGCTGGACAACGACCGCAACACCATCGAACTCTTCACCGCGCTGCTGCTGTCCCTGCCCGGATCGCCGATCATCTACTACGGCGACGAGATCGGCATGGGCGACAACATCTGGCTCGGTGACCGCGACGCGGTGCGCACCCCCATGCAGTGGACCCCGGACCGCAACGCCGGCTTCTCCACGGCCGACCCCGGGCGGCTCTATCTGCCCACGATCATGGACCCGGTCTACGGCTACCAGGTCACCAACGTCGAGGCGTCCATGGCGTCGCCCTCCTCGCTGCTGCACTGGACGCGCCGGATGATCGAGATCCGCAAGCAGAACCCCGCCTTCGGACTGGGCACCTACACGGAGCTGACCTCGTCGAACCCGGCGGTGCTGGCGTTCCTGCGCGAGTACGAGGACGACCTCGTGCTGTGCGTGCACAACTTCTCCCGCTTCGCCCAGCCCACCGAGCTGGACCTGCGGGCCTACAACGGCCGCCATCCGGTCGAACTCTTCGGCGGGGTGCGCTTCCCTGCCATCGGAGAGCTGCCCTACCTGCTCACCATCGCAGGCCACGGCTTCTACTGGTTCCGGCTCGCCCGAGTCGCATCCCGCATCGGCCGCCGACAGTAGCGCGCCGAGGAAAGGACGCGTCACCATGCCGAAGACCGCATCCCTCCAGCCGAGCACTGCCGGCGTCGCTCTGCATCTGGACTCGCTCGCGGGTCTGCTGCGCGAGTGGCTGCCGCGGCAACGCTGGTTCGCCGGGAAGGACCGGCCGGTCACGGATCTGCGTCTGCTGTCGATGACCGAGCTGTTCCCGGGCTGTCTGCATGTGCTCATCCATGCCGCGCACGCCGGGTCGCCTCCGCCGCACGCCGGTGTGCCCGCGCCCGGCGGAACGGTGGCCCCGGCCGGCGGCGACTGCTACCAGTTGCTGCTCGGCTTCCAGGAGCATCTCTCGCCCCGGCTGGGCAAGGCGCTGATCGGGCGGGCGGAGAGCGGCCCGATGGCCGGTCTCACGGTCTACGACGCGCTGCTGGACCCGCGCTCGGCGCATCTGCTGCTGGAGCGGATGCGGCACACCGGGACGCTCGGGCCGCTGCTGTTCGACTCCGATCCGTCGGTGCCGATCCCGTCCGGTCTCGCGCCCCGGCTGCTGGACGCCGAGCAGTCCAACACGTCGCTGGTGTACGGCGACGCGTTCATCCTGAAACTGTTCCGGCGGATCCAGCCCGGCATCAACCCGGATCTGGAGGTGCCGCTGGCGCTCGCCCGGGAGGGCTGTGCGCGGGTGCCGGCCCCCGTGGCCTGGGTGCGCACCAGCCAGCCCCAGGAGGCGACGCTGGGCGTGCTGCAGCCGTTCCTGCCGAACGCGTCCGACGGCTGGACGCTGGCCCTGCAGGCCCTCTCCCGCGGAGAGGACTTCACGGCTGAGGCGAGCGCGCTGGGCGCCGCCACCGCCGAGGTGCACCTCGCGCTGGCCGCGGCCTTCCCGGCCGGGGGCCACGCGGAGAACGCCCGGCTGGCGGCGGCGATGACCGAGCGGCTGGACGCCGCCGCCCACCAGGTGAAGGCGCTGCGCCCGCACGTGCCGGGACTGCGGGCGGCCTTCGGCGCGCTCGTGGCCTGCGACCCGGGGCCCCCGGCCCAGCGCATCCACGGCGACCTGCACCTGGGCCAGGTGCTGCGCGCCGGACGGGAGTGGTTCGTCATCGACTTCGAGGGCGAACCGTCGCGGCCGCTGGCCGAGCGGCGCAGCACGCATTCACCGGTGCGGGACATCGCCGGCATGCTGCGCTCCTTCGACTACGCGGCCCGCCAGCGCCGGCCGTGGCGGCCCGAGTGGGCGCGCCGCTGCCGGGAGGCCTACTGCGCGGGCTATGCCGCGCGGGCGGGCTGGGACCCACGCAAGAAACACGCCCTGCTGCGCGCCTACGAGACCGACAGGGCTGTGTACGAAGTGCTCTACGAGGCCAAGCACCGTCCTGCCTGGCTTCCCGTACCCATGGCGGCGATCGAACGACTCGCCGTGAGAGGAGACTGACCCGTGGCGCTCCGCGACACCTCACTCCCCGAGCCGTCGGGCCCGGCCCGCACAGCGGCCACCGACCTGGACCCGGCCGACCGGGGCAGGCTGCTGGCGGGTGCCCATCACGATCCGCACGCCCTGCTGGGCGCCCACCCCGTACCCGGCGGGGTGCTCTTCCGGGCGCTGCGCCCCTTCGCCCGCGCGGTCACCGTGGTGGCCGGCCGCAAGCGGCATCCGCTGACCTCGGACGGTGACGGCCTGTTCTCGGCCGTGCTGCCGCTGAAGAAGATCCCGGCCTACAAGCTGGCGGTGGCCTACGAGGACGCCGAGTACGTGGTGGACGACCCGTACCGGTTCCTGCCGGCGCTCGGCGAGTTCGACCTGCACCTGATCCGGGAGGGCCGGCACGAGCAGCTGTGGAAGGCGCTCGGCGCGGAGCCGATGACCCACGAGGGCGTGACCGGCACCCGGTTCACGGTGTGGGCGCCGAACGCGCAGGGCGTGCGGGTCGCCGCGGACTTCACCTACTGGGACGGCACCCAGTTCCCGATGCGCTCGCTGGGCGCGTCCGGGGTGTGGGAGCTGTTCCTGCCCGGCGTCGGCGAGGGCACCCGGTACAAGTTCGAGATCACCTCGCGCCACGGCCACCGGTTCCTCAAGGCGGACCCGATGGCGCGGTGCACGGAGGTGCCGCCGGACACGGCGTCGATCGTCACGGCGTCGCGTCACGAGTGGGCCGACGCGGACTGGATGGCGCACCGCGGTGACGTGCCGGTGCACCAGGCGCCGTTCTCGGTCTACGAGGTCCACCTGCCGTCCTGGCGTCCGGGCCTGACCTACCGCGAGCTGGCCGAGGAACTGCCGGCGTACGTGCGGGACATGGGCTTCACGCATGTGGAACTGATGCCGGTCGCCGGGCACCCGTTCAGCGGGTCCTGGGGCTACCAGGTCACGTCGTACTACGCGCCGATGCCGCGGCTGGGCACCCCGGACGACTTCCGCTACTTCGTCGACGCCTGCCACCGGGCCGGCATCGGCGTGATCATGGACTGGGTGCCGGCGCACTTCCCGAAGGACGACTGGGCGCTGGCCCGCTTCGACGGGGACCCGCTGTACGAACCCGGGGACGACCAGCGGGCGGAGCACCCGGACTGGGGGACGTACGAGTTCGACTACGGCCGTACGGAGGTGCGCAACTTCCTGGTCGCCAACGCGGTGTACTGGTGCGAGGAGTTCCACATCGACGGCCTGCGCGTGGACGCCGTCGCCTCGATGCTCTACCTGGACTACTCGCGCGAGGAAGGCCAGTGGACGCCGAACATCTTCGGCGGCAACGAGGACCTGGCCGCCAAGGCGTTCCTGCAGGAGATGAACGCCACGGTCTACCGGCGCTGCCCGGGGATCGTGACGATCGCGGAGGAGTCCACGGCCTGGGACGGCGTGACCCGGCCCACGGACAGCGGCGGCCTGGGCTTCGGGCTGAAGTGGAACATGGGCTGGATGCACGACTCCCTGCAGTACATGAGCAAGGAGCCGATCCACCGCAAGTACCACCATCACGAGATGACGTTCTCGATGGTGTACGCCTACAGCGAGAACTACGTCCTGCCGATCAGCCACGACGAGGTGGTGCACGGCAAGCAGGCCCTGGCGTCGAAGATGCCGGGCGACTGGTGGCAGCGCCGCGCCAACCACCGTGCCTACCTGGGCTTCATGTGGGCGCACCCGGGCAAGCAACTGCTCTTCATGGGGCAGGAGTTCGCCCAGGGCGGCGAATGGAACGTGGAGCACGGTCCGGAGTGGTGGCTGATGGACCCCGGCCACATGGCGGCGGGGGACCACCGCGGGGTGCAGGAGCTGGTGCGGGATCTGAACACCCTGTACCTGTCCACGCCGGCGCTGTGGCAGCGGGACACGGACCCGGCCGGTTTCCGCTGGGTGGCGTGCGACGCCGCCGACGACAACGTGTTCGCGTTCGTGCGGCACGACGCCGAGGGCGCTCCGCTGCTGGCGGTGTCCAACTTCTCGCCCGTCGTCCGCCACGACTACGTCCTGCACGTCGGCGACGACGTCACGGCCTGGCAGGAGGTCCTCAACACCGACGCGGCGAAGTACGGCGGCAGCGACGTCACGCTCCCGGACCCGGTCAAGCCGGAGGACGGCAGGATCCGGCTCACGCTGCCTCCGCTGGCGACGGTGTGGATGTCGTCGTATCCTCCGCGTTCCATCTGACGATCACGGGGAACCCGACTGTGCGTCCCGTAGCGGTTCGGCCAGGAAGGGCGGCCTGAAGGTGCGCACAGTCGGTGTGGAGGAGGAACTGCTCCTCGTCGACCCGGAGACCGGTGATCCGAAGGCTCTGTCCGCGGCAGCTCTGGCCCGCGCGGAGCACGAGGACGCCGGTCAGGAGGTCTTCGAGAAGGAGCTGTACGACCAGATGCTGGAGTTCGCCACCCGGCCGCAGTCCGGGATGGCGGATCTCCACGAGGAGATCGTGCGGTGCCGCAAGGAAGCGGCCCGGCACGCCGAGAGCATCGGCTGCACCGTCGCGGCGCTGGCCACGTCGCCCCTGCCCGTCAGCCCGTCGATCGGGATGAACGAGCGCTACCAGTGGATGGCCGAGCAGTACGGCATCGCCACCCGGGAGCAGCTGGTGTGCGGGTGCCACGTCCATGTGTCGGTGGAATCCGACGAGGAGGGCGTGGCCGTCCTCGATCGGATCCGGCCCTGGCTGCCGGTGCTGTCCGCGCTGAGCTCCAACTCGCCCTTCTGGCAGGGCCTGGACTCGGGCTACCGCAGTTATCGCAGCCGGGTGTGGGGGCGCTGGCCCTCGGCGGGGCCGACCGAGCTGTTCGGGTCGGTGGCGGGGTACCGGCAGCGGGTGGACGACATGGTCGCGACCGGGGTGATCCTCGACAAGGCGATGGTCTACTTCGACGCCCGGCTCTCGGAGAGCTACCCGACGGTGGAGGTCCGGGTCTCGGACGTGTGTCTGCACGCGGACACGGCGGTGCTGGTCGCCACGCTGGTGCGGGGGCTGGTGGAGACCGCGGCACGGGAGTGGCGGGCGGGGGTGGAGCCGGCCGGGCACGGCGTGAGCCTGCTGCGGCTGGCGGCCTGGCGGGCCGCGCGCTCCGGGATCGACGGTGAGCTGCTGCACCCGGCGACCATGCGTCCGGCGCCCGCCGAGGAGGTCGTGCGGGCCCTGCTGGACCATGTCGAGGAGGCCCTCGCCGACAGCGGGGACCTCGAGTGCGCCCGCGCGTCGTGCGTCCGGCTGCTGCGCGACGGCAACGGCGCCCGGATCCAGCGCGCCTTGCTGGAGCGCACCGGCAGTCTGCGGGACGTGGTCGCGGAATGCGTACGGCACACGCAGGCCTGAGGTCCCGCACGCAGGCCTGAGGTCCCGGCGGCACGGTCGCCCGGCCGGGATCCGCGCCGTCGCTCACAGCGCCAGGGAGATGGCGTAGGCCAGGAAGAAGGCCGCCACCAGCACCGCGAGGACGATGATCAGCACCAGCGGGGTCTTCCCCCAGCCCTTGGGCGGGTTGTGGACCTCGCGGGGGCCGGCCTCGGGCAGGCTGCTCTCCGCGGGCGGGGTCTCGCCCGGGGGGGCGCCGCCGCCCGGTTCCAGGCCGGTGGTGCGTTCCGGTTCGGGGTCGGGATTCGTGAAACTCATGCGCTCCGAGTCCCCCGTAGCGGGCGAGATCAACGGAGCGGCATCACTTCCGCGAAGCGGGCACCGCGCGCGGCCGGGCGGGGCTAGAGTCCCACCACCGTCGGCCTGGGTGGTCCCCCAGGTCAGCGGCAGAGCCGCCCGCGCATCCCCTGGAGCCGCGCATGCCCGAGCCCGCCCTCGCTCCCCCGCCCGCCGCCCCGCTGACCGGCGGGCTGGCCGACAGTGTCTTCGCCGCCGCCGACCGTGACCCGGTACGGTCCGTGCTGGCGCGCCGCAACGCCGGCGGCGGCTGGGACGAGGTCACCGCCGTGGAACTGCGCGACCAGGTGCTGGGGCTCGCCCGGGGCCTGGTGGCCTCCGGGATCCGGCCGGGCGACCGCGTCGCGATCATGGCGCGCACCCGCTACGAGTGGACCGTGCTGTGCCACGCGCTGTGGGCGGTGGGCGCCGAGGTGGTGCCGGTGCACACGACGGCCTCCCGGGACCAGGTGGCGTTCATCCTGCGCGACGCCGGCTGCGTGGGCGTGGTCGTCGAGGACGAGCCGAGCGTGATGACGGTCGGCTCGGTGTGCGCCTCGCTGCCGCGGCTGCGGCACGTGTGGCAGCTGGACGCGGGGGCGCTCGGGCAGCTCGCCCGGCGTGGCGACCCGGTCGCGACGACCACGGTGGACTCGCTGCGCCGGCTGGTACTGCCCGACTCCACCGCGGTCGTCGCCTACACCTCCGGCACCTCGGGCCGGCCCATGGGGTGCGCGCTGAGCCACCGGGCGCTGGCGCACCCCTGTGACACCCTGCTGGCGGGCTGGGGGCACACGGCGGCGCCTGCGGGGCAGCGGCCCTCAGTCCTCGCCTTCCTGCCGTTCTCCCATGTGTACGGCCTGATGATCCAGGGCCTGTGCCTGCGCGGCGGGGTGCTGATGGGGCACGAGCCGGACATGAGCGAGGAGGCGCTGTCCTCGGCGCTGCGCACCCTGCGGCCGACGTACTTCTACGCGGTGCCGTCGGTGTTCGAGAAGGTGTACAAGACGTTCCTGCGCACCGCCCAGCGGGCCGGGCGCGGCGCCGTGTTCGAGCGGGCGGCGCAGACGGCGCGGGATTTCGCGGCGGCGTGCGAGCGGCAGCGCACGGGCCGCGGGCCGGGGCCCGGCTTCGAGCTGCGGCTGCAGCACGCCCGGTACGAGCGGACGGTGTACCGCCGGCTGCGGGCCGCGCTGGGCGGCCGGGTGACGCGGGCGACGTCCGGCGGTTCACCGCTGCACCGCGAGCTGTCCCTGTTCTACGAGGGCATCGGCATCTATGTGCACGACGGGTACGGGCTGACCGAGACCGGCGGCGGGATCACGATGCAGCCGCTGGGCCGGGAGAAGGCGGGGACGGTCGGGCAGGCCCTGCCCGGCATGGAGATCCGGATCGCCGGGGACGGCGAGATCCTGGTGCGCGGGCCGTCGGTGTTCCAGGGGTACGTCGGCCACCGGGACGCCAGCCGGGCCGTGCTGCGCGGCGGCTGGCTGGCCACCGGCGACCTCGGCCACCTGGACGAGGAGGGGTATCTGACCATCACCGGCCGGAAGAAGGACGTGATCATCACCAGCGGCGGCAAGAGCGTGGCGCCGGCCTTCCTGGAGCAGCGGCTGCGGCTGCACCCCCTGGTCCATCAGGCCGTCGTCGTGGGCGACAACCGTCCGTGCGTGGGCGCGCTGATCACCCTGGACCCGGAGTTCCTGGCGCACTGGAGGCGCTCGCTGACGCTGCCGGGCAGCCATCCGATGCGGGAGGCGCGCGAGGAGAACGCGCTGCGTGAGGAGATCGGGCGGGCGGTGGCCGCGGCCAACAGCGCGGTGTCGCGGTCGGAGTCGGTGCGCGTCTTCCGCATCCTGCCGGAGCCGTTCGACCAGGCGAGCGGGCTGCTGACGCCGTCGCTGAAGCTGCGCCGGGACGCGATCGTGCGGGCGTACGCCGCGGAGATCGACGCGATGTACGCGGCCCGCTCACGCCCGGTGCGGCACCACACGCCGGAGCCGCCCGGCTGGGACGACTCCGACGATGTGTTCCGGTGACGCGTGCTCCGCTGACGCGTGTCCCGGTGACGTACGAGGTCACCGGTCCTGACAGTGGGGCGCGGCCGTCAGCTGCCGACGTACCAGCTGAAGCCGCCGTGGGACGCGGCCAGGGAGATCAGCACCACGAAGATGATCAGGTCGATGATGCCGAGCACCACGCCGGCCTTGGCCATGCCGCCGCCGCCCTTCGCGGGCGCCTGACGCAGGCCGACGGCTCCGAACACGATCGCGAGCGGGCCGAGGATCACGCTGGCGAAGAACACGCCGAGGATGCCGCAGACGAGCCCGGCGATCGCCAGGCCGTTGGTGCGCGAACCGGAGGACGCGGCAGGGGAACTGCCGTAACTCGTCATCAGTTTCTCCTGGAGTCAGGGGTGTTGGTGCCGTACGGCCGTCCGGGTGCCCCCGGAGGGGGTCCGCATTCCATGGGGAAACGAATATGTTTTCGATGGTGCGGATGGGATCGAGACGCGTACCTTCCTGACCCCTGGGAACCCTCCAGATGTCAACGACATGCTCACAAGAAGGGACGACCGCCCTGCTGTCGCCGGGTAGTGGATGGGACATGGCAACCGAGCCGCGTTGGGACAATGCGCTGACCACCCGAGATATGCCGAACCGCACGACACGTTTCGAGGGAGAGCCACGGGACGTGACGGGGGCCCGGCTGGCCGCTGAGGACTTCCTCCGTGCCCTGGCCAGGATCCAGCCGCCCTCCGCCGAGGAGTGCTGGCACGACATCGTGTTGATCGTCACAGAGCTGGCCGCCAACGCGGTGCAGTACGCCCCGGGCCCCTTCGAGCTGCACCTGCGGCGGACCTTCGACGGAGTGCACGTCGTCCTGCACGACACCAGCACCACACCGCCGACTCCGCGCCCCTTCCACCCCCGACACGGGGGCGGCGGCATCGGCTGGTACCTGGTGCAGACGCTGTGCACCCAGGTCAGCGTGGTGACGAACGACCACGGCAAGGACGTGCACGTCTTCCTGCCCTGGTGACCCCGGGCGCCGCCTCGGCCCCCGGGCCCCTCGGCAGGCACGGCGCGCAGCGGCACCAGCACGCCGATCGCCCTGTCCCCCGCCTGTCGCCGTCCGACGGCGACCTCGCCGTGGCCGTGCACGCCGCCCCCACCCCCGCGTCGCAGACGTGGACGTCCGCCCCGGCCGGCCCCCGCCCTGCAGAGCGGTGCCCACCCGCCGGCGCCTCCCGCATGCCGCCGCCCGCATGCCGCCGCCCGCAAGGGACGGTTTTCGGCCGGTCTGTGAGACCGGTGAAACCTCACCCGCACGACGCCGGCACCCTTCGCCGGGTCACCGGAAAACCGTTCCGTGTACCCGGATTCACGCTCTCTACACACAGTGCCTGACGTGGGGTTTCCGTGTGACCTTTCGTTGGCGGGATGCTGTGTCGCCGCGTGTCGGCGTGGGTTAATCTGCGGCGTATTTCTCACACCGCTTCAGTCCTCGTGGACTGCGACGACACCGTGGGGCGGACCGCTGTGACTTGGGAACGAGGGGACGGATGACCAGCAACACGACCGAGGCCGTGGACCCGGTCCCGGCCGACCAGGAGCTGAAGAGACTCCTGGTCGGTCTGACGGCGGTCCGGGACGGCGACTTCGGTACGCGGCTGCCCGACGACGTCGACGGGCTGATGGGCGACATCGCCAAGGTCTTCAACGGCATGGTCGACCAGCTGTCCGTCTTCACCTCGGAAGTGACCCGGGTGGCGCGGGAGGTGGGCACCGAGGGGACGCTCGGCGGCCAGGCCGAGGTACCGGGGGTGTCCGGCACCTGGGCCGACCTGACCGACTCCGTCAACGCGATGGCGGGCAATCTCACCACCCAGGTGCGCGACATCGCGCAGGTCGCCACGGCCGTGGCCAAGGGCGACCTGTCGCAGAAGATCGACGTGCCCGCGCGGGGTGAGATCCTCCAGCTGAAGAACACCGTCAACACGATGGTCGACCAGCTCTCCGCCTTCGCCGACGAGGTCACCCGCGTCGCCCGCGAGGTCGGCAGCGAGGGACGTCTCGGGGGGCAGGCGCAGGTTCCCGGGGTCGCCGGTGTCTGGCGGGACCTGACCGACTCCGTCAACCTGATGGCGGGCAACCTGACCGCGCAGGTGCGCAACGTCGCCCAGGTGACGACCGCCGTGGCGCAGGGTGATCTCTCGCAGAAGATCACCGTCGACGCCCGCGGTGAGATCCTCGAGCTGAAGAACACCATCAACACGATGGTCGACCAGCTCTCCGCCTTCGCCGACGAGGTCACCCGCGTCGCCCGCGAGGTCGGCACCGAGGGACGCCTCGGCGGACAGGCCGACGTCAAGGGCGTCAAGGGCACCTGGCGAGATCTCACCGACTCGGTGAACTTCATGGCGGGCAACCTGACCGCGCAGGTGCGCAACGTCGCCCAGGTCGCGACCGCCGTGGCCCAGGGCGACCTCTCCCAGAAGATCACCGTCGACGCCCGCGGTGAGATCCTGGACCTCAAGGAGACCATCAACACGATGGTCGACCAGCTCTCCGCCTTCGCCGACGAGGTCACCCGCGTCGCCCGCGAGGTCGGCACCGAGGGCCGCCTCGGCGGCCAGGCCCATGTGCGCGGGGTCTCCGGCACCTGGAAGGACCTCACGGACAACGTCAACGTGATGGCGTCCAACCTGACCAGCCAGGTGCGCTCCATCGCCCAGGTCGCCACCGCGGTGGCCAAGGGCGACCTCTCCCAGAAGATCACCGTCGAGGCCAAGGGCGAGGTCGCGGCGCTGGCCGACGTCATCAACACGATGGTCGACACGCTGTCGGCGTTCGCCGACGAGGTCACCCGCGTCGCCCGCGAGGTCGGCACCGAGGGCCGCCTCGGCGGACAGGCGCAGGTGCCCAATGTGGCGGGCACCTGGAAGGACCTCACCGACAACGTCAACTCGATGGCGAACAACCTCACCGGCCAGGTGCGCAACATCGCGCTGGTGACGACGGCGGTGGCCCGCGGTGACCTGTCGAAGAAGATCGACGTCGACGCCCGCGGCGAGATCCTGGAGCTGAAGACGACCATCAACACGATGGTCGACCAGCTCTCCGCCTTCGCCGACGAGGTCACCCGCGTCGCCCGCGAGGTCGGCACCGAGGGCCGCCTGGGCGGCCAGGCCGAGGTCGAGGGGGTCTCCGGCACCTGGAAGCGGCTGACGGAGAACGTCAACGAGCTGGCCGGCAACCTGACCCGGCAGGTGCGGGCGATCGCCGAGGTGGCCAGCGCCGTCGCCGAGGGCGACCTGACGCGGTCCATCAACGTCGAGGCGTCGGGCGAGGTCGCCGAGCTCAAGGACAACATCAACTCCATGGTGGAGTCCCTGCGCGAGACCACCCGGGCCAACCAGGAGCAGGACTGGCTCAAGACGAACCTGGCGCGGATCTCCGGTCTGATGCAGGGCCACCGGGACCTGCCGGTGGTCGCCGAGCTGATCATGGACGAACTGGTGCCGCTGGTGGCGGCCCAGTACGGCGCGTTCTACCTGGCCGAGGAGGGCGCCGACGGGGCCGAGCTGCGGCTGGTCGGCGCGTACGGCTGGCCGGACGACGACGCGCGTCCCACCCGGATCCGCTTCGGACGGACCCTGGTCGGCCAGGCCGCCCGCAGCCGGCGCGCGATCACGGTGGACGAACTGCCGCCGGGCTATGTGAACATCTCCTCCGGGCTCGGCCAGGTCCCGCCGGCCGCGCTGGCGGTCCTGCCGATCGTGGTGGAGGGGCAGGTGCTCGGAGTGATCGAGCTGGCCTCGGTGACCCCCTTCACCCAGATCCACCAGGACTTCCTGACCCAGCTGATGGAGGCCATCGGCGTCAACGTCAACACCATCGTCGCCAACGCCCGCACCGACGAGCTGCTCGGCGAGTCCCAGCGCCTGACCGCCGAGCTGCAGGCCCGCTCCGCCGAACTCCAGGTACAGCAGGAGGAGTTGCAGCGCTCCAACGCCGAACTCGAGGACAAGGCCTCGCTGCTGGCGGAGCGCAACCGCGACATCGAGGCGAAGAACCTGCAGATCGAGCAGGCCCGGCAGGAGCTGGAGACACGCGCACAGCAGCTGTCGCTCGCCTCCAAGTACAAGTCGGAGTTCCTGGCCAACATGAGCCACGAGCTGCGCACCCCGCTCAACAGCCTGCTGATCCTCGCCCAGCTGCTGGCGCAGAACCCCTCGCGCAACCTCACGGCGAAGCAGGTGGAGTACGCGCAGATCATCCACTCCGCGGGCTCCGACCTGCTGCAGCTCATCAACGACATCCTCGACCTGTCCAAGGTGGAGGCCGGCAAGATGGACGTGGCGCCCGAGCGCGTCGCGCTGCAGCGGCTGCTCGACTACGTCGAGGCCACCTTCCGCCCGCTGACCACCCAGAAGGGCCTCGACTTCCAGGTGACGACGGCGGCCGGCGCGCCCGCCGACCTGCTCACCGACGACTCCCGGCTGCGGCAGATCCTGCGCAACCTGCTGTCCAACGCGGTGAAGTTCACCGAGCAGGGCGGCGTGGAGCTGAGCATCGAACCGGCGGCCGACGACGAGGTGCCGCCGACGGTGATCCGGGGCGGCACGATCGTCGCCTTCCGGGTCAAGGACACCGGCATCGGCATCCCCGAGCAGCACCTGGAGTCGATCTTCGGGGCGTTCCAGCAGGCCGACGGCACCACCAGTCGCAAGTACGGCGGGACCGGACTCGGGCTGTCCATCACCCGGGAGATCGCCCATCTGCTCGGCGGCGCCGTCACCGTGGACAGCACGCCGGGCCGCGGCAGCACCTTCACCCTCTTCCTGCCGGTGGCGCGGGCCGACTTCGAGGAGGCGCTCGGCGCCGCCCGCCGGCCGGAGCTCACCGGGAGCGCGGAGTCGGCAGAGGCGGCCGACCAGCCGGTCCTGATCGGCTCGCCGCTCACCGCCGCGCCGCGGCCGCGCCGCCTGCTCGTGCTGGAGGAGCGCCCGCGCGGTCTGCTCACGCTCGTCGCCGAGAGCGTGATCGCCGACATGCGCCGCACCCGGGACGACGGCACCGAGGCGCCCTTCATCGAGGTCATCACCGCGGTGGGGGCGCAGGAGGCGGCCGGTGCGCTGGCCGCCGAGCCGTGCCACTGCGTCGTCCTCGACATGGGGATGCCCGAGGAGGAGGCGATCCGGTTCCTGGACGCGCTGCACGGCGACCCGGCGCTCGCCAATGTGCCCGTGCTGGTGCACCACGGCAGCCGGCGCACGGGCTCCGCCCAGGAGAAGGCGCTCGCCACGCACGCGGAGGGACGCCCGCTGGAGTTCCTGGCCGGGCTGGACGAGCTGCGCGAACGGATCACCCTGCACCTGTCGGCCGAGGAGCCCGGAGAGGCGGTGCCCCTGGTGCGGGTGGAGGAGACGCCCTCGGCGCTCCCGGCGGAACCCGACGCGGCCACGGACGGCCGCACGGTCCTGGTCGTCGACGACGACGCCCGCAACCTCTTCGCGCTCAGCGGCATCCTGGAACTGCACGGCCTGCGGGTACTGCACGCCGAGAACGGCCGCGAGGGCATCGAGACCCTGCTCGCCCATCCGGACATCGCGCTGGTGCTGATGGACGTGATGATGCCGGAGATGGACGGCTACGCGGCCACGGCCGAGATCCGCGGCATGCCGCAGTTCGCCGATCTGCCGATCATCGCCGTCACCGCGAAGGCGATGCCCGGGGACCGGGAGAAGAGCATCGCGTCCGGGGCCAGCGACTACGTCACCAAGCCCGTCGACACGCAGGACCTGATGTCCTGTGTCCGGCGCTGGCTGAGCGCGTGAGGACGGCATGAGTTCTTCCCAGGAGCCGGCCGGTCAGGTCGGCGCCACACAGCAGACGGCCGGGCCGGCGGCGGGCGACACGCCCGCCCTCACCCAGGACGGGCCGGAGGCGGCGGCTGCTTCCGCCAGTACCCCGGACGGGCCGGAGGCGGGCGCTGAACCCGCCCTCACCCCGGACGCCTCGCCGGGCCGGTGGGCCGGGGTGCCCACGACGTCACCGGTGGGGCGGCTCGCGGCGACCGTGGAGCGGCTGCGCCGTGAGGTGCGGGACGCTCAGGCGGAGGCGGAGGGCCGCGCCCTCATCGAGCTGGCCAAGGGCATCCTCGTCGAGCGTCTGGGATGCGGGCCGGCCGAGGCGGCCCGGCAGCTGACCGAGCTGGCCGAGCAGGCCCGCCTGGCGCCCCTGGAGTTCGCCGTCGAGGTCATCAACCAGGCCGCGCGGGACCGGATGTCGGAGGTGGCGAAGTCCTTCCTCGCCACCGTCGAGACGGCCGGTGAGGCGAGCGCCGGCACCGGCGACGGTTCGGCGGCCGTACGGCTGCGGGCCGCGGAGAGCGGTGCGCTGGCCGCCGGTGACACCCAGTCCGTCGCCCAGTCGCTGCTCCAGCACGCCCTGCAGCCCCTCGGCGCGGTGGCCGTCGCCATCTGGTCCGCGGGCCCGGACGGGTCCCTCACCCTGGCCGGGAGCGCCGGGTTCGCCGCCTCGGAGGCCGCACGCTGGCGGTACATCCCGCCCGAGGTGGCGACCGTGGCCAGGCGCGGCCTGACCGAGCCCGAGGGCCAGTGGATGACGTCGCTGGCGGCGACCGGCCTGCCCACCATCGGCCGCCGGCTGTACCCGGAGGGCGGGCGGGTGGCGCTGCCCGCCGGCACCGCGGGCCGGGTGCTCGGCGTCCTGGAGATCGCCTGGCCCGAGCCGCTCGCCCCGGTGTCGCCGCAGGTGGTGCGGCAGGTGGAGGCGCTGGCCGAGCTGTGCGCCCACACCCTGCACACGTACACGCCCGAGGCCGTGGCCGAGAGCCAGCCGCGGCTGCTGCCGGACGCGGCGGAGCTGATCGACCTGGCCGACGGGCTGCACGACCCGGCCCTGGTCCTCGTGCCGCATCTGGACGGCTCGGGACAGCTCGCGGACTTCCTCATCCAGCACGTCAACGGACGGTTCCTGGATCCGGCGGGCCGGCCGCGGGCGGTCGTGAGCGGCGCGCTGCTGCTGGAGGCGTATCCGATGGCCGCCGGCCACAGCGACCTGTTCCAGCAGATCGAGCGCGTCTACGCCACCGGGGAGCCGTTCCGCGCCCGGCGGATGAGTCTGACCGCCCTCGTCGACGAGGTGCCGCTGTCGGCGGTCGCCGACATCAGCATCAGCCGGCACGGCTCCTGCGTGCTGCTCATCTGGCGCATCGAGGACGAGGCGGCGCGGCTGGCCAGCCTGCTGCAGCACGCCCAGCGCCTCGGCCGGATCGGCGGCTTCGAGGAGAACGCGCTCACCGGCGAGATCACCTGGAACGGGCAGCTGTTCGACCTGTACGGGCGTTCCCCGTCGTCCACCCCGGTCCCCCTGGAGGAGGTCCCGGCGCACGCGCACCCGGACGACTCGGTGGCCCTCGGCCGGTTCCTGCGGACCGTGATGCACCACCGGCGGCCGTCCTCGACGGCGTTCCGGCTGCAGCGGCGGGACGGGGTGACGCGCCATATGCGCATCGTCGCCGAGCCGGTGCTGGACACCGACGGCCGGCTGGTCGCCGTACGCGGGGCGTACCAGGACATCTCCTCCCAGCACTGGACGGAGGTGGCGCTGGCCGCCACCCGGGACCAGCTCGCCCACACCGAGCAGCAGGCCAGTGAGCGCAGCCGGCTGGCGCTGCAGTTGCAGCAGGCCATCATGCCGCCCACGCGCGATCCGCTGGCGGTGGAGGGCCTTCAGGTCGCGGTGCGCTACCGGCCCGCCGAGACCGAGCACCTGGTGGGCGGTGACTGGTACGACGCCGTGGTGCTGCCCTCCGGTCTGGTGCTGCTGTGCGTCGGCGACGTGGCCGGGCACGGCATCGAGGCGGCGACCAGCATGGTGGTGCTGCGCAACGCGCTGCGCGGCCTCGCGGTCACCGGGGCCGGCCCCGGCCAGCTGCTGTCCTGGCTCAACATCGTCGCGCACCATCTGACCGGCGCCGTCACCGCGACGGCCGTGTGCGCCCTGTACGACCCGCACACGCGCACGCTGCGCTGGGCCAGGGCCGGGCATCTGCCGCCGGTGCTGGTGCGCTCGTCGCAGGCCAGTGCCCTGCCGCTGGTGAAGGGCATACTGCTGGGCGCGGTGCCGGAGGCGCCGTACGAGGAGGACGAGGTGGTGCTGTCCCCGGGGGACACGCTGCTGATGTTCACGGACGGTCTGATCGAGCGGCGCGACCGCTCCATGGAGGACTCCCTGGCCCATCTGCTCACCACCGCGCGCAGCGCGCCGGCCGCCCTGGACCACCAGCTGGACCGGCTGCTGACGTACAGCCGGTCGGACACGGACGACGACACGTGCATCGTGGGCATCCACGTCACCTGAGCGCGCGGAAGAACCGCACGATCGCGGGACGCATGGTTGTGCCGTTCGGGGGTAACCGCGGGTGGGCAGTGAAACGACCATGGGCGGCAGCCCTGACGGGCGGGTGCACCCGCACCCGCCTCACCGATCCGAACCGGCCGCCCGCTCTTGTTGGAGGTACCCGTGCCCCTTGCCCAGAACCCGCTCTCCGTCGAGGTCACCCTGCCCCGCGAGGATGTAGCCCTGGTCGTGGTCGAGGGGCATCTGGACCTCGACACGGCGACGGAGTTCCAGGCCCATCTCGCCAACCAGCTGCACCACGGCCGCAAGCACTTCCTGCTGGATCTGTCGGCGGTGCCCTTCATGGACTCGTCCGGGATGAACATCATCCTGCGCGTGTACCAGGAGGCCCGCGATCTGCCCGGCACGGTGCATGTCATCGCGCCGGCCCCGGCGGTGCGGCGGGTCCTCGACCTCACGGGCGTGAGCATCACCGTCCCGATCTCGGACTCGGTGCAGGAGGCTCTGGCGCTGATCGACCGGGGTCCCGAGGGCGCCGGGAACACGGAGGCGCCCCAGACGTGACACGGCGCGGATCCGGCCGCGCTCCGGCGGGTCCGCACAAGATCATCCTTGTGATCGTTCTCACCCCGGGACGGGTTCCACCGTCGCCGGGGTGGTCGCGGTGCACGCACGCGGCGCGGGCCCGCCCCGAACACCGGTTCCCGTGTGCGTCGGATGTCGTACCGGCGCTCCCCGGAGGGCGCCGCCCTCGGGTTCAATGCCCGCGACCCGCTGTCGTCCGCCGTTCGAGCATGGTTAGGGTGGGCGACCGGCAGAGATCACATCGCCTCTCGTCGCCTTCCGCAGGCCGCAGCGATGCAACGCAGATTGAGGAGTGACACACGTGCCGGAGCACGAAGCGTCAGCCGACCACGGCTCGCCCGCACGGGACGTCGCGGCGTTCCTGCGCCGCCGCCGGGAGCAGATCGCCCAGCGGTGGGCCGACGAGCCACTGTTCCGCACGGTGTTCACCGTCTCACGTGACGAGGCGGTGGAGGCGGGCAAGGCCGTGGCGGACGCGCTGTCCGACGTGGCCGCGTCCGAGCGGGTCGCGTCGCTGGACGCGCCCGGCTTCGGCGCCGTGCGCGAGCAGCTCGGCCGGATGGGCGCCGCCCGGGCCCGCGCCGGGCTCACGCCCGGGCAGATCTCCGGTGAGCTGGACGCGCTGCGCCGCCCCGCCGTGGAACTGCTGCTGGCCGACCTCGACGCGGCCCCGGCCGACCGGGTGCGGGAGTGCTCGGAGGCGCTCGCGGTGCTCCTCGGCACACTCCGCCTGGTCGTCATGGAGACCGCCGTCCTGGAGGGGCAGGCGCTCATCGACCGGCAGCGGCTGCAGCTGCTGGAGGTGGCGACACCCGTCATCCGGCTGTGGAACGGCGTGGTCGCCGTACCGCTGATCGGCACCCTGGACAGCGCCCGCAGCCAGGTCGTGATGGAGACGCTGCTGGAGGCGGTCGTCGAGCAGCAGGCACGCTTCGCCATCCTCGACATCACCGGCGTGCCGACGGTGGACTCACTGGTGGCGCAGCACCTGATGAAGACGGTGCAGGCGGCGGCCCTGATGGGCGCCGAATGCGTCGTCTCCGGCATCCGCCCGGCGATCGCGCAGACCATAGTGCACCTCGGCCTCGATCTCGGCTCGGTGAAGACGCGGGCGTCCCTCGCCGACGCGCTGGCCTACGCCCTGCACGAGCTGGGCGTCGGCATCACCGGTCCCACTCCCGGCGGTGCAGGTCCGCGGTGACCGAGGGCTTTTCGCATCCGATGGGCGGCGGGCACGTGCCGGTGCTCCGGCTCGGTGACGTCCTCCTGGTCACCCTGCAGGGGGATCTGTACGACACCATGGCCCAGCGGCTGCTCCAGGACATCACGGAGGCGATCTCGAGCAGCCGGGTCGCCGGGGTCGTCATCGACCTGTCCGGCGTGGAGATCGTCGACTCCTTCCTCGGGCGGGTGCTGGCGGAGATCGCGGCCAACGCCCGGCTGCTGGCCGCGCAGACGGTCGTCGCGGGCATGCGGCCGGCCGTCGCCATCACCCTGGTGGAGCTGGGCCTGACCCTGCCCGGTCTGCGGACCGCGCTGACCACCCAGGCCGCTCTGGACCTGCTGACCGGGCCGAACGGCCCCCGGCCGGGGAGCGATTGATGGAGACGGCTGCGGGCATCGAGGCCCGTCTGCCGATCCGGTCGGACATGGACCTGGTGTGGGTGCGCCAGCACATCCGCCAAGCGGCCGCACAGCTCGGCTTCGGCCTGGTGGAGCAGACCAAGCTGGTCACGGCCGCGAGTGAACTGGCCCGCAACACGCTGGTGCACGGCGGGGGCGGCGAGGTGCACACCCTGCCCCTGATCAGCGGGCGGGCACGGGGACTGCGCCTGACCTTCTCCGACCAGGGGCCGGGCATCCCGGACATCGAGCGGGCGCTCAGCGACGGCTACACCTCCGGGGGCGGCCTCGGGATGGGGCTCGGCGGGGCGCGTCGCCTGGTGCACGAGTTCGCGATCGACTCCACCCCGGGCGCCGGCACCACGGTCACCGTGGCGTCGTGGGCGGCCCGGCCGCCGCTGCCGCGGGAGGAGATCTGATGGCCCGGGTGTGGCAGGTGCCGGTGCAGGACTCGACGCGGGTGCGGGACGCCCGGGTGGCCGCGGAGGGCGCCGCGGCGCTCGCCGGGCTGGACGAGCCGCGTACGGCCGCCGTGTCCCTGGTCGCGACCGAGCTGGCCACCAACCTGCTCAAGCACGCCGGCGGCGGGCTGCTCCTGATCGACGTGGTCGCGCCGCCGGCCCTGCCGGGCGGCGCCGAGGAGGCGGGCGTGGTGCAGATCGCGGCCGTCGACCACGGTCCGGGCATCGCCGACGTGGCGGAGGCGCTGCGCGACGGGTTCTCCACGACCCGTTCGCTCGGTGCGGGTCTCGGGACCTGCCGGCGCATCGCCGACGACTTCGGCCTGCACACCGTGCGGGGCCGCGGCACCGTGGCGCTGGCCCGTATCGGTCCCGTCGTGCCCGCACACGTCCGTCGGCAGGTCGCCGGGGCGCGGGCCGGCGGCGTCGTCGTGCCGTTCGAGGGGGCCGACTTCTCCGGTGACGCCTGGGCGTGGGCGCGCTCCGGGGACCGGCTCACGCTGATGCTGGCCGACGGTCTCGGGCACGGGCCGGAGGCGTCCCGGGCGTCCGCCGCGGCCGTGCGCGAGCTGCACCGCTCCGCCCACCTCCCGCCGCCCGAGCTGCTGCGCCGGCTGCACACGGAGCTGGCCGGCACCCGGGGCGCGGCGGTGGCGCTGGCCCAGCTGGAGACGGACGCGAACCGGCTGCGGTTCGCGGGCGTCGGCAACATCGGGGCGCGGCTGCTGGAGGGCGACACCTGGCGTGCGCTGCTGTCGCGTCCCGGCATCGTGGGCGTGCACCGGCCGACCACGCTGACGGAGACCCTGCTGCCGTGGTCGGCGGACCGGCTGCTGATCCTGCACAGCGACGGCCTGCCCAGCCGCTGGGTCCCGCCGTCCGACCCGGAGCTGCTCGCGGCCGATCCGGCGGTCCTGGCCGCCGTGACGGTCCGTGACGCGAGCAGCAGCGCCAGCCCGGTGCGGGACGACACCGCCGTGGCGGTGCTGGCGCCGAACCCGCCGGAGCGACCATGACCCGTACCTGGCAGATCGCCACCGCCACCGACGCGGCCCGTGCCCGGATCGCCACGCTGGGGCTGGCGGCCGCGCACGGTGTGTCCGCGCTGGATCGCACCCGGCTGGCCGCGGCGCTCAGCGGCCGGCTGCGGCAGTGCCTGACCAAGGGCGGCACCTGGCGCGTGACCCTCGAGCCGGATCCGGCCGAGGGTCTGCTGCACGCCGTCGTCGAGCCCGCCCCGGGCACGGACGGCGCCGTCGAGGGGCCGTGGCGCACGGCGGTGCCCTGCCCGGACTTCGCGGACACCGCCGCGGTGGGCGACCCGCCGGACGACGCCGAGCTGCTCGCCGAGGCGCTGCTGGGCGCCGACGAGGACACCGCGCTGGTGCTCGGCAAGCTCGCCGAGCAGGAGGATCTGGTCGCCTTCCACCGTGAGGAGCTGCACCAGACCAACCAGGGCGTGCTGGCGCTGCACGCGGAGCTGGACGCCGCCGGGCGGGCCCAGCGCGAGGCGTTCGCCGCGGAGCGGGCGGCCCGGCAGGAGGCGGAGCGGGCGCGGCGCCGGCTCACCTTCCTCGCCGACGCCAGCGCCGAGCTGACGGCCTCCCTGAACCATGACGAGATCGTGCGCCGGCTGCCGCAGCTGCTGGTGCCGGAGTACGCCCGCAGCGTCGACGTGTGGCTGTTCGACGGCGACGGTGAGCGCGGCGAGCGCGCCGACGGGGCGCCCTCGGTGCCGCATCCGGCGGCCGCGGTGATCGCGGCCCGCACCGGGCGGCCGCAGTACGCCGCCGACCATCCCGGCGCACTGCCCGGGGTCGACGACCAGCCTCCGTCGGCGCTGGACCCGCTGCGGCCGCTGCTGTGCGTGCCGCTGTCGGCGCGGCGGGCACCGCTGGGCGTGGTGACGCTGTCGCCGCCCGGCGAGCGCTGGGACCCCGACGACGCGGTGATGCTCATCGAGCTGTTCCGGCGGGCCAGCACGGCGATCGACAACGCCCGCCGCTTCGAGCACAACCGGGACATCGCCGAGACCCTGCAGCGGGCCCTGCTCACCGATCTGCCCACCCCGCCGGGGCTGCGGCTGGCCGCGCGCTATCTGCCGGCGACGTACGGGCTGAACATCGGCGGTGACTGGTACGACGCGTTCCTGCAGCCCGACGGCAGCCTGATCACGGTCGTCGGCGACGTCACCGGGCACGGGCTGCACGCGGCGGTGATGATGAGCCAGCTGCGCACCGCGCTGCGCGCCTACGCCGTGGACGGCAGCAGCCCCGGCCGGCTGCTGACCCGGCTGCACGAGTTCCTGCACCATCTGCAGCCCGACCTGTATGCGACCGCCGTCATCGCCCGTTTCCACCCGGACGAGGCGACGCTGACCTGGGCGGCCGCGGGGCATCCGCCGCCGGTGCTGCGCGGCCCGGACGGGCGGGTGCGCATCCTGGACGACAAGCCCGGCGCGATGCTCGGCATCCCGCTGCGGCAGGAGATCGCCGACCACACCGTGCCGGTGGCGCCGGGCTCGACGCTGGCCCTGTACACCGACGGCCTGGTGGAGCGGCGCGCCCACGGCATAGACCCGGGCATCGGCCGCCTCGCCGACGCGCTCGGCGACTTCCCCGGCGCGGAACTGGCACGGGACCTGGAGAGCGCGGCCGACCGCATCCTGCCGCCGCTGCTGAGCGACTCGGAGCGCGACGACGACGTGTGCCTGCTGCTGTGCCACCTCGCCGGGGCGTCCTGATCCCGGTCCCGGCTGCGCCCTGTTCCGCTCGCTCACCGTCCTGACCTGCGGTCGATCCCGCGTACGGGGCGCCCGCACCGGCGTGAGGGGGCAGACTGACTGGCGTACGTTCGTCTGCCTGCCGCACCCGACTGGCGCGGTGGCCGCGAACACGGTGGGATCGATCAGGTGCGAAGCAGCGCTCCGGCGGGCACACGCACACGAGTCGATCCAACCGCCCGGAGCCGCAGAAGGGATGACCAACGTGACACGACCCAGGATCCTGGTGGTGGGCGCGGGCTTCGCGGGAGTGGAGTGCGTACGGCGCCTGGAGCGCATGCTCTCCCCCGGCGAGGCCGATCTCACCCTGGTGACACCGTTCTCCTACCAGCTCTATCTGCCGCTGCTTCCCCAGGTCGCCTCCGGTGTGCTGACGCCGCAGTCGATCGCCCTGTCGCTGCGCCGCAGCCGCAAGTACCGCACCCGGATCATCCCGGGCGGTGCGATCGGCGTGGACCTGAAGTCCAAGGTGTGCGTGATCCGCACGATCACCGACGAGATGGTCAACGAGCCGTACGACTACATCGTGCTGGCTCCGGGCAGCGTGACCCGCACGTTCGACATCCCGGGCCTGACGGAGCACGCGTTCGGGATGAAGACGCTCGCCGAGGCCGCCTACATCCGCGACCACGTCATCTCCCAGCTCGATCTCGCCGACGCCAGCAACGACCCGGCGGAGCGGGCGGCGCGGCTGCAGTTCGTGGTGGTCGGCGGCGGCTACGCGGGTACCGAGACCGCGGCCTGCCTGCAACTGCTGACCTGCAACGCGGTCAAGCGCTATCCGCGCCTGGACCCGAAGCTGATCCGCTGGCACCTCATCGACATCGCCCCGAAGCTGATGCCCGAGCTGGGCGACAAGCTCGGCCGCAGCGCCCAGGAGGTGCTGCGCAAGCGGGGCATCGAGATCTCGCTCGGCGTCTCCATCGAGAAGGCCGGCCCGACCGAGGTCACCTTCACCGACGGCCGGGTGGTGCCCACGCACACCCTGATCTGGACGGCCGGTGTGGTCGCGAGCCCGCTCATCGCCACGCTCGGCGCGGAGACCGTGCGCGGTCGCCTCGCGGTGAACCCGGAGATGAATCTCCCCGGCCACGACGGGGTGTTCGCGCTCGGCGACTCCGCGGCCGTGCCCGACCTCGCCAAGGGCGCCGACGCGGTCTGCCCGCCGACCGCGCAGCACGCGATGCGGCAGGGCAAGGTCGTCGCCGACAACGTCATCGCCGCGCTGCGCGGACAGGCGATGAAGCCGTACGAGCACAAGGACCTGGGGCTGGTCGTCGACCTCGGCGGCAAGGACGCGGTGTCCAAGCCGCTCGGCATCGAGCTGCGGGGCCTGCCCGCGCAGGCCGTGGCGCGCGGCTACCACTGGTCGGCGCTGCGCACCGGTGTCGCCAAGACGCGGGTGCTGACCAACTGGACGCTGAACGCGCTCGCCGGCGACGACTTCGTCCGCACCGGTTTCCAGGCGCGCCGCCCGGCCAAGCTGAAGGACTTCGAGTACACCGACACGTATCTGACGCCGGAACAGGTGCGCAAGCGGGTGGAAGGGGCGGCGACGCCGGGCCAGTGAGGCGGTGCTGGGTGTTCCCGCACGTCATGGCATGCTGAAGGCCGTAAGCCACGACCTTTGAGCGGAGTGACACGGCGGCGTGAGGGCAGCGGGACGATCGGGCCGGACACGACTGAGGGACGCTCTGGCGGCGTCCGACCCGGGGCTGCTGCGGCTGGTCGCCGGGCTGAGGACGGCGGGTGCCATCGCCCTGACGCTCGCCGTGCTCGGCGTGCTGGACGCCCCGGTGAAGCATCTGGTCGCCGGGGCGATCGCCGCGATGGTGGCGACGTTCGCCATCCGGGAGAAGCAGCGCACCCAGCAGGCGGTGACCCTGGCGCTGGGGCTGCCCGTGGCGCTGGTGTCGCTGTCGCTGGGCTCGGTGCTGACCACCCTCAGAGTTGCCGGTGACCTCTTCTTCGTCGTCCTGATCTTCTGCGCGGTCTACGCCCGGCGGTTCGGTGACCGGGGCACCGCGCTCGGTCTGATCGCCTTCCAGGTGTACTTCCTGTCGCTGTTCGTCGGCGCCACCTCCGAGACCCTGCCGGAACTGTGCGGGGTCGTCACCGTCGCGTTCGCGGCGAGCGCGCTGCTGCGGTTCGCGGTGGTGCCGACCGGTCCGACCTGGATCCTGGAACGCCTCCGGCAGGCGTTCCGGGCCCGTCTGGCGCAGTTGCTGGCCGCGCAGGAGGAGTTGCTGGACGCCGGGCCCGACGACATCGACAAGGCCCTGCACGAGGTGCGCGAGGGCACCGCACGGCTGCACGAGACGGCGCTGATGATCCAGGGGCGCCTGGAGGAGGGCACCTCCGACGAGGCGGTGGCCCGGCTGGTGCAGCGGCGCATCGCGGACGCCGAGATCGCCGCCGAACGGCTCGGACTGCTGCTGCTCACCGCGCGCAGCGCCGAACGCGCCGACACGCTGACCCTTCATCTTCCCGGCGCGACGCTGCCCACCGGCGGTCATCTGCCGGTGCGCGACGAGGCGACCGGGGCGCTGCGCCGTGATCTGCGGGCGCTGCGCGTGCTGGTGCTCCAGCCGGCCGCGGCGGCCCGCGGCACCGGGCTCGCGCAGGTACGCAACCGGCTGCTCGGCTACCGCGACGAGGAGAACCTTCCGCCCGCCGCCGGTGCCGTCCAGGACGTCTTCCGCGGCATCGGCGAGACGGCGCGCGCCGTGCTGGGTCTGCGGGTCGCCCTGGACGGGCCGCAGGACGAGTCCGACGACTCCCCCGCGACGACGCGCTCCCGCGAGGAACTGGACGCCGAGGACGCCGCGATCGGCGGCGCGGAGGAGAGCGAGCGCGAGGAGGAGGAGCAGCTCGCCGGGCTGAAACGGCCCACCACGCGGGCCGCGGTGCAGGTGGCGGTCGGCTCGTCACTGGCCATCGTGGGCGGGGAGTTCCTCTCGGCCCAGCGCTGGTACTGGGCGGTCCTCACCTGCTGGATCGTCTTCATCAACACCTCCTCCACCGGCGAGATCCTGGTGAAGGGATACCGACGGCTGCTGGGCACCGTGCTCGGCGTGGTGGCGGGCATCGCGCTGGCGGGGCTGGTCGGGCATCACACGTGGACCGCGTTCGGGCTGGTGCTGCTGTTCGTCTTCGCGATGTTCTACACCGCGCCGCTGTCGTACACGCTGATGTCGTTCTTCGTGACGGCCGCGCTGGGCCTGCTCTACACACTGCTGCACACCTACAGCGCGTCGGTGCTGGTGCTGCGGGTGGAGGAGACGGCCCTGGGCGCGGCCTGCGGGGTGATCGCGGCGGCGCTGGTGCTGCCGGTGCACACCGGGCGGCGTACGGACGAACTGCTCGGGACGGTGCTGGAACGGCTGGCCGACGTCACCGAGCGGGCCGTGGACCAGCTCAGCGGCGGGCCCGCGGTGGAGCTGCTCGACCTGGCACGCGACCTGGACCAGGCGCTGGCCGATCTGAGCGCGGCGACGCAGCCGCTGACGCATCCGGTGACGCCGCTGCGCTCGCGGCGCGACACCGCGCGCTATGTGGTGGCGCTGCTGGAGACGTGCGCGTACCACGCACGGTCACTGGCGGCGATGGCCGAGCTGCTGCCGACGCATCCCGCGATCGCGGCCGACCCACGGCTGCGCGGGGCCGGGCAGCGCATCCTGGACAACATCCGCACCATCGCCGCGCACGTCTCGGGCGATCCGGCGGCCGGGCGGGTGGCGACGGGACCGAGCCTGGCCGCCCTGCTCCAGCCCGGCGACCCCGGCACGCCCCGCTACGGCCGTATCACCGACCGCGTGCTGCGGCATCTGCAGCGCCTGGACGAGGCGGTGGTGGGTCTGGCCCGGCCGCTCGGGGCGCCCCGGGCCGAGCCGGAGCCGGCGAAGTAGGCAGGGCGTACCGCGGCGGTGGCGGGGCCGTTGCGGCAAGCGGGACTGGGCGTCCGCGCCACCGCCCCGGCCCGAGGAGCCCGGTGTCAGAAGTCGCTCGGGAGGCCGCTGGCCTCGGCGATGCCGCGCAGTTCCTCGTCGGTGCGGCGGCGCTCGTGGAGGTAGCCGGCGATGCGGCCGAGGCTCGCGGGGTCGGCGGCGGTGGCCGCGTCGGTGACCACGCGGACCGGTCCGGAGCCGTCCACGTCTATCTCGACGACCTGGTTGTCCAGGCGTCCGGTCACGGCGGTGGCGATGACGAGGGCCGCCTCGTCGCGGATCACCTGGGGCAGGCCGTCCGCGCGGTCGCAGTCCACGACCAGCTCCATGCCTCCGAAGCGCTGCTCGTCGATGGCCCGCAGCACCGGTTCCACGACGCTGAGCAGCAGCTGGAAGTCGTCGCTGTCCATGCGGAACCGCAGCAGGTCGAGGTAGACGTCCACGGGGCGTTCGTCCGGCGGGAGGTCTGAGTCGTCCATGTCCCCCGTGTTCCCCGGCCCGGGCCGCTCAGACCCGCCGCCAGCGCGCCAGAGCGAAGGAGAACACCCCGAACAGCACGAGTCCGGCCGCGACGAGCGCCAGCAGCCACGGTCCGAGCGGGGTGCCGGCGAACGAGCGCAGGGTGTCGTCGAGCCCCTTGGCGCGCGCCGGGTCGTAGGAGACGGCCGCGCGGACGGCGAAGGCGCCGGCGGTCGTGAAGACGAGGCCGCGCGCGACGCCGCCCGCCACGCCGGTGATGTCGGTGAGCCGCACGGCCCACCGCGACATCCGCGCCAGCCGCAGCTCGTCCCGGTACTTCCGCCGGGCGGCGGCGACGGCGATCCACACGCCGGTCACGACGATCCCGGCTCCGACGGCGCCGACGACCCACTGCCCGGCGGGCAGGCCGAGGACCCGCGCGGTGACGTCGCGGGACTGCCGGTCGCTGGACCCGCCGCCGCCCGATCCGGCCGCGAAGGACAGCACGGAGAAGGCGACGGAGCAGTAGAAGACGCAGCGGACCACCGCGAGGAGCCGCTTCTTCGCGGAGCGGCCGTCCTTGCCGGCCGAGCCGAACACGGCCTCGGACAGCCGCCACAGCGCCATCCCGGTCAGGCCGACGCCGAGCGCCCACAGCAGCACCGCGCCGAGCGGCTGCTGCGACAGTTCGGCGAGCGCGCCGCCGCGGTCGGCCTGGTGGCCGCCGTCACCGGCGGAGATCTGCAGCGCCAGCGCGCCGACCAGCAGATAGATCACGCCCCGCGCGGCCAGTCCCGCGCGGGCCGCGCCCTCGGTGAGCGTCCCCCGCGCCATCCGTTCGGCCTCGGCACGGCCGCCCTGCCCCATGGCATAAGTGTTCATTCTCGCCTCCCCGACTCCGGATGCCCCGAGCCGCGGTGAACACACCGCGCGGCCCCGGTCCGCCCCCTGGAACCGTCACCCGAAACGCCGTACGCCTCCCGGATCCCGCGTGGTGTCCGCGGGACCCGGAAGGCGTACGGCGTCGTCGGTGTGCGGTGGTGGCTCAGCGGGGAGCGGGGCCCGGGCGGCCGTGGCGCCGGCCCATGGCCTCCTCGCGGACCCGGGCGCAGCTGCGGCTGATCAGCCGTGAGACGTGCATCTGGGAGATGCCGAGGCAGTCGGCGATACGGCTCTGCGTCATGTCCTCGAAGAAGCGCATGTAGAGGATGGCGCGTTCGCGTTCCGGCAGGTGGCGCAGGCCCTCCTTGGCGGACTCGCGGTCGATGACGATGTCGTAGGAGCCGTCCGGTGCGCCGAGGGTGTCGGCGAGGCTGTAGCCGTCGTCGTCGGCGGACACCTCGGCGTCCAGGGACAGCGTGCTGAAGCTGTCCAGGGCCTCGAGACCGGCGTTGACCTCGTCCTCGGTCAGTCCGGTGTGGGCGGCGATGTCGGCGACGGAGGGCTCGGGGGATCCGGGGCTCTGGGTGAGGTCGCGGCGGGCGAGCCGTACCTTGTTGCGCAGCTCCTGCACCCGGCGGGGCACGCGCAGCGCCCACATCCGGTCGCGGAAGTGACGCTTGACCTCGCCGGTGATGGTGGGCACGGCGTAGCTCTCGAAGGCGCCGCGGCTCGGGTCGTAGCGGTCGATGGCCTTCACCAGGCCCAGCGCGGCCACCTGGCGCAGGTCCTCCAGCGACTCGCCGCGGTCGCGGAAGCGACCGGCGATGCGGTGGGCCATGGGCAGCCAGGCGGTGACGAGCTCGTCGCGCAGGGCCTCGCGCTCGGGGCCGTCCTCCAGCGCGGCGAGACGGGCGAACGCCTCCACGGTGTCGGGGGCGTCGTCGTGGGACCGCCCCGGGGACGTGGTGGGTCGGACGTCCGTGCCGGGTCGGCTTGTCGACATGTCGCTCAGCATGATGCGGATTCGCTCCTGACAGGTGATCTCAGGGACTTACCGCGGGAGGGGTGGCCTTGCCGTCCGGTTCGCCGTCAGGCATCTGGGCGGCCATACCGCTCCCGCTGACGCGCCTCCGGTCCGAAGCACGAAACTGCGTGTGCCCCTCCACTCCGGCAGCAAACACGGCCGGCGAGATGGGCTGCGGGACCTCGCCGGAAGGAGGTCACGCGAAGACGGGCACCTCGGCCGTGATCCGCTTGCCGCCCGCGGGCAGGTCGCTGACGTGCACGTCTCGGGCGAGCCGGCACACGATGGGCCAGCCGCGGCCGCCGACCCTGCGCCGTCCGTCGGTGCCGACGGGTGCCGTCGTCATGGGCAGCCGCCGGCTGCGGTCGCACACGGACACCCGTACTCCCCCGGAGACGAGGTCCACGGCGTAGTCGGTGACCCCGCCGCCGTGCAGGATGGCGTTGGACGTCAGCTCCGAGGCGACGAGCAGCGCGTCCGAGAGCGCTTCGGCGTCGCAGTGCGCTCCCGTGGCCCGGCAGCGCCGGTCGACGGCGCGGCGCACGGCCGCGCGGACATCGGCCGGGCAGCAGGCTCCGCACTGCTCGCAGCTGCCTGTCTCCGGGCTCCCTGCCTCCAGGGGGTCGATGGCGTACTCCGCGGTCATCCTCGCTCCCTCACAGTGGTCCCTGGCGCGTTCGGTGAAGGGCCGGCGCGCTCGTCCGGGTCGGGTGGTCCATTGGTCCGGCGCCCCGGTGCCGCGTGCACCGGCCGGGCCGGCGCCGCGTGCACGGCCGGATCCGGCCGACCGGGTCCGCCGGGGGCGTCGCACCGCCCGGGGATCCCCGGTGTCCGCGGGGTGCGGACCCTTGTACTCCGGCTGACCTCTCCCGGCCGCGGCAAACCTGGCGTTTCGGGCATGCACCGTCCTCGACGCGTGCGGCCGCTCCGTCATCGACGCGTCGGGGCGGGGTAGTCGAACGGCATGACCGATGTCGTGGACTCAGACGAGCTGTTGCGACGGATCCAGCGCGCCCGGGCCTGCGCCGCCGAGGAGGCGCGCGGCTGGCGGGCCCGCAGCGAGGAAGCGGAAGGGCGAGGGGAGACGGAGAGCGGGGTCTCGGAGGCCGCGGTGCGCGGCGTGGCGTACGAGGTGGTGCTGCGGGTGCTGGACGAGATCGTCACGCCCGGCGCGCACGCGAAACCGGACTGATCACCCGGGTGCGCCGGGTTGCCCGTCGCGGGTACGGGAACCCGGCGCCCATGTCTGCCGATCACGCGCGAGCACCCGTTCTGGACGCCCTGGTGGACTACCGTCGCCGGGGCCGTCTGTCGTTCACCCCGCCGGGCCACAAGCAGGCCCGCGGCGCCGACCCGGCCGTACGGGAGGTGCTGGGGGACGCGGTGTTCCTCGGTGACGTCCTGGCGGCCGGCGGGCTGGACGACCGGCTGACCCGCGGGCAGGTGCTGGAGCGGGCCGAGAAGCTGATGGCCGACGCGGTGCACGCCGAGCACACGTTCTTCACCACCTGCGGCAGTTCCCTGTCCGTGAAGGCCGCCATGCTGTCGGTGGCGGGGCCGCACGAGAAGCTCCTGATCGGGCGGGACGCGCACAAGTCGGTGGTGTCGGGGCTGGTCCTGTCCGGGGTCGAGCCCGTGTGGGTGGAACCGCGCTGGGACGCCGAGCGGCATCTGGCGCACCCGCCGGGGACCGAGGACTTCGCCCGGGCCTTCGCGGCGCACCCGGACGCCAAGGGCGCGCTGGTGACCTCGCCGACTCCGTACGGCGCCTGCGCGGACCTGCGCGCCCTCGCGCAGGTGTGCCACGACCGGGGCGTGCCGCTGATCGTGGACGAGGCATGGGGCGCCCATCTCCCCTTCCACCCGGATCTGCCGTCCTGGGCGATGGACTCGGGCGCCGACATCTGCGTGACGAGCATCCACAAGATGGGCAGCGGTCTGGAGCAGGGCTCGGTCTTCCATGTGCAGGGCGACCTCGTGCCGCCGCAGCTGCTGAAGAACCGCTCGGACCTGCTGAGCACCACCAGTCCGTCGGTGCTGATCTACGCGGGCCTGGACGGCTGGCGGCGGCAGATGGCGCTGCACGGCCGCGAGCTCATGGGCGGTGCGCTGGAGCTGGCCGCCGAGGTGCGCGAGGCCATCGAGGAGATCGGCGGGCTGCACGTCAACGACCGGGACGACTTCTGCGGCTCCTCTCTCGCCGTCGACTTCGACCCGCTGCCGACGATCATCGACCTCGCGGGGCTCGGTGTCACCGGGTACCGGGCGGCGGACTGGCTGCGCGAGCACCGCGAGGTGGAGATGCATCTGGTCGACCACCGGCGGATCGGCGCGCAGATCACGCACGGGGACGATCGCCGGACGACCGGAGAGCTGCTGTCCGCGCTCAAGGAGCTGGCGCGGGTCGCGCCGGAGCTGCGGGGCGCGCCGCAGGTGGAGGTGCCGTCGCCGCGTGAGCTGCGGCTGGAACAGGTGGCGCTGCCGCGTGACGCGTTCTTCGGGCCCGCGGAGGATGTGCCGGTCGCCGAGGCGGCGGGGCGCACCGCGGCCGAGATGATCACGCCGTATCCGCCGGGCATCCCGGCGGTGCTGCCCGGCGAGCGGCTGACCGAGCCGGTGCTGCGCTATCTGCGCACGGGACTGGCGGCGGGGATGTACCTTCCCGATCCCGGTGACCCGGAGCTGGGGACCGTCCGGGTGGTGAAGTGAAACAGGTCACGTGACCGGGTTTCGGTTGGGCATCTGCACCGGAGATGGTTTACGGTTCATCCATACGTGGTGACGGGGTCGACCCTCGTAGTCCTCCGTACACCACCCTTTACGGCCCTGGCTGGTTTCCCCCGTCCAGCCAGGGCTTCTTCATGCCCGCGCACCGGCGTCCGCCGATCGTGCCGTGGACTTACGCCGTCCGCCGAGGTGCCTGTCGGCCCGGCAGCGGCTGAAATGGGCGTAGGGAAAGCACCGGAACCATCGCCGGCGAGGAGCCCCGCCTGATGACCAAAGCGACGAAACTGCTGACCGCTCTGCCCCCGCCCCAGCGTCGGCACCTCATGGAACTCGCCCATGAGGTGTCCTTCCCCGAGGACACCCATATCTTCGAGGCGGGCGGACGGGCCGACCGCTTCTGGGTCATCCGCTCCGGATCGGTCTCCCTGACCCAGCAGGTGACGTCGATCCAGCGGGTCACCGTCGCCTCCCTGGGCGCGGGCGACCTGCTCGGCTGGTCCTGGCTGTTCCCGCCGTACCAGTGGGACTTCGGCTCGGAGGCCTTCAGCCCGGTGCGCGCCTACGAGTTCCAGGCGCAGCCGGTGCTGCGGCTGTGCGAGGAGGAACCCGCGCTCGGCTTGTCGCTCATGCGCATCGTCGCCGAGATCCTGGCCCACCGGCTGGAGACGACCCGCAACAAGCTGATGGAGCAGTACTCCATGCGGCGCTCCCGCTAGGTCCGCGGGTAAGAGGCGATCCGGCCTCCAGCGCGGGCTCGGGCGGTCCAGCCCCGGTCCTGCCGGCGGCGCGGCCCCCGCAGGTGCGGGCGGCCGCGGACGCGCTGCCGCTCGGTCCGCGCGACCGGTGTCCGCGCGACGCGCGCGGGGCCGAGGCGCGACGGGGCCGAGGGACGACCGGGCCGGATCGGGACGGCCGGGTCGGAGCGGGGGACGGCCGGGTCGGAGCGGGGACGGCCGGGTCGGAGCGGGGACGGCCGGGTCGGAGCGGGGGACGGCCGGGCGGATGCCGCGCGGGTGCGGTGTGGCGCGCCCGGCCCCGGCCCTGCGTCCCGCCGTCATCCGACCGGTGCCTCTCGGCCTGTCCGGCGTTCCCCCACCATCCGACCGGAGCCTCTCGGCGCTGTCCCGCGTCCCCCCACCGTCCGGCCGGTGCCTCTCGGCGCGGTACTCGGCCGTCAGATCCGGTAACGCCGCAGCGCCGGCATCGTCGTGGCCAGCAGGAGCATGACCGTGACGACGAGCAGGCCGCCGCCCGCCACCGCCGTGCGCGGACCGAAGGCCGAGCCCGCCGTGCCGTGCAGGACGTCTGCCAGGCGGGGGCCGCCCGCGACCACGACCGTGAACACGCCCTGCATCCGGCCGCGCATCTCGTCGGTGGCGGCGGAGAGCAGGATCGCCCCGCGGAAGACCATGGAGATCATGTCGGCGAGCCCCGCCGCCGCCAGGAACAGCACCGCGAGCCACAGATTGCCGCTCAGCCCGAAGCCGGTGATCGCCGCGCCCCAGGCGACGACGGCACCGATCACCATCCAGCCGTGCCGGCGGGCGCGGGAGAACGTGCCGGAGAACAGCCCGCCGAGCACCGCACCCACCGGGATCGCGGCGAACAGCAGGCCGAGGGCGAGACCCTCGCCGTAGGAGGCGTAGGTCTGGTCGGCGAGCTGCGGGAACAGGGCGCGGGGCATGCCGAGGACCATCGCCACGATGTCGGCGAGGAAGGACAGCAGCAGCACCTTGTGCCCGGAGATGTAGCGGAAGCCCTCCGCTATCTGGCGCACGCCCGCGCGCCGGGCCGCGGCCTGTCCGAGCGGCGGCAGCGCCGGCAGCCGGAACACCGCCCACAGCGTGACGCACAGCGCGAGGGCGTCGAGGAGATACAGCTCGGGCAGGCCGATGACGGGGATCAGCGCGCCCGCGAGCAGCGGCCCGGCGACCAGGCCGGTCTGCATGACCGTCGAACCGAGCGCGTTGGCGGCGGGCAGCTCGTCGGCGGGGACGAGACGTGCGATGGAGGCGTTGCGGGCGGGCGAGTTGAGGCCGAAAAACGCCTGCTGGAGTGCGAGCAGCACCATGAGCACGCCCACGGAGTCCAGTCCGACGGCGGCCTGCACCCAGAACAGCACCGAGGTGACCGCGATACCGGCGTTGGTGACCAGCAGCAGCCGGCGCCGGTCCATGGTGTCGGCGACCGCACCGCCCCACAGCGCGAACACCACCATCGGCACCAGGCCGGCGAGGCCCGCGTAGCCGACCCAGGCCGAGGAGCCGGTGATGTCGTAGATCTGCTTGGGCACGGCCACGGCGGTGAGCTGGCTGCCGACGGCCGTGACGATGGTCGAGGACCACAGGCGCCGGTAGGCCGGGCGGCGCAGGGGACGCGTGTCCATCGCCCATCGGCGCCAGCCCGTACGCACGTGCGGCGCCGGGGCCGCCGTGCGCGGCTCGTCCTTCTCTTCGGTGGTGCTCTCGCTGGTGTCCACGGGGTCCCTGGATGGTCGCTACATCTTTTTGTTGCCAGGGTTCACTATCGCAGCACCCGCTGTGCGCCCGGCCGGGTGACCGGCGACCGGGTCAGCTGCCGGCGATCAGGGACACCCCCAGCGTGAGCATCGTGGCGGCGACCAGGGCGTCCAGGACCCGCCAGGCCGCCGGGCGGGCGAGGTGCCGGCTCAGCAGGCGGGCACCGAAGCCGAGGGCGGCGAACCAGCACAGGCTGGCGAGCGCGGCCCCGAGGCCGAAGGTCCAGCGCAGCGGGCCGCGGTCGGCGGCGATGGAGCCGAGCAGGAAGACGGTGTCGAGGTAGACGTGCGGGTTGAGCCAGGTCATCGCCAGACAGGTGAGCACCGCGCGACGGCGTGAGCCCGACGCCTCGCCCTCCGCCCGGAGCGCCCCCGGCTTCAGCACCCGCCGCGCGGCGAGGAGGCCGTAGCCCAGCAGGAACGCGCCGCCGATCCAGCCGACCGCCGTCAGCGCGCCCGGCCAGGCCACCACCACGGCGCCCACGCCACCCACCCCGAGGGCGATGAGCAGCGCGTCCGACAGGGCGCAGATGCCGACGACGGCGAGGACCGCGTCCCGGCGGATCCCCTGGCGCAGGACGAAGGCGTTCTGGGCTCCGATGGCGACGATGAGCGACAGGCCGGTGCCGAAACCCGCGGCGGCGGCGGTGAGTGAGCTGGGCATGCCCTCGACGCTACGGAAGCGATCACTGCGCGTACAGCTGAAGATTCTTACGTATCATTAGCTCACGTGATGGTGCGATGACCGCGGAGCTTCCCCTCGACCAGGTGCGCACACTGCTCGCGGTGGTCGACGAGGGCACGTTCGACGCGGCGGCGGCCGCCCTGCACGTGACGCCCTCGGCGGTCAGCCAGCGGGTCAAGGCCCTCGAGCAGCGCACCGGGCGTGTCCTGCTGCTGCGCACCAAGCCGGTGCGGCCCACCGAGTCGGGGGCGGTGCTCGTGCGGCTCGCCCGGCAGGTGGCCCGGCTGGAGCGGGACGCCCACGCCGAGCTGGGACTCAGCGGCGCCGGGGAGCCGGTGCGGGTGCCGGTGGCGGTGAACGCGGACTCGCTGGCCACCTGGTTCCTCGGCGCGCTCACCCGGGTGCCCGATGAGCTGGGGCTCTGCTTCGAGCTGCGCCGCGAGGACGAGGACCACACGGCGGCCCTGCTGCGCGAGGGGCTGGTGATGGCGGCGGTGACGTCCTCCGCCGACGCCGTGCCCGGCTGCTCGGTGCGGTTCCTCGGCCGGATGCGCTATCTGCCGGTGGCGGCCCCCGCCTTCGCCGCACGGCATCTGACGCACGGTCCGCTGGCCGACGTCCTCACCGAGGCGCCGGTGATCGTCTTCGACCGGCGCGACGACTTCCAGGACGGATTCGTACGGCGGTTGCGCGGCGGCCGTGGCGCGGCGAGCGCGCTGCGGCACCACGTGCCGACGTCGGAGGGGTTCGCCGAGTCGGTCGCCGCCGGGCTCGGCTGGGGCATGGTGCCCGAGGCGCAGGCCGGGCCGCTGCTGCGCGCGGGGCGCCTGGTGGAACTGGCGCCAGGACGGACGGTTGATGTCCCCCTGTACTGGCAGCAGTGGCGGCTGGACTCCCCCGCGCTGGCCGCGGTCGCCGACGCGGTGGCGGAGACGGCCGCCGCGGCGCTGCGCGGCTGACCTGCGGTACCCCGTCGGGGTAGCGCGTCCCAACGGGCAAGGAATAATGGGGTGTTTCACCCCAGCATCGACAGGTGACCCGAAGGCGAGCGAATCAACCGCAAGCCCACGCGACCCATCGATGCAATCGAAGGTGACTTCTGATGCACAACTGGCGAGAGCACGCCGCATGCCGCCACGAGGACCCCGACCTCTTCTTCCCGATCGGCACCACCGGGCCGTCGCTGGTCCAGACCGAGCAGGCGAAGGCGGTGTGCCGGGGCTGCCCGGTCCAGGAGCCGTGCCTGCGGTTCGCGCTGGACAGCGACCAGACGATAGGCGTGTGGGGCGGCACCAGCGAGACGGAACGCCGCCGACTGCGGCGCCGGGCGGGCAGCCGCAGGTCCGGATAGGGCCCGGAACGGACGGCGGCCACGGCGGCGGCCGTCCGCATGCGGTCGGATTCCGCGGCCGCGGCCCGCGTCGCCTCTCAGGAGGGAGCACGGCCGCGGCCGGTGCGGTCCAGCGGACCCCAGTCGCGGCGCTGCCTGTCCACCTCGGTGCGGGCCTCGTCGATCACGGCGGGGTCGATCCAGCACATCGGCTGGACCTCGACGACCAAGGGCTCGTTGTCCGGACCTCGTCCCGTCTCGTGCCCCTGCAGCACCCAGGGCCGGATGCCGGGCCCTTTCTCGTGCGGCAGATGAGCGTAGTCGTACAGCCGGCGCGCCACCCAGAGCCGGAGCGGGCGGCCCTCCCACCACTCCTCGACGTCGAGCGGGTTGGCTGACAGGCCCGGCATGGGGACGCCCGTGAGCTCGTCGGTGCTGGAGACCTTGCCGAGGTCGGTCCGCGGCCCCTTGGACCAGCGCACGTACAGCCGCCGGTTGCCGTCCACGAGACCGGTGAGTTCGGCGAGCGAGCGCACGACCGGCAGGTCGTCCCCTTGGTGCATGGCAGGACCTCCCTGTGAGCCGTTCAGGCCGACGGAGTACCCGAGGGGCGCACGGGAAACCAGGGAGGTCACCGCGGTCAGGGCCGGGCCGGTTTGCCCGGGGCGTAGAGCCAGGTGTGGAGCAGGGCGTCCACGTTCTTGCCGGTCAGGCGCTCGGTGAGGGCGACGAAGCCGGCGGTCGTACCGTGGCCGTAGCGGTGCTCGCCCGCCCAGCCGCGCAGGACGCGCCAAAAGGCGCGGTCTCCGACGGCCCGGCGCAGGACCTGCAGGGCCATGGCGCCGCGTGCGTAGACGGGGGTGCCGAAGATGCGGGCGCCGCTGCCGGGGTCGGCGGGCGGATAAGCCCACAGCGGGTCGCTCGCCGGGCGGGCGTAGAGCGAGTCGAAGGTCCGCTGGGCGCTCGGGCCGCCGTGCTGCTCGTCGTAGAGCCAGGACGCGTAGGTCGCGAAGCCCTCGTTCAGCCAGATGTCTTTCCAGCTGGTGAGCGAGACGGAGTCGCCGAACCACTGGTGGGCCGACTCGTGCACGAGGGTGTCGACGTCGGGCGCGGAGTCATATACGGGACGGGTCTGTGTCTCCAGCGCGTAGCCGACGTCCGGCGCGTGGTCGACGATCGAGCCCGCGGCCCGGAAGGGGTACGGCCCGAAGATTCGGCTCTCCCAGGACAGGACCTCCGGCAGCCGCTTCAGCACGGGCTCGGCGGCACCGGCCTCCCTCGGGTCGACGGCGTCGTAGACGCGGATGCCGTCGCGGGTGGTGTACTGCCGCACCTTGAACGCGCCGATGGTGGCGGTGGCCAGGTAGGCGGCCATGGGCTCGGCCTGATGCCAGCGGAAGGTGGTGGCGCCGCGGGCGGTGCGCGTGCCGAGCAGGACGCCGTTGGCGACGGCGGTGCGCCCCTGGGGCACGGTGAGGGTGAAGTCGTACGACGCCTTGTCCAAGGGGTGGTTGTTGCCCGGGAACCACGTCATGGCGCCCTGCGGCTCCCCGGCGACGAACGCCCCGTCGTCCGTGGGGATCCAGCCGTCGGGGGATCCGTCCGGGTCGGTGACCGGCTTCGGGACGCCGTTGTAGGTGACGGTGACGCGGAACCGCTGCCCGGTGCGCAGGGCGTGGCGCGGCGTGACGACGAGTTCCTGGCCGTCGCGCCGGTAGGTGGCCCGGGCGTGGTCGACGGTGACGCCGGTGACCGTCAGGCCGGTCAGGTCCAGGTCGAACCGGGTCAGCGGCTGCGTGGCGCGTGCGGAGAGAACCGCACGGCCGTCGAGGTGGCGACCGCGGATGTCGTAACGCAGCGTCAGATCGTAGTGGCGTACGTGGTAGCCGCCGTTGCCGGCGAGCGGGAAATAGGGGTCGCCGACCCCCGCGCTCCCGGTCGTTCCTGCCGCGGCGGGCGTGGCGGTGGCCAGGAGGGCGGCGAGGGCGAAGGGGACGGTGGCAAGCACCGCGGTCCGCTTTCGCGGGGCGGTGCGTCCGGCGGACTGCCGGGAACGGCTGAGGAAGGCGGTGCGTCCGGTGGACTGCCGGGAACGGCTGAGGAAGGCGGTGCGTCTGGCGGGCTGCCGGGATCGGCTCACGTGCGCTCCTTGTGGGGTGCCGGGTGATCAACCGGGCCTCAGCGTAGGAGGCGCGGGCCGCCCGGTCGCCCCTCGTTCAGGCCACGTCGTACGGCGTCGTCCGGACGGCCCGGATTACGCTCGCAGCGACCGCCCCCGCAGAAAGGCCCGCCGATGAGCGTCCGCGTGCGTCGCGTGTACGACCCCCCGGAGCCGGACGACGGCGTCCGCGTCCTCGTCGACCGGCTCTGGCCGCGCGGCCTGGCGAAGGACGCCGCGCGCGTGGACGAGTGGCCGAAGGCGCTGACCCCGTCGACGGAGCTGCGCCGCTGGTACCACGCCGGCGAGGGCTCCTACGAGGAGTTCCGGCAGCGCTACGAGGCGGAGCTGGCGGAGCCGGAGGCGGCCGAACTGCTCGACCACCTCCGCACGTTGACCCGCCGCGGACGGGTCACGCTGCTGACCGCCTCGAAGGCGCCCGGCGAGTCCCACGCCGCTGTCCTGCTCGGGCTGCTGAAGGGAAAGCGGTAGGGCTCGGGCGGCTCAGGACCCGGTCGTCACGCGCTCTGCACTGTATCTGGGACGTGACGCGGTCCGCACGGTCCCGGACGTGACGCGGTCCACACGATCCGGGACGTCACGCGGTCTGCACCGCCGCCGCCCGCCCCGCGGCGCGCCCCGAGAACAGGCAGCCCCCGAGGAACGTGCCCTCCAGCGCGTTGTAGCCGTGGACGCCTCCGCCGCCGAAGCCGGCCACCTCACCGGCCGCGTACAGTCCGTCGATCGGCGTGCCGTCCTGGCCCAGGGCGCGCGAGTCGAGGTCGGTCTGGATGCCGCCGAGGGTCTTGCGGGTCAGGATGTGCAGCTTGACGCCGATGAGCGGGCCGGCCGCCGGGTCGAGGACGCGGTGCGGGGTGGCGACGCGGCCGAGGCGGTCGCCGATGTACCGGCGGGCGTTGCGGATGCCCTGCACCTGGGCGTCCTTGCTGTAGGGGTTGGCGATCTGCAGGTCCCGTGCCTCGATCTGGCGGCGGATCGTGCCGGCGTCGAGCAGCGGCTTGTCGGTGAGGCCGTTCATCTTCTCCACCAGCCGCTCCAGCGTGTCGGCGACGACGAAGTCCGCGCCGTGCCGCAGGAAGTCGGCGACCGGGCCGGGCGCGCCCTTGCCGAGCAGGCGGTCGCGCAGCACGGCGCCCTTGTCCTTGGCGGTGATGTCGGGGTTCTGCTCGGAGCCCGACAGCGCGAACTCCTTCTCGACGATCTTCCGGGTGAGGATGAACCAGGAGTGGTCGTACGCGGCGATGTCCTCGGTGGTGCGCAGGTGCTTCAGGGTGCTGAGGGTGTCGTAGCCGGGCAGGCATGGGTCGGGCAGACGGCGGCCGAGGGCGTCGAACCACAGCGAGGACGGGCCGGGCAGGATGCGGATGCCGTGGCCCGGCCAGATCGGGCTCCAGTTCCGCAGGCCCTCGGTGTAGTGCCACATACGGTCGCGGTTGACCAGCCGCACCCCGGCCTGGGCGCTGATGTCGAGCATGCGGCCGTCGACGTAGGCGGGCACGCCGGTGACCATCTCGGCGGGCGGGGTGCCGAGCCGCTCGGGCCAGTAGCGGCGCACGATGTCGTGGTTGGCGCCGATGCCGCCGGTGGTGACGATCACGGCCTGGGCGGTGAGCTCGAAGTCGCCCGTCTCGTCGCGGCTGGAGGCGACACCGCGCGGTGCGTCGTCGTCGGCGAGCAGCTTGCCGCGCACGCCGCGGGCCGCACCGCCGTCGATGACGAGTTCGTCGACGCGGTGGCGGTGGTGGAAGGTGAGCAGGCCGTCGCGCGCGGCCTGGCGGGCGTGGTCGACGAAGGGTTCGACGACGCCGGTGCCGGTGCCCCAGGCGATGTGGAAACGGGGTACGGAGTTGCCGTGGCCGTCGGCGCGCAGGTCGCCGCGCTCGGCCCAGCCGACCGTGGGCAGCAGTTCGATGCCGTGCCCGGTGAGCCAGGACCGCTTCTCCCCCGCCGCCCACTCGACGTAGGCGCGGGCCCAGCGCACCGCCCAGGAGTCCTCGTCGGCGAGCCGGTCGAAGCGTGCGCTGCCCTGCCAGTCGTTCCAGGCGAGGTCGAAGGAGTCCGTGACGCCGAGGCGCCGCTGCTCGGGTGTGTCGACGAGGAACAGTCCGCCGAAGGACCAGAACGCCTGCCCGCCGAGGTTGGCCGCGTTCTCCTGGTCGACGAGGGCGACGCGCCTGCCCCTGCTGGTCAGTTCGTGCGCCGCGACCAGGCCGGCGAGTCCGGCTCCGACGACGATGACGTCCGCGTCCATCCGCGTTCCCTTCAGGGTCGGGGGGTCGCGCTGCCGTCCGTGAGCAGCGCGGTGAGGAGTTGCTTGAGCCAGGCGCGGGCGTGCTCGACGTCCTTGTCCAGCAGCAGTTGGGTGGTGACGCCGTCGTAGGCGGCGACCACGGCGTGTGCGGCGCCGTCGGCGTCACCGAGGAGGGCGGGCAGCGGGGTGTGCGCGGTGGCACGGGCCAGCCGGCCGGCGATGGCCCGCCGCAGCCGCGCGCGGTGTTCGAGCAGGGTGCGGGCGACCTGCGGGGCGCGGGCGGCGTGCACCAGGAAGTCCGTCTTGACCAGCAGCCAGTCCACGTCGAGCAGGAGCACCTCGGTGACCCGGTCGACCGAGGCGGCCACGTCGAGGTCGGGACCGTCCTGGGCGAGGGCGCCCGCGACCTGCTCGGCGATCAGGTCGGCGCGCTGCTCGTACAGCGCGAAGAACAGCTCGTCCAGGCTGGAGAAGTTGGAGTAGAAGGCGCCGCGGCTGTAACCGGCGGCCTCGCAGACCTCCTCGATCGAGACCCGCCCGAAGCCCTTGGCGGCGAACACGGCGAACGCCGCGTCCAGCAGCTTGGCCCGCGTGCGCACCCGCCGCCGGGTGACCCGGCGAGTCGTGTCCTCCGTCACCACCGCCGCCTCCGCTCGCCGCCACGGGTCGCTCGTTCGATACGCGAATGTATCCGATACATCGATGTATCGAAAGGGCCTGCACGGCACCGGCGATCACATGGAACATATTTTCGATTCGGGGTTACGCTGGAGCCATGGCCACGCACCTCCAGGGCTCCCTGTTCGACCAGACCGACGAGCTGCGCCTCGGCTCCCTCGACGGGATCCGGCGCACCGAGCTGGGCTCCGGCGCGTGGATCGACGTGCTGCCGGGCTGGCTGACCGGCGCGGACGCCCTGTTCGAACAGCTCGCCGCCGAGGTCCCCTGGCGCGCGGAGCGGCGAAAGATGTACGACCAGGTCGTCGACGTCCCCCGGCTGCTGTCGTTCTACGGCGCGGACGACCCGCTCCCCCACCCGGTGCTCACCGAGGCCCGCGACCGGCTGTCCGCCCACTACCTCGAGGAGCTGGGCGAGCCGTTCACGACCGCCGGACTGTGCTTCTACCGCGACGGCCGCGACAGCGTCGCCTGGCACGGCGACCGGATCGGCCGGGGTTCACGGGAGGACACGATGGTCGCGATCCTGTCCGTGGGCGCCCCCCGCGACCTGCTGCTGCGCCCGGTGCACGGCGGTGGCGCCGCGGTCCGCCGGCCCCTGGGCCACGGCGACCTGATCGTGATGGGCGGCTCCTGCCAGCGGACGTGGGAGCACTGCATCCCCAAGTCCACCCGGGCCACGGGACCGCGCATCAGCATCCAGTTCCGCCCGCACGGCGTCCGCTGAAGGCGGCCCGCTCTCCGCGCCCTCCCCATGATCTGCTTTGCTGTGCGCCGACGGCCAGCGACCTCACACGGGGGACGGACACATGCGAGCGGACGTACGCCAAGTCGCCGACGGCACCTACCTGGTGCACGGCTCCAACACCAACTGGGTGATCCTCAAGGACGGCGACGCCGTGACGCTCGTCGACACGGGCTATCCCGGCGACCGGCAGCTGGTGCTGGACTCCCTGGCCCAGGTCGGCAGCGCACCGCAGGCCGTGGCGGCCGTGCTGATCACCCACGCCCACAACGACCACCTGGGTTCGGCCGAGTACCTGCGGGCCGCCCACGGCACACCGGTCTATCTGCACGAGGCCGAAGTGCCCCACGCCCGCCGGGACTTCCTCCAGCAGGTCACCGTCGGCGAGGTGCTGCGCAACGCCTGGCGGCCCGGCGTGCTGCCGTGGATGGTGCACGCGCTGCGCTCCGGCGGCACCGAGCAGCACCCCGTCACCGCTCCCGCCGCCTTCCCCGGCACCGGTGCGCTGGACCTGCCCGGCCGGCCCGTGCCCGTGCACACACCGGGGCACACCGACGGCCACTGCGTCTTCCACCTGCCCGGGACCGGTGTCCTGATCTCCGGTGACGCGCTGGTCAGCGGCCACCCCACCTCGCGTGCGACGGGACCGCAGCTGCTGCCGGACATGTTCCACCACGAGCGGGCCGAAGCGGTGGCCTCCCTGGAGATCATCAAGGGCCTGGAGGCCGACGTCCTGCTGCCGGGCCACGGGCCGGTGCTCCGGGGCGGCATGGCGGCGGCCGCCCAGCAGGCGTGGGAACGGGCCGCGTAGGCGGCCCGATCCGGGCCACCCGACCGCCCGCCGGCGCGCAGCGAGCGCGCCGTGCGCACGCCGAGCAGGGCCGTGCGGGCCGCGGCGAGGACTCCGCCTGTCGCCCGCACGGCATGGCACAGCCGTCCGCGCGGCGCCCCGGCCGTCCCCGCGGCGCTGCGCCTCCGCTTAGGCTCTGCCCATGGCTTTGCAGATCAGCGCCACCAACCCCGAGCATCCCGCGCTCCTGCTCGAACTGCCGTGGCAGCTGCCCCTGGAGGAGTGGCCCGAGGAGTTCCTCGTGCCGCTCCCCCGCGGCATCTCCCGGCACGTCGTGCGCTATGCCCGGGCCGGCGACGAGGTCATCGCCGTCAAGGAGCTGGCCGAGCGGCCCGCGCTGCGCGAGTACGAGCTGCTGCGCGACCTGGACCGGCTCGCCATTCCCGCCGTGGACGCGCTGGGCGTGGTGACCGGGCGCACCGACGCCTCGGGCGCACCGCTCGAACCGGTGCTGATCACGCGCCACCTGCGCGGCTCCCTGCCGTACCGGTCGATGTTCGAGACGACGATGCGGCCGGCGACCATGCACCGCCTGATGGACGCCCTCGCGGTGCTGCTGGTGCGGCTGCACCTGGCCGGGTTCGCGTGGGGCGACTGCTCGCTGTCCAACACGCTCTTCCGGCGGGACGCGGGCGCGTACGCCGCCTATCTGGTGGACGCCGAGACCGGCGAGCTGCACCCGCGGCTGAGCCCCGGCCAGCGCGACTACGACCTCGATCTGGCCCGGGTCAACATCAGCGGCGAGCTGCTCGACCTGGAGGCGTCCGGGGCGCTCCACCCGTCCGTGGACCCGGTCGAGTTCGGCACCGAGATCTGCGCCCGCTACGGGGAGCTGTGGCAGGAGCTGACCCGCACGTCGGTGTACCCGGCGGGCAAGTACCACTACATCGAGCGCCGCATCCGCCGGCTCAACGACCTCGGTTTCGACGTGGCCGAGATGCAGATCGAGCACAACCCGCACGGCGACTCCGTCACGTTCGTGCCGAAGGTCGTGGACGCGGGCCACCACCAGCGGCAGTTGCTGCGGCTCACCGGCCTGGACGCCGAGGAGAACCAGGCGCGGCGGCTGCTGAACGATCTCGAGAGCTGGATGGCCACCCAGGACGACCACACCCCGGGCGACCCGCTCTCCACCCGCCCGGAGGTGCTCGCGCACCGCTGGGTGCGGGACGTGTTCCGGCCCACCGTGCGGGCCGTACCGCCGCAACTGCGCGGCACCATGGACCCGGCGGAGATCTACCACGAGCTGCTGGAGCACCGCTGGTACCTGTCCGAGCGGGCCCAGCACGACATCGGTCTGGACACCGCCGTCCAGGACTACATCGACAAGATCCTGCCCAAGGCGCGCGAGACCCTCGAGCCCACGCTGCCCGAGTGACGCCTCACGCGTGCGGGACCGCTGCCTGAGTGACGCCTCACGCGTGCGGGACCGCTGCCTCGGTGACGCCTCACGCGTGCGGGACCACGGCCACCGGGCAGCCGGCGTGGTGCAGCACGCCGTGGGCGACGGAGCCGATGCGGGCGCCGACCGCCGTGCGGTGGGCCCGCCGTCCGACCACCAGCAGCTGCGCGTGCTCGTCCGCCACCGACAGCAGCACCTGGCCGGCGCTGCCGATCTCCACGTGTTCGACGACCGGCACGTCCGGGAAGCGCTCGCGCCAAGGCTCCAGCGCGTCCGTGAGGGCCTTGCGCTCGAACGGCTCCAGACCACCCGCGTCGTCCGCCAGCTTCAGCGAGCCGGGGCTGTAGGCGAACACCGGCGGCAGCGTCCACGCCCGTACCGCGCGCACGGTGGCGCCGCGCGCGGCGGCCGTCTCGAAGGCGAACCGCAGCACGTCGGCGCTGTCCTCCGGCTCGCCGTGCTGGCCGACGACGACGTCCCGCCCCGCCGCCTCGGCGCTCGCCTCGTCACCGGCGCGCACCAGCACCACGGGCCGTGCGGCCTCGGCGATCACCTGCTGGCCGACCGAGCCGAGCAGGAAGCCCATCAGCCGGCCGTGCCCGCGCGAGCCCAGCACCAGCAGCTCGGAGGCGGCGGCCGCCTCCAGCAGGGCCGGTACCGCCGCGCCCTCCAGCACGTCGCTGGTCACCGCGAGGCCCGGGTGCCGCTCGGCGACCTCGCGGACCGCGCCCTCCAGCGCCTGCACCGCCCAGCCCTGCTGCGCCTCGTAGCCGGCCGCCTCGGACGGCACGGCCGGCTGGAACTCCCAGGCGTGCACCACGCGCAGCGGCAGTGAGCGGCGCACGGCCTCCCGGGCCGCCCAGTCGAGCGCGGAGCGGCTCTCGTCCGTCGCGTCGACCCCTGCCGTGATCGGGCCCGTCATCCGGCCGCCTCCTCGTGTCGGAATCCGCGGGTGTCTCCCCCGGTCTCCCCAGTCTTCCTCACTACGCTGCCGGCATGACCTTGGAGTGGGAGCAGGTGATCGTGGACGCGGCCGATGCCGCGGCCCTGGGCCGCTGGTGGGCCGAGGCCCTCGGCTGGACGGTCGTCGGCGACGACCCCGACGAGTTCGAGATCCGTGCGGCGCCCGACCGGTTGCCGGGGCTGCTCTTCGTGCCCGTGCCGGAGGCCAAGACCGTCAAGAACCGTCTCCATCTCGACTTCCGCCCCGGCGACCAGCGCGCGGAGGTGGAGCGCCTGCTCGCGATGGGCGCACGCCGCGCCGACGTCGGGCAGGGCGAGCAGCCGTGGGTGGTGCTGGCCGATCCGGAGGGCAACGAGTTCTGCGTGCTCGGCGAGCGCCGCCCCTGAGCCCGGGGCGCATACCCGAGCGGGCCGGGCGGATCGAACATACGATGGGCCACGGACCGGCGCGTCACAAGGGCGGGCCGGGCCGGTGACCGACCTCGGGGTGGGAGTCGTATGGCACAGGCCGCCGATGCTGCGCGGACCGTCATCCTGACCGTGGACGACGACCCGGGGGTCTCCCGCGCCGTCGCCCGCGATCTGCGGCGGCGCTACGGCGAGTCGTACCGGATCGTGCGCGCGGAGTCCGGCGAGTCCGCGCTGGAGGCGCTGCGGGAGCTGAAGCTGCGCGGCGACCTGGTCGCGGTGATCCTGGCCGACTTCCGTATGCCGCAGATGAACGGCATCGAGTTCCTCGAACGCGCCATGGACGTCTACCCGGGCGCCCGGCGGGTGCTGCTGACCGCGTACGCGGACACCAACGCGGCGATCGACGCGATCAACGTCGTCGACCTGGACCACTATCTGCTCAAGCCGTGGGACCCGCCGGAGGAGAAGCTCTACCCGGTCCTGGACGACCTGCTCCAGGCGTGGAAGGGCAGCGACTTCAAGCCGGTGCCCAGCACCAAGGTGGTCGGTCACCGGTTCTCGGCGCACTCCTCGGAGGTGCGCGAGTTCCTGGCCCGCAACCAGGTGCCCTACCGCTGGTACTCCTCCGACGAGCCGGAGGGGCAGCGGCTCCTCGCGGCGGCCGGTGCCGACGGGCGGCGGCTGCCGCTGGTGGTCACACCGGACGGCGAGCCGCTGATCGAGCCGGACCCGCCCGAGCTGGCCGCCCGCGTCGGCCTCGCCACGACACCGACGGCCGACTTCTACGACCTCGTCGTGATCGGCGGCGGCCCGGCCGGGCTCGGCGCCGCCGTGTACGGGGCCTCCGAGGGACTGCGCACGGTGCTCGTGGAGCGGTCGGCGACCGGTGGACAGGCCGGCCAGAGCTCCCGGATCGAGAACTACCTCGGCTTCCCGGACGGCGTCTCCGGCGCCCAGCTCACCGACCGGGCCCGGCGGCAGGCCGCCAAGTTCGGCGCGGAGATCCTCACCGCGCGGGAGGTCACGGGTCTCGAGGTGAGCGGCGCGGCGCGGGTCGTGCGGTTCGCCGACGGGTCGGCGGTCGCCGCGCACAGCGTGATCCTCGCGACCGGCGTGCAGTACCGGCAGCTGCCCGCACCCGGCGCCGACGACCTCACCGGCTGCGGCGTCTTCTACGGCTCGGCGCTCACCGAGGCGTCCTCCTGCCAGGGCCACGACGTGTACATCGTCGGCGGCGCCAACTCGGCGGGGCAGGCGGCGATGTACCTGGCGCGGGGCGCGAAGCGGGTGACGCTGCTGGTGCGCGGTCCGTCGCTGTCGGCGTCGATGTCGCACTACCTGATCCAGCAGATCGAGGAGGCGCCCAACATCGTGGTGCGCCCCCGCACCGTCGTCGAGGCCGCGCACGGCGAGGGGCGGCTGGAGCGGCTCACCCTGCGGGACGTCGACACCGGGGAGCGCGAGGAGGTCGACGCGGGCTGGCTGTTCGTGTTCATCGGCGCCGCCCCGCTGACCGACTGGCTGGACGGGACGGTGCTGCGCGACGAGCGCGGGTTCATCCTGGCCGGCCCCGACCTCACCCCCGACGGGCGGCCGCCGGCGGGCTGGGAGCTGGACCGGCCGCCGTACCACCTGGAGACCAATGTGCCGGGCGTGTTCGTCGCGGGCGACGCGCGCGCGGAGTCCGCGAAGCGGGTCGCGTCCGCCGTCGGAGAGGGAGCCATGGCCGTGATGCTCGTCCACCGCTACCTGGAGCAGTCGTGAGCGGGCGGCCGGTGCCGTGCAGCCCGGCGGAGATCGGCTCGCTGTTCCTGTTCGAGAAGCTCTCCCCCGAGCAGCTGGGCCGGCTGTGCAGCGAGGGCCGGGTGGAGCTGTTCGACCCCGGCCCGGTGTACGCCGAGGGGGACCCCGCGACCTGCTTCTTCGTGATGGTCGAGGGCACGGTGGTGCTGTCGCGCCGGGTCGGCGCCGAGGACGTGGAGGTGACGCGGACCTCGCAGCCCGGGGTGTACGCGGGCGCCATGCAGGCCTACCTGGGTGACCGGGTGCAGCAGGTCTACAACAACTCCATGCGGGTGACCGAGCCGACGCGGTTCTTCGTGCTGCCGGCCGACACGTTCGCGAGTGTCATGCAGGAGTGGTTCCCGATGGCGGTCCACCTCCTGGAGGGCCTGTTCTTCGGGTCGAAGGCCACACAGCGCACCATCGGGCAGCGGGAGCGGCTGCTGGCGCTCGGCTCGCTGTCCGCGGGGCTCACCCATGAGCTGAACAACCCGGCGGCCGCCGCGGTGCGGGCCACCGCGACCCTGCGCGAGCGGGTCGCGAAGATGCGGCACAAGCTCGCCGTGATCTCCTCGGGGCCCTATCCGCGCGAGGTCCTCGCGGGTCTGATCGAGATCCAGGAGCGCACCGCGGAACGCGTCGGCAAGGCGCCCGCGCTCAGCCCGCTGGAGGCCGCCGACCGGGAGGACGCGCTCAGCGACTGGCTCGACGACCACGACATCCCGGACGGCTGGCGCGTCGCGCCGACGTTCGTGCAGGCCGGGCTCGACGTCGACTGGCTGGAGCAGGTCGCTGCCGCCGTCGAGCCGGACGTCCTTCCCGGCGCGATCGGCTGGCTGAACTACACCGTCGAGACCGAGCTGCTGATGGACGAGATCGAGGACTCGACCACCCGTATCTCGCACCTCGTCGACGCGGCCAAGCAGTACTCGCAGCTGGACCGCGCGCCCTATCAGGTCGCCGACGTGCACGAGCTGCTGGACAGCACGCTGCTGATGCTGTCGGGCAAGATCGGCGACGGGATCAAGGTCGTCAAGGACTACGACCGTACGCTGCCGAGGATCCCCGCCTACCCGGCGGAGCTGAACCAGGTGTGGACGAACCTGATCGACAACGCCGTCGCCGCGATCCACGACACCGGCGCCGAGGGCACGCTGACCGTGCGGACGGCGAGGGAGAACGACCGGCTGCTGGTGGAGTTCCGCGACACCGGTCCGGGCGTGCCGCCGGAGATCCGGGACCGCATCTTCGACCCCTTCTTCACCACCAAGCCGGTCGGCGAGGGCACCGGTCTTGGTCTGGACATCTCCTGGCGGATCGTGGTCAACAAGCACCACGGCGGCATCGAGGTGGACTCCGAGCCCGGTGACACCCGGTTCCGGGTGCTGCTGCCGCTCACCGCGGCGGAACCCGACACCCCACCCGAGGAGGCGGAATGACCCAGGCCGACGGCATCGACCCGACCGCGGCGCCGAGCGGCACCGGCTGTGCGGAGTGCGAGGCCGCGGGCGGCTGGTGGTTCCACCTGCGGCGCTGTGCGCAGTGCGGGCACATCGGCTGCTGCGACTCCTCCCCCGCCCGGCACGCCACCGCGCACTTCCGCGCGACGGGACATCCGGTGGTGCAGAGCTACGAGCCGGGCGAGGAGTGGTTCTGGAACTACGCCACCGATGAGCTGTACGACAGCGGCCCCGCCCTCGCTCCCCCGCACAGCCACCCCGAGAACCAGCCCGCCCCGGGACCGGCGGGCCGGGTACCGGCAGACTGGGCCCGGACACTGCGGTGACCTCTGGTCGGGGGGCGTGGACGGCGCGGTGACCTCCGGTCGGGGACGTGGACGCCGGTGACGTGCGGTCGGGGACGTGGACGCCGGTGACCTGCGGTCCGGGGCGTCGGCGCGGCGCTGACCTCCCTCCGGGGGCGCGCACGTGCCGCCCCAGACCCCCCGCCCCGCACAACGCACACGCCACCCCACTCCCCCGCCCGGCACGGCGCACACGCCACCGCAGACCCCCCCGCCCCGCCCGACACGACGCACACGCCACCCCGGGCCCCACCCCACCTGCACGGCGCAGTCGCTGACGGACGCGTCTCCAGCTCGGCGCAGACGCCACCCCTGCGCCCCGCCCGCAGGGCGCAGACGCTGCGGTCGGGTGCCCTTCGCGCGACGCGGTCGCTGCCGGGCGGTGCCGGGGCGCCCGGTGGGGGCCGGGTTGTCACTGGTGCGTGCCAGGATTGGTCCGTGTCGCAGACCGATTTCACCTCGCCGCTCGTCGGCCGGGACCGGGAACTGACCCGGCTCCTCGGCGCCTTGGAGCGCGCCCGCGCCGGTGAGGCGCGGGCGGTGGTGGTGGCCGGGGACGCCGGGGTGGGCAAGACCCGGCTCCTGGACGAGGTCGCCGGGCACGCGGCCGGGCAGGGCATGCGCGTGCTCACCGGGCACTGTGTGGACCTCGGCGACGTCGGCCTGCCGTATCTGCCGTTCACGGAGATCCTGGGCCGGATCGCCGGGGACGAGCGGCTGGCCCCGCATCTGGCCGCGCACGCCGCGGTGGAGCGGCTGCGCGGCGGCGGCGAGGCGCGCGGGGGCGACCCCGGGCGGGACGCGGACGCCCGGCTGCGGCTGTTCGAGGGCATGGCCGCGCTGCTCGCCCGGCTCGCCGAGGACACCCCGCTGCTGCTCGTCCTGGAGGATCTGCACTGGGCCGACCAGTCCTCCCGGGACCTGCTGCGGTTCCTGCTGACCCGCGGCGCGCTGGGCGCACCGGGACCCCGGCTGGCGGTCCTCGCCTCCTACCGCTCCGACGACCTGCACCGGCGCCATCCGCTGCGGCCGCTGCTGGCGGAGCTGGTGCGGCTGCCGGCGGTGGAGCGGCTGGAGCTGCGGCCCATGCCGGACGCCGAGATGACCCGGCTGCTGCGGACGCTGCGCGGCGGACCGCTGCCGGACGGCACGATGCGCACGATCGTGGAGCGCGCCGAGGGCAACGCCTTCTACGCGCAGGAGCTGCTCGCCGCCACCGGTACGCAGGCGCAGGGCGTGCCGAGCGCCCTCGCGGACGTGCTGCTGATCCGGGTGGAGCAGCTGCCGGAGACCGCGCAGCAGGTCCTGCGCACCGCCGCCGTCGCCGGACGCCGGGTGGAGCACGACCTGCTGCGGGAGGCGGTCGGGCTGTCCGAGGACACGCTGGAGGCGGCGCTGCGCGAGGCCGTCGGCCGCCAGCTGCTGGTCCCCGGCGACGGGGAGACGTACACCTTCCGGCACGCGCTGATCCGTGAGGCGGTCTACGCCGACCTGCTGCCCGGTGAACGGGCGCGCCTGCACGGCACGTTCGCGCGGCTGCTGGCGGGGCGCGGCGGCTCGGGCGAGAGTGCGGCGGAGCGCGCCCACCACTGGCGCGAGAGCCACCATCTGCCCGAGGCGCTCGCCGCCTCGCTGGAGGCCGCCGACCACGCCCGGCGCGTCGGTGCGCCGGCGGAGGAGCTGCGGCATCTGGAGACGGCCCTCGACCTGTGGTCCGCGGTGGACGGCGCCGCCCGGCCGGCCGGTGAGGGCAGCGACCGGATCACGCTGACGCTGCGCGCCTCGGCGGCGGCCGTGCACGCGGGCGAGGCGCACCGCGCGGTCGCGCTGACCCGGGCGGCGCTCGCCGGGATCGGGCAGGACGCGGACTCGGAGCTGGCTGCCCGGGTGCGCTACACGCTCGCCGGGAACCTGCTGACGGTCGACAATCTCACCGCCGCCTTCGCCTACAGCAGCGAGGCGCTCGCGCTGATCCCCGAGGAGCCGCCGACGCGTACGTGGGTGTGGGCGGCGGCGACCCATGTGATGGCGGCCCGTGAGGTCGGCGAGACGACGGCCGCGTCGCGGGTGGCGCGGCGGGCGCTGTCCGCGGCGGAGCAGCTGGGGGTGGCGGACGCGCAGGCCGATCTGCTGATCTCGCTGGTGGGTCTGGAGGGCGGTGCGCGGCGTACGGCCGAGGGACGCGAACGGCTGGTACGGGCCCGGGAGCTGGCCCGGGGCGCGGGCAACGCCCCGGTGGAGATGCGGGCGTTGTTCCATCTCGCGGTCGGCTGCTTCGAGGCGGGCGCCTTCGAGGAGAGCGTGCCGTGGGCGGCGGAGGGGCTGGCACGCGCTCGCGACGCCGGGCTGCTGTCGTCGCCGTATCCGCTGGAGATGCAGTATCTGCAGCAGCTGGTGCTGTACACGCTGGGCCGCTGGGACGAGTGCCTGCGGGCGGCGGCGGAGGCCGAGGCGGTGCCGTCGGCGGGCGGTTACACGGCGGGGCCGGCGCTGTACGTGGCGCTGGCGCGCGGTGACGCGGGGGCCGCCGGGCGGGCGCGGGCGCTGCTCAAGGGTCCGTTCGACTGGATGGCCACGCTGGTCGCGGGGATCGTGCTGACCGACGAGGCGGCGTGGCGGGGCGATGCCGAGGCGGCGGTGGAGCAGGCGCGCGCCACGGTGTCGGCGCTCTCCGACGAGGCGGGCGCCCTCCCGGATGTGGCGGTGCGGCTGCTCGCGCTGGCGCTGTCCGCGGTCGCCGACAAGGCCGCCGCGCTGCGGTCGGCCGGTGACGGCGCGGGGGCGCGGCGGTGGGCGGAAGTGGCGAGCGAGCTGGTGGAGCCGGCGCGGCGGGTGGCCGGACACAGCGAGGCGGGGCCGCCGCAGGGGCCGGAAGGCCAGGCGTGGCTGGCGCGCGCCGAGGCCGAGTGGACCCGGGCGGTCGTCGGACCGGACGCGGCGGCCTGGGAGAAGGCGGTGGCCGCGTTCGGCTACGGCGAGGTGTACGAGCAGGCGCGGTGCCGGTTGCGGTGGGCTGAGGCGCTGCTCGCGGAGGACCGGCGCGCGGAGGCCGCGGTGCAGGCCGGCGAGGTGCGGGAGACGGCCGTACGGCTGGGGGCCGCGCCGCTGCTGGAGCGGGTCGACACGTTGATCCGGCGTGGCCGGCTGGGCGACACGCCGAGCGCCGAAGGGCCGTCCGGGCTCTCGCCGCTGACGGCGCGTGAGCGGGAGGTGCTGCGGCTGCTCGCTCTCGGCCGCAGCAACCGCCAGATCGGTGAGGAGCTGTTCATCACCGGCAAGACGGCGAGCGTGCACGTCTCCAACATCCTGGCCAAGCTGGGTGCGGCGAGCCGTACGGAGGCGGTGGCGATCGCCTACCGCGACGGGCTGCTGGCGCCCGAGCCGCGCACGCCCTGACCGTCCTCAGGCGCCTGTTCTGCTGACGCGGTCGCCGTCGTCAGCTCCGTCAGCCGTCCCGTCCATGAGCCGCCGTCCTCAGGCCCGTGACCCGCTGCCGTCACCTCCAGGACCCACCACCGGACGTGCGCCCGGATTGTCGCTTTTCTTGATTTTCGCCGCGATACTGTGCGCGGCCACGCCGTCCCGTTTCCGACGGACGGTCAGTTGTGGCCCCAGCACAGCGACGTGACGGAAACGAGAGGCCTCGGATGATCCCAGCAGCACTGCGCAGAGGTACGGCACTGGGGGCGGTCGTGCTGTCCCTGCTGACCGTCCCGGCACACGCCGCCACCGCGCGCCCCGCGCATCCCGCCGCACCGGCGGCCGCCCTGCCGCGGCCCGACCTCGCCGGGCTGCGCGAGGTCCTGCGCACCGCCGGGCGGCAGGGCGCTCCGGGCGCGACGGCCCGGATCGACGACGGCGGCTCGGTGCTGACCGCGTCCGTGGGCGTGGCCGACCGGGCCACCAAGCGGGCCCTCGCGGACACCGACCGCTTCCGCGTCGGCAGCATCACCAAGACCTTCACGGCCGTGGTCCTGCTGCAACTGGCCGACGAGGGCAAGCTGAACCTGGACGCGTCCGTCGACCACTACCTGCCGGGGCTGCTGCCCGACCGCCGGATCACCGTCCGGCACGTCCTCAGCCACCGCAGCGGTCTGTACGACTACACCAACGACATGTTCGCGCGGACGGTGCCCGGCTTCGAGGCCGTGCGCACCAAGGTGTTCACCTACCGCCAGCTGGTGGAGCGCTCGCTGCGGCACGCCCCGACCGGCAGGCCCGGGGGCGCCTACGCGTACTCCAACACCAACTTCGTGGTGGCCGGGATGCTGGTGGAGAAGCTCACCGGCCGCCCCGTGGCCACCGCCTACCAGGACCGCATCTTCACACCGCTGAAGCTGCGCGACACGTTCTACGTGCACCCCGGCACCGCGCTGCCCGGCCGGTACGCCCGCGGCTACCTCACCCCGGACGCGCCGGGTACCGCACTGGTCGACGCCACCCGGCAGACCGTGTCGTGGGCGCAGAGCGCGGGTGCGATCATCTCCAGCACCCGGGACCTGAACACCTTCTACTCGGCGCTGCTGCGCGGCAGGCTGACCTCCGTCGCGCAACTGCGGCAGATGCGCAGCTGGGTGCCGGCCGGCACCGGGCAGGCGTACGGCCTCGGGCTGCGCCGCCGCGACCTGTCCTGCGGGGTGTCGGTGTACGGGCACACGGGGGCCGTGCAGGGCTACTACAGCTACGCGTTCACCTCCGCGGACGGTCGGCGCAGTCTCGCCGCGCTGGCCGACACCTCCAACAACGCGGCCGTGCACACGACGATGCTGCGCACGCTGGAGTCGGCCTTCTGCGGCGCCCCGGCGAAGAGCCGGCGGCAGGCCGCGGTGGCGGAACGGCCGGAGGACGCCGCCTCGGGCGCGGGTCCGGCCGCTCGCCGATGAGGCGCAGGCCGGTTCTCCCGACGTCCGGAGCAACCCCCTCGGGTGATCCGGCGTCTTGAAGGGCAGCACCATACGCCGCCCCGGCCCACTCCCCCCTGGGTCGGGGCGGACCCCTGCGTCCCGCCCCTCCGGGCGCGCCGGAGCCTGCCGCACCCGCGGGATCACCTCGGTCGCCCCGTCGCACCCCGGCTTTTGAACGAAGGACAGGAATGCGGGCCGCGTTGAACGGACCTCGCCCCGGTCGCCGTACCTCAGGGAAACGGGTGAACCGGGGTGCAGCGAGGGATGACCATGGGCACAGCGGACAGCTCCACGCAGGCGTTGGTCGCCGGACGGTACCGGCTCCTGGACGTCGTCCACGAGGAGACCAACCGGGTCTGCTGGTACGGCGAGGACCTGGCCGCCGGACAGCCGCGCCTGCTCACCCGGACCGGGCTGCCGGACACCGGCAGCGAGGCCGGCGAGCGGGAGCAGGCGCGCCGGACCACCGGCCGCGTCGTGCGCATGGCCGAGACGATGAGCCGGCTGTGCCCCGGCCGTGTCCCGGTGGTCGTCGACGCCGTGTACGAGGCGGGAGACCTGTGGACGGTGACGGAGTGGACCGCGGGCACGCCGCTGGGCGAACTCCTCGCCCAGGACGGGCCGTTGCACCCGGTGCGGGCCGCACGCATCGCCCTGGAGCTGCTGGACGTGCTGGAGGCCGCGCACGGGGAGGGCGTCACCCATGGTGAGCTGAGCCCCGGCCAGGTCCTCGTGCGCGAGCACGCGCCCGTCGCGGTCACCGGCTTCGGGCTGGCCGGCGCGACCCTGGCTCCGCGGGTCGCGGCACCGTCGTACGCCTCGCCGGAACAGGCGCGCGACGAGCGGATCTCACCGGCCGCCGATCTGTGGGCGCTCGGTGCGCTGCTGTACACCATGGTCGAGGGCCGGCCGCCGTTCCGGGAGCGCGAGCGGCCGGAGGCCACACTGAGGGCCGTGGACCGGCTGCCGCTGCGCACCCCCGTGCGCTGCGGGCCGCTGGCGCGCGTGGTGCAGGGGCTGCTGCGCAAGAACTCCCGGGAACGCCTGTCGCGTGCGGTCGTCCGCGAGGCGCTCACCCGCGTGCTGCACGAGGATCCGGACGCGATCGCCCCGAGTGTGCCCGCGCCCCGGCTGCGCCTGGCCTACGCCGCCTGGCACGCCGGCCCGCCCTCGTGGCGGCGGTACGTCGTGGTGGGGGCCGCGGTCGCGGTCGTCGCCCTGGCCGCCCTGGCGCTCGCCCTGCGGCGGGGGCCGGGCTCCCCGGACGCCGCACCGCCACCGCTCCCCTCCGCCGCGGCGAGCGCGACGGTCACGGTTCCCCGGCCGTCCGGCACCCCGGCGCCGGGGCTGCCGTCCGGCTACCGGCTGTACCGGGCGCCGGAGGGGTTCTCGGTGGCGCTGCCGGCCGGCTGGGGGCGGCTGCGCACCTCGCGGGGGCAGGACCGGGCGTACCGGGTCGTGTTCGGCGTGACCGGCGATCCGCGTACGCTCGCCGTGACCTACAGCGAGCGCGTCGGCGCGGACCCGGTCGCCGTCTGGCGGGACGACGTGGAGCCCGGGCTGCGGGCCACGGGCGGCTACCGGCGGATCGGGCCGATCCGCGCGACGACGTACCAGGGCCGCCGGGCGGCCGACATGGAGTGGCTGGTGACGGACGGCGGGACGCGGGTGCGCACCTTCGGCCGGGGTGTCCTGCTGGGCGGCGGCCGGGGCTTCTCGCTGCGCCTGACCGCCCCCGCGGCCGACTGGGACGAGACCGGCCTGCGTCAGGCGCAGGAGGTCGTCCTGCGCACGTTCCGTCCCGCCTCAGAATGACGCGCCGGGTGCGCGCATCCTGCGCAGCGGCACGCCGGGCACCAGGGGCGTCGTGTGCCAGCGGGCGGTGAACGTCCGCTCCGGGAGCGAACAGGTCAGGCGCAACGAGTGCGGGGTCTCCAGGAAGGCCACGTCCACGGCCAGGGTGCCGGCGTCCGTCCAGCCGCCGCTGACGGCGGTCGGCAGCGGCTCCTCGGCGACCGCCCACCCGCCGTCACCGAGGCGCAGCGGCAGTCCCCGGCCGTCCTCGGTGAGCGTGAGCGTCCAGCCGTCCTCCTCGGCGGTCACCGACACGGACGTGAGGCCGGGCTGGTCCGCGCAGCGGCCGCCCTGCGGGGCGAACACGGCGCCCGCCCAGGTGTCCGCGCGCTCCGGCGGCGCGGGTTTGCCGGGTGCCGCGGGCAGCGCCAGGTGTGCGAGCCGCTCGCGCAGGGCCGCGTCGGCTCCGTCCCGGTCCTTCAGCGGTCCGGGGCGGAACGCGGGCAGCAGATGGCTCCAGACCAGGTCGAGCACCGTCTGCATGCTTGCGCTCTCCGACGTCAGGGCGACCACGGCGTCCTGCTCCGGCAGCACCAGGCAGAACTGGCCGTAGGCCCCGTCCCCGCGGTAGCCGTGCCGGGACATCCAGAACTGCAGGCCGTAACCGAGGTCCCAGTCGCCGCCGGACAGGGCGCCGGCGGTCGCGATGTGCGGGCGGGTGGCCTCGGCGACCCACGCCTCGGACAGCAGCTGCCTTCCCTCCCACCGGCCGCGGTCGAGGTACAGCTGCCCGAGGCGCGCGACGGCGTCGCAGGTGGCGTGCAGACCGCTGAAGCCCACCTCGCGTCCGGCCCGGTCGCGCTGCCAGACCACGTCGCCGATGCCGAGCGGGTCGAACAGCCGCGGGCGCAGGTAGTCGGTGAGCAGCCGGCCCGTCACCCGCTGCACGAGGGCGGCGAGCGTGTAGGTGGCCGGCTGGTTGTAGGCGAACACGGTGCCCGGGTCGCGTTCCGGCGGCAGCAGGAGGAAGCCGTGGACCAGGTCGTCCGGGTCCAGGGTGCGGGCCCGGTCCAGGGTCTCGGCGACATGTCCGCTGGCCATCGACGCCACGTGCCGCACCAGCATGCCGCGGACGCGTGGATCGGTGACCTCGTCAGCGAACTCGGGGAAGTACGCGAGCACCGGGTCGTCCAGCCGCAGCAGCCCGTCGGCGGCGGCGAGAGCGGCGGCCGTGGCGGTGAAGCTCTTGCTGAGCGAGTACAACAGGTGCCGGCGGTCCTGGGTGTACGGCGCCCACGACCCGGAGGCGACGAGGCGGCCGTGGCGCAGGATCAGCAGGCTGTGCGGCGCGATGCCCGGCGCGGCGTCGAGGGCGTCGAGGAAGGCCTCGACGCCGGCGGCGTCGACACCCTGGGCGGCGGGAGCGGACGAAGGCAGCGGACGCGCGATCATGAGAGGCATCCTGCCTCCGTGTACGCCGAACGGTCGAGAGGGCCTCCGCGTGAGGGGTGCCTCGTTTTCACCGCCCGTCTGCCGGGGACTCGTGACGCATGGTGCAAATCGGATACACGATGATGACCGAGCAGGCCGGCCCCCGTGAGCTGGTCGACCACGTGGTGCGCGCCGAGAAGGCGGGCTTCGACTTCTCCGTGACGTCCGACCACTACTTTCCCTGGCTGCGGTCGCAGGGGCACTCGCCGTACGCGTGGAGCGTGCTGGGCGCCGCCGCGCAGGCGACCGAGCGCATTCCGCTCATGACGTACGTGACCTGCCCGACCTTCCGCTACCACCCGGCGGTCGTGGCGCAGAAGGCCGCCACCCTGCAGTTGCTCTCCGAGGGCCGGTTCCGGCTGGGGCTGGGCTCCGGGGAGAACCTCAACGAGCATGTCGTGGGCGGCGGGTGGCCCTCCGTGGACGTCCGGCACGAGATGCTCGAGGAGGCAGTGGAGATCATCCGCGCGCTGTTCGAGGGCGGCCACGTCAACCACCGGGGCACGCACTTCGACGTGGAGTCGGCGCGGCTGTGGGACCTTCCCGAGGAGCCGCCCGCGATCGGTGTCGCGGTGTCCGGCGAGAGGTCCTGCCGGCTCGCGGGCCGGCTCGGCGACCTGGTCATCGCGACGGAGCCCAAGGCGGGCCTGCTGGAGGCCTTCGACCGGCACGGCGGGCAGGGCAAGCCGCGGGTCGGGCAGCTGCCGGTGTGCTACGACACCGACCGGGACACCGCGATCAAGCGGGCGCACGCGCAGTTCCGCTGGTTCGGCAGCGGCTGGAAGGTGAACTCCGAACTGCCGCACCCGGACTCGTTCGAGGCGGCGACGCAGTTCGTCACGCCGGACGACGTGGCCGAGTCGATCCCGTGCGGCGACGATCCGGAGGCCTTCGTGGAGGCCGTACGGCCCTATGCCGAGGCCGGGTTCACCGAGATCGCGCTCGTGCAGATCGGCGGTGACGCGCAGGTGCCGTTCCTGGACTGGTCGGAGAAGACGCTGCTGCCCGCGCTGCGGGACGCGTTCGCCTGAGCCGGTGCGGCCGTGGCACCGCATGGGGTACACGTGCGTACAAGCTCGGCCAATGGGTGGATATAGGCTTCCGCTCTGCCCACCCGTCGGCCCTGCCCCCTCTGGAGTGTCCCGGTGACCCGAGCGATCGCCCCGTCCGAACCGACCGCCGCGCACGAGCCCGCGGCGGTCCCCGCGCCCGCGTCCGAGCCCGAGCCCGCGCCGGCCTTCGAGCCCGCGTCGCCGCCGGTGTCCGAGCCGGTGCCCGCGTCCGGGGCCGCTCCCGCCGCCGCGTCCCCTTCCGCGCCGGGAGCCGTGGACGACCTCGTCGTCCGTGACGCACGGGAGTTCGGGGCGTACGCGCGCACCGGCGGGTGGGCGTTCGCGCTGATGGTGGCGCGCAGTGTGCGCCCGGGCGGGCAGGCCGCCGAGGAGACGCCGAAGGTGAGCGCGAAGGAGTTCGCCGAGCTGGCGGGGTGCTCGGCGGAGCGGGTGCTGCGCTACTACAAGGCCTGGGACCGGGCCGCCGACGACGGCCTGGTGCCGCACTTCGAGGCGCTGCGGCTGGGGCAGGAGGTGGAACTGCCGGACGCCGACGCGTGGCCGGCCTACTACGTCTCGCGCAGCAGCGCCGCCTCCGAGCGGGGCACGGCCATCGCCGAGGTGGCCGCGGCGGAGGGCATCCGGCCGACCAAGGCCCTGGAGGTGGCGGAGAACCCCACCGCGCTGCGCGCCGCGATCCTGGCCGATCCCTCCACCGCCCGGGCGGCACAGCAGGCGCTGCTGGACCGGGTGCGTGAGGACCCGGAGCTGCAGGCCGCGCTGGCCCGCGACGTGGTGCGCACCGATGACCTGAAGAAGGCCGTGGCGTTCGAGAGCCGCTCGGCGGACCGCATCGGCTACGTGCGGCAGATCGCCGAGTCCGGGCAGATCAGGACGCCGGCCGGGCAGACCGTCGAGGCGCCGGTCGACGTGCGCCGCGAGGCCGAACGGCACCTGTCCCTGATCGACGAGCTCGACGACGGCGAGGACAGCGCCGAGTGGGCGTCCGAGGCCTACGACACGATGAAGGGGCTGGTCGCCGAGACCGTGGAGGCCGACCCGGACCTGCGGGTGACGGAGCGGCGGCAGAAGTTCTACAGCAGCCTGCAGCGGGCCACCCGGGTGTTCGAGGAGCTGACCTTCGACGACGCCGAGGACTTCTACGAGGACGACATGCTGACGCGGCTGGAGGAGTTGCAGCAGGCGATCGGCTCCTGTCTGGCGGCACTGCGTGCCAGTCGCGGGAATCACCCGAGTAGCTGAGCATCATCGGCGCCACGGGGGTACCAGGGGCTGGCTCCCGTCCGTTCCTCTCGGAAGGCCCACCTGGTGAACCCCTTCGCTCACACGACGCTCGTGGTGGAGTTGCAGGCGGGCGACACGGAACGCTTCGCCGTGCTCGCCCACCTGAGCTACGACGCCGCCGACCCGTTCGTCGTCACCGCCGTGTTCAGCCACCGGGGCCGGGTGCTGGCCCGCTGGCAGCTGGACCGGGAGATGCTCGGCGAGGGGCTGCGGCGGCCCGTCGGTGTCGGGGACGTGCGCCTGCGCCCCACGGGCGGGGGGCTCTTCGACGAGCTGCGCATGGAGTTCCTCGGCGACGTCCACCCGGACGGGGGGCGCCATCACGCGGTCGTGTTCGCCTGGGCGCCGGCCGTCTCCGCGTTCCTGCGCAGAACCTGGCAGCTGGTGCCGCCCGGCCGGGAGGAGGTCCGGGTCGACGACTTCCTGGCCCAGCTCTCGGTAGGGCCGTGACCGGCCGGGCCTTGAGTACGCGTACTCATGTCGCGGCGGCTCGTCCGCGGCCACGATGGGGGCTCCCCGCACGAGGAGCCCGTCATGCTGAGGAAACGTCCCGCCCCTCCCGCGTCGCCGCCGCGCCGGATCCCGCCGGTGCTGCTCGCCGGCGTGGTGGTCGCGGGGCTCGTGGTGTCCGGGTGGGCGCCGTACGACCGTACGACGTGGCTGCTGGAGACGGTGTGGGCGCTCGCCGGGCTGCCGCTGACCGTGCTGGTGTGGCGCCGCTTCCCGCTCACGGACCTGCTGTGCTGTCTGCTGGCCGCGCACGCGCTGGTGCTCGCGCTCGGCGGCCACTACACCTACGCCCAGGTGCCGCCGGGCGACTGGGTGCGGGACGCGCTCGGGCTGTCCCGTAATCCCTACGACCGGTTCGGGCACCTGATGCAGGGGTTCGTGCCGGCGGTGCTGGTGCGCGAGCTGCTCAGCCGTACCTCGCCGCTGCGCGGCAGCCGCTGGCTGGCGCCGCTGACGGTGTGCGCGTGCCTCGCGTTCAGCGCGCTCTTCGAGATGTTCGAGTGGATCGCCGCGGTGATCGGCGGGCACGGGGCGGACGCCTTCCTCGCCACGCAGGGCGACGTCTGGGACACCCAGTGGGACATGTTCTGCGCGCTGGTCGGCGCGACCGTCGCCGTGCTGGTGACGGCGCGGGCGCACGACCGGCAGCTGGCGGCGCTGGAGGCCCGGCGCTCACCGTGAGGTGTAGCGGCGGCGGGTCCACAGCGGCAGTACGAACCAGCACAGCACGTACCAGGCGACCACCGCCGAGACCAGGTAGGGCACGTAGCTGTCGTGCGTCGCCACGCGCAGGATCAGCAGCAGCGAGGAGGTCATGGCGGCGAGCAGCAGGAGCAGGCCCACGAACGTCAGCCGGGACGCCCAGCGCACCGCCTGCGGTTTGACCCGGCGGCCCGCGACCAGGCGGTGCAGGGAGACCGGGCCGATCAGCGCGCCCGTCGCGCACGCGCCCAGCACCACGGTGACGATGTAGATGGCCTGATCGGTGCTCTCCAGTTGTGCGTACTTGGGCGTGAACACCACGGTCAGGAGGAAGCCGAAGAGGATCTGCACGCCGGTCTGCGCGACCCGCACCTCCTGGATGAGCTCGACCCACATCCGGTCGGCCCGCTCCTCCTCGGTCTCGTTGCGCCCCCGGCGCCGGACCGGCCCCTCTTCGGCGACCGCCACCATTCCTCCCGCTGAAACCCGAGTGTCGTCTCCGACGCGGGTACCCCGGAAAGCGGTGTTCGTGTCCGGTCCGGCCCGGACGGGCGTCTACCAGCGGTGCTCGACCTGCTCCCGGATGCGCCGGTCGTACAGGTCGCGGATCGCCGTGAGGGTCTGCGGCGGCAGCTCCGGCAGCCGGGCGGCGGCCGCGTTGGCGCGGGCCTGTTCGGGCGAACGGGCGCCGGGAATCACCGTGGTGACGCCCGGCTGCTGGACGATCCAGCGCAGGGCGAGCTGGGCCGGGGTGCAGCCCTCGGGGGCGAGCGCGGCGAACTCGGCGGCGGCCTCCACACCGGTCGCGTAGTCGACGCCGGAGAAGGTCTCGCCCTGATCGAAGGACTCGCCGTGCCGGTTGAACGTGCGGTGGTCGTCGGCCGGGAAGACCGTGTCCTTGGTGTACTTGCCCGACAGCAGACCGGAGGCGAGCGGCACCCGGGCGATGATGCCGACGCCGGCCTCCCGGGCCGCCGGGAGCACCTCGCGCAGGGGTTTCATACGGAACGGGTTCAGGATGATCTGCACGCTCGCCACGTTCGGCCGGGCGATCGCGGTCAGCGCCTCGGCGCAGGTCTCCACGCTGACGCCGTACGCGGCGACGCGCTCCTCCTCGACCAGGGTGTCGAGGGCGTCGAAGACCTCGTCGGAGGAGTAGACGGGTGTGGGCGGACAGTGCAGCTGCACCAGGTCGATGCGGTCGACGCCGAGGTTGCGGCGGGAACGGTCGTTCCAGGCGCGGAAGTTGTCCAGGACGTAGTTCTGCGGGATCTGCTCGACGCGGCGGCCCATCTTCGTGGCGACCTCCACGTGCAGGTCGGGCCGGCTGCTGAGGAACGTGGCGATGGTGGACTCGCTGCGGCCGTCGCCGTAGACGTCGGCGGTGTCGAAGAAGGTCACACCGGACTCGGCGGCCGCCTCGAGCACCGTCAGGGCTTCCTTGTCGTCGACGTCGCCCCAGTCGGCGCCCAGTTGCCAGGTGCCGAGACCGATGACCGATGCGTGCTGACCGGACCTGGGAAATTCGCGCTCTTCCATGGCGTCAGTGTGTCACCGGGCGGCGGCCGCCGCCGGAACGGGCGGCGTGAGGTGGGCCTGGATCGTCGGGCCGTAGCGGGCGGCCAGGTCGTCGACCGGCAGGGCGCGTACCTCGTCGCCGCGGGCGATGCCGGCCATCACGCCGAGGCCGAGCAGGGCGGCCACGGCGAGTTCGGCGCGCAGGGCGGCGTCGGGGCCGCTCAGCCGCGCCGCGAGCCGCGCGGTGACCTGGCTGCGGAAGTTCGCCCGCAGCACGTCGCCGTGCTCACCGTGCAGCGGGGCGAAGACGATGCGCAGGATCGGGTCGGCGCCCTGCTCGCGCTGGCTGACGACGACGTGCCGCACCATGTGCCGGCCGAGGCCGTCGAGCGGGGCGTCCAGCAGCGCCTCGGCGTCGTCGGCGAAGGACATCACGCGGGCGAAGAGGGCGTCCTTGTTCCCGAAGTACTTCAGGATCAGCGGGGCGCTCACCCCGGCGCGCTCCGCGACCGCCTTCAGCGTGATGTCGGCGTGCGCGTGCCGGGCCAGCAGGTGGCGGGCGGCCTTCAGGATGGCCGCTCTGGTCGCTTCGGCGTCGCGACGGGCCGCGGCCTGGGGCCGGGGCGGGGCGGACGGGGCGGCGGCGGAGTCCGCCGCCGTCGTGCGGGAGGAGGTGCTCACATCTCTCATGTTCCCGCCGGCGTCTGGTCCCGGTCGGGCCGGGTGCCGCCACGGGCGCGGCGGACGGCACCGGCCGCCTCCTCGCCCGGGATGGAGAGGGCCGCCGCGCAGGCCGCGAGGGCGACGGCGCCCGCCATGGCGAAGGCGAGCAGGTAACCGTGCAGGGTCGGCACCGGCGCCCCGGCGACCGGGCTGCTGTGGTGGACGAGGACGGCGGCCACGGCGGCGCTGGAGACGGCCTGGCCGATGGTGCGCATCAGGACGTTGACGCCGTTGGCGGAGGCGGTCTGCCCGGCCGGCACGGCGCGCAGGATCAGCGTCGGCAGCGCCGAGTAGGCGAGCGTGGTGCCGGTGGCGACGACCGTCGCCCCCAGGACGATCATCCACAGGTCCCGGCTGTCGGCGATGCGCACCGCGTAGCCGCAGGCGATGACGGCGGCGCCGAGCGCGAGGGTGACGCGGGGGCCGCGCGCGGCGGAGATGCGGGCCGAGAGGGGCGACAGCAGCAGCATGGTCACACCGCCCGGCAGCAGGCACAGGCCGGTGGCGACGATCGACAGCTGCAGCCCGTATCCGGTGGCCTTGGGCGCCTGCACCAGCTGGGCGGTGACCAGGGAGTTGGCGTAGAAGGCGAAGCCCGTCAGCAGGGCGGCGACATGGGACAGGCCCACGCGCGGGCGCAGGGCGAGCCGCAGGTCGACCAGGGGTCGCGCGCTGCGCAGCTGGTGCCACCACCACAGCGCGAGGACGACGACGGCCGCGGCGAACAGCCCGGTGATCCGCGCGCTGCCCCAGCCCCACTGGCCGCCCTGGGAGACGCCGAGCAGCAGGCAGACCAGGCCGGCGGCCAGCCCGAGCGCGCCGAGGGCGTCGAACCGGCCCGGCTCGCGCACCGGCGACTCCTTCACCGCCCACCACACCGCCGTGACACCGGCCGCGCCGAGGGCGCTGGTCAGCCAGAACATGGTGTGCCAGTCGGCGTACTGGATGACGAGCGCGGCCAGCGGAAGCCCGAGCGCGGCCCCGATGCCGACGGTGGAGCTCATCAGCGCGACCGCGGAGCCGCGGCGCTCGGGCGGCAGTTCGTCGCGCAGGATGCTGATGGACAGCGGGACGACGGAGGCGGCGGCGCCCTGGAAGGCGCGGGCCGTGATCAGCACAGCGATGTCGGAGGACAGCGCGCACATGACCGAGCCGACGGTCATCAGGGCGAGCGCCGCGGTCAGCACGCGTCGCTTGCCGTACATGTCGCCGGCCCGGCCGAGCACCGGGGTGAGGACCGCGCCGGACAGCAGGGTCGCCGTCACCGTCCAGGACACCGCGCCGGCCGAGGCGCCGGTGAGCCGGGGCAGGTCGGGCAGGAGCGGCACGACCACGGTCTGCATGACGGCCATGAGGATGCCGCCGAAGGCGAGCACGGGGATGGTGAGCCGGTCGCGCAGACCGTTCGGCCGGGATATCGGTACGGGCGACGCCATGAGCACTCCAGCGGCCGGGTACGGGCCAGGTAACCAAGAAGGGTGAATTCCCATTCACCATAGCCGGTGAATGGGAATTCACCCCCCTCCTTTTCCCAGGCTTTCCCTTCGCCGCGGCGCCGCCCCGGGGGGGTTCCTCAGTCCGCCGGGCGGCGTGCCGCCAGCTCCCGCGCGTGCACGCTCCGGGCGAGCCTCGGGCCGAGCCAGCGCTTGAGGCGGCGCAGCGCGTCGAGCTGTCCGGCCGCTTTGTCGAGGCGGTAGTAGAGCTGGGGCGGGACGTACGGCAGCAGCGGCGAGTGGCGCTGGCCGAGCAGGGCGAACATCTGCTCCGGCGGCAGCTGGAGATAGCGGGGCAGCTCCTCGTACCAGCGGGCGCTGTAGCGGGCCGCGCTCTGGGCGGGCAGCAGGGCGGTCATCCGCGCGCGTTCGTAGGCGGCGAGCGCCTGCGGCAGGGCCGGGTGCTCACGCAGGGCGCCGGCGAGGGCGATGGCGTCCTCCAGGGCGAGGGTGGTGCCGGCGCCGATGGAGTAGTGGGTGGTGTGCGCGGCGTCGCCGAGCAGGACGAGGTTGCCGCGGTGCCAGGTGCGGTTGGTGAGGGTGCGGAACGTCGTCCAGGGGCTGCCGCCCTCGCCCGCTGGGCGCCCGATGAGCCGGTGGCCGTCCAGGATCTGCGCGAAGAGCTTCTCCAGCAGGGCGAGCCGGTCGGGTTCGCCGCAGCGGTCGAGGCCGAGGCCGGTGAAGGTCTCCGGGGCGCACTCGATGACGCACGTGCTGTGCCCGGGGCCGTAGGGGTAGCCGTAGCACCAGATCCAGCCGTGCGGTGTCTCGACGAAGGCGAAGGTGAAGGAGTCGAAGACGCGGGTGGTGCCGAGCCACACGTAGCGGTTGCGACCCGGAGTGAGGTGTGAGCCGAAGTGGCCGGCGTGACGGGTGCGCAGGACGCTGTGGACGCCGTCGGCCGCCACCACCAGATCGGCGTCGGGCAGGTCGTCGGCGCGGACCTCGGACTCGAACTCCAGTCGAACGCCGAGGTCGCGGGCGCGGCCGGCGAGGATGTGCAGGAGCCGGTGGCGGCCGATGCCGTGGCCCTCGTCGCCGGGTTGCCTGGTCAGCCGGTCGCCGACATGGGCGACGCCCTCGTTCCAGCGCACGGATGCGGCCTCGACCTCGCGCGCGGACTCGGGGTCGTGGACGTGGAGCCGGTCGAGCAGTTTCCGCCAGTACGTCACGCCCCAGCCGTAGGTGGAACCCTCCGGGTTGCGCTCGTGGACGGTGATGTCGTGGGCGGGGTCCTGCCGCTTGAGCAGGATCGACAGATAGAGCCCGGCGGGCCCGCCGCCGATGCAGGCGACCTTCACGCGCACCTCTTGAATTACCCGACGCAGTCGTTCGACAGCGCAGGGTAGCAGTCGGGAAGGTCGCTTTTACGCCGTCCCGCCTGTCCAGTGAGCGTGAGCCCCCGGCCGTCCGGCCTCCGCCCGTCAGCCCGCGGCCGCCTCCCGGCACTCGGGGTGGCCCCAGCCCTGGGCGTTCTTCGCGATCTGCTCGCCGGCCGCGTAGCCGCGTCCGCACGCGCAGCGGCCGGGGAACTTGGCCTTGATCGTGCGCGACGACGAGGAGCCCTTGGCCGTGCGGGCGGGTTTGCCTCCGCCGGTGCGCCGGCGCGGACCGCCTGCGGACGGGGCGTCCGGCGCGGCCGGCGGCTCCGGCGAGCCGAGGGCGCTGCCCGCGGCCTCCTGGACGCTCGCCGCCTGGCTCGCCGCCCGGTCGGCGAAGTCGTTCAGCGGGTCGCCGTCGACCTGGTGGGCGGGCACATAGCGGAACTCGACCTCGCGGCCGGTCAGCAGCTCGTCGATGCGCACGACCAGTTCCTGGTTGGCGACGGGCTTGCCGGCCGAGGTCTTCCAGCCGTTGCGCTTCCAGCCGGGCAGCCAGGTGGTGACGGCCTTCATGGCGTACTGGGAGTCCATGCGGACCTCCAGCGGCACGCCCGGGTCGGTGGCGGCGAGCAGCCGCTCCAGCGCGGTCAGTTCGGCCACGTTGTTGGTGGCCCGCCCGAGCGGCCCCGCTTCCCAGCGGGCCGGGACCTCGGCGTCGTCGGCCACCACCCAGGCCCAGGCCGCCGGTCCGGGGTTCCCCTTCGACGCCCCGTCGCAGGCCGCCACCACTCGTTCACGCATGCGCCCGATCATGCCATGCGCCGGCCCGCGGTCCTCCCGTGGCTAGGTGACGTCCGCGGTCTGCGGCATCTCGCCTGCCGTGGTGGTGATGTCGATCACCGAGAAGGAGGCTCCCTGCGGGTCGCTCAGCGCGGCGAAGCGTCCGAAGGGGCTGTCCATCGGGCCGAAACGCAGCACACCGCCGCGCTTGGTGGCCTTCTCGACGGCCTCGTCGCAGTTGCTCACCGTGAAGTAGACGTTGATGTACGACGGGATCTCGGGCGGGAACTCCTCGCCCATCCTCATCCGGCCGAGCACGGTGTCCTCCCCGACGTCGAACATACGGAAGTCGACCGCGTCGTCCTGCAACTGCTTGGCCCGGTAGGGGAAGACCGCCGTCAGGAACGCGTCGGTCCGGTCCGGGTCCCGGGTGAACACCTCCGCCCAGCAGTAGGCGCCTGGCTGCTGCGGCGCCGCCTCGAAGCCCTCGTGCGTGCCGCCCTGCCACACGCCGAACACGGCGCCGCCGGGCTCGCGCGCGAGGACCATGGTGCCGAAGTCGCCGACCCGCATCGGCTCCATCAGCACCTCGCCGCCGTGCTCACGGACCTTCGCGGCGGTCGCGGCGGCGTCCGGCGAGGCGAGGTACAGGCACCACGCGGACTGGCCTTCCTGCCCCTGCATCGGCGGGACGACCGCGGCGACGGCCTTGCCGTCGGCGTAGGCCTGGGTGTAGTTGCCGTACTCCGACGACGCCTCGCCGAAGGTCCAGCCGAGGACGTCGCCGTAGAAGCTCTTGGCTGCCTCCACGTCGGAGAACATCGCGTACCCGCGACCTGAGCGCCCGCGTCCAGCTGTCGTTCACCATCGGTGACAAGGACTTCGGCCCGGAGGCCGAGCAGGCCGTCATCCGCGGGGTCAA